>JBHHVE010000012.1:0-69962 GCA_046754085.1 Leptospirillia bacterium
CGATCGTCCCCACATTGACGTGCGGCTTGCTTCTGTCAAATGTTTCCTTGGCCATGACCTATCCGCTCCTTACCTGTTTACCGATATACCGAGTGTGTATCAATACCGAAAAAGTCTTACTTGCCCTTGACCCGGGCCACGATTTCCTCGCTCACCTGCTTGGGCACCGGCTCGTAGTGAGAGAACATCATGGTGAATGTCGCACGCCCCTGGGTCATGGAGCGAAGCTGGGTGGCGTAGCCGAACATCTCGGCCAGCGGCACCATTGAGGAGATCACCTGGGCACCGCCCCGGGCCTCCATGCCTGAGATCCGGCCACGGCGGGAATTCAGGTTACCGATCACGTCACCCATGTACTCCTCCGGCACGATCACCTCGTTGGACATGATCGGCTCAAGCAGCTGGGGGCCCGCCCGTCCCGCACCGTCCTTGAAGGCCATGGAACCGGCCACCTTGAAGGCCATCTCGTTGGAGTCCACATCGTGGTAGGAGCCGTCGTACAGCGCCGCCCTGAAGTCCACCATCGGGTAGCCCGCCAGAACGCCGTTCTCCATCGCCTCTTCGATGCCCTTCTGCACCGCCGGGATGTACTCCCGAGGCACGGCACCACCAACCACCTCGTTGAGGAACTCAAAGCCCTCGCCCGGCTCCTGGGGCTCAAGACGCAGCCAGACGTGACCGTACTGACCGCGGCCACCACTCTGACGGACGAACTTGCCCTCGACCTCGACGCTCTTGGTGATGGTCTCGCGGTAGGCCACCTGGGGCTTGCCGACGTTGGCCTCCACCTTGAACTCGCGGCGCATGCGGTCCACCAGGATCTCCAGGTGCAACTCGCCCATGCCGGACAGAATGACCTCGCCGGTTTCCTCGTCGGTGATCACACGCATGGACGGATCCTCCGCCAGCAGCTTGCCCAGCGCTACGCCCATCTTCTGATGGTCGTCCTTGGTCTTGGGCTCCACCGCCACCGAAATCACCGGCTCCGGGAACACCATCTTCTCGAGGATTATGTGGGCGTCCTCAGCACACAGGGTGTCACCGGTGGTGGTGTCCTTAAGACCCACGACGGCGGCGATATCACCTGCGCGCACCTCTTCAATCTCGTCACGCTTGTTGGCGTGCATCTGCAGCAGGCGGCCCACGCGCTCACGCTTGCCCTTGATCGGGTTGTAGATGTAGGAACCGCTGGCCAGCACGCCCGAATAAACCCGGATGAAGGTAATCACGCCCACGTACGGGTCGGTTGCCACCTTGAAGGCCAGCGCGGAAAATTTCTCGTCATCGGAGAACTTGCGGACCAGTTCGGCGCCGTCCTCATCCTGACCCACCACTTCGCCAATATCCTCAGGCGACGGCAGGTAGTCGACCACCGCGTCGAGCAGCGGCTGAACACCCTTGTTCTTGAAAGCGGACCCCAGGAGGCACGGCACAATCTCAAGGGACAGGCAGCCCTTGCGGATGGCGGCGCGAATGGCCGCCGCACTGATGCCATCCACATCGCCTTCCAGAAATTTCTCCATGATGGCGTCGTCGAAGTCCGCGGCCGCCTCAATCAGCTTCTCGCGGTACTCGTTGGCCTGGTCGACCATATCAGCGGGAATGTCTTCGATGCTGTACTCAGCGCCCATGGTCTCATCCTTGAACAGGATGGCCTTCATCTCCACCAGGTCCACATGCCCCAGGAAGGCGTCTTCGGCACCGATGGGAATCTGCATGGCGACCGGACGCGCCTGCAACCGGTCCACAATGGTCTGGACGCTGTTGAAGAAGTTGGCGCCCATGCGGTCCATCTTGTTCATGAAACAGATGCGCGGCACCTTGTACTGGTCCGCCTGACGCCACACCGTTTCGGACTGGGGCTCCACGCCGCTGACCGAATCGAACACCGCGACCGCGCCATCCAGCACGCGCAGGGAGCGCTCCACCTCAATGGTGAAGTCCACGTGGCCCGGCGTATCAATAATATTGACCCGGTACTCGTTGTTGTCGCGCCTCCAGAAACAGGTGGTGGCAGCGGAGGTGATGGTGATGCCACGCTCCTGCTCCTGCTCCATCCAGTCCATGGTGGCAGCACCGTCGTGCACCTCGCCGATCTTATGGGAAACACCGGTGTAGAACAGCACACGCTCGGTGGTCGTGGTCTTGCCCGCATCGATGTGCGCCATGATGCCGATGTTGCGCCAGCGGTTGAGTTCGTGTGTACGTGCCATGCTTAAACCTTGCTCGAACGGAATACCTGAGACCCGCTCCCCCTAGAACCGGAAGTGCGCAAAGGCGCGGTTCGCATCCGCCATCCGATGGGTGTCTTCGCGCTTCTTGTAAGCACCACCCGTCTTGTTGACGGCATCCATCATCTCGTGAGCCAGCTTTTCATGCATCGAACGACCGGCACGGGACACTGCGTGACGAACCAGCCAGCGAAGCCCCAGCGCGGTACGGCGATCGGCACGCACCTCGATCGGCACCTGATAGGATGCACCCCCCACCCGGCGGGACTGAACCTCAACCGTGGGTCGGATGTTCTCCAGGGCTTCCTCAAACACTTCCTTGCCGTCCCGGCCCATCTTCTCCGAAACCAGATCGAAGGCCCGGTAGACGATGCCTTCCGCGACACCCTTCTTGCCGTCCTTCATGATCACGTTCACCAGACGCGCAACCAGCACGTCCATGTACTTCGGATCCGGAAGCGGAACGCGTTTTTGAGCACTGCTACGACGAGACATTAACCAATCCTCTCGTTACTTGGGCCGCTTGGCGCCGTACTTGGAACGACCCCGGCGACGATCCGACACACCCGAGGTGTCGAGCGCGCCGCGCACGATGTGATAACGCACACCCGGAAGGTCCTTCACACGACCACCGCGAATCAACACGATGCTGTGCTCCTGCAGATTGTGCCCCACGCCGCCAATGTAGGAGGTGACCTCCAACCCATTGGTGAGTCGCACACGCGCCACCTTGCGAAGCGCCGAGTTCGGCTTCTTCGGGGTGGTGGTGTAAACACGAATGCAAACACCCCGCTTTTGCGGACAGCTCTTGAGCGCGGCGCTCTTGCTGCGCGTTACGGATTTCTTACGACCCTTGCGGATCAGCTGACTGATCGTCGGCATGCAAACCTCACAAATGGTGCCGGACATCGGCACTCACACGGACATGGGATGGACCCTTGCGGAAAAGCTAAGCATTGTAAGCATTGGGAATGTGTTCCGTCAATGCCCTCCAAGTGCTTTTTTCCACGAATGCAGGATTCCGGAATGCGCCCCTCCGGGCGCGTTCCTCAACCCCCGGACGGGGGTGCCTCGGGCAGGATCGTATTATCGATCAGACGGGTGCCTCCGATGCGTGCAGCGACCAGCATCACCACCCCTTCGGACAGCTCTTTCACCGGCGTCAGGGTGTCCGGGTCACATGCCGCTACATAGTCGACCCCGACCCCCGCCGCACCCAGCCACGCGCCCATCTCCGCGAGTGCCCGGTCGGCGTCGGTGTCGCCGGCCACAAAACGCGCCGCCACCCGCGCCAGACTCTCCGGCACCGCGCGCGCCCGTTTGCGCTCAGCCTCCGACAGGTAACGGTTGCGGGAGCTCAAAGCCAGGCCGTCCGTATCCCGCACGATGGGGCAAACCACCACCGTCACCGGCAATGCCAGATCCTCGGTCATGCGCCGGATCACCTGCGCCTGCTGATAGTCTTTCTGGCCGAAGTAGGCCCGTTCCGGACGCACCAAACCGAACAACCGCGCCACCACCGTGGTGACGCCGTCGAAATGTCCGGGCCGATCCAGTCCGCACAATCGTTCAGTGAGCGGCCCCACCTCCACGACGGTCTGAAATCCCGGCGGGTACACCACCTCCGGCGTGGGCGCGAATATGACGTCGGCGCCGTTTACTTCAGCCAACTCCCGGTCGGCGTCGAGGGTTCTCGGATAACGCCCGAAATCCTCACCGGGGCCAAACTGTCTGGGATTGACAAAGATGGACACCACCACCCGGTCGCACTCACTGCGGGCCTGGCGAATCAGGGAGGCGTGGCCTTCATGCAGGGCACCCATGGTTGGCACCAGGCCGACCGACTCGCCCGCCCGCCGCCAGCCGTCGGACAGGGCCGCCATGTCCATCCGGGTGGATGCGGTGGGAATACTCAGGTCACCACCTCCTGTTTCCGGGTGAGCCTGTCCCGCAATGCCGTCATGGTCTCGCCCAGAACCGGATGCACCCGCTCGGGAGCCAGCTCCGCCAGCGGCTCCATGACGAACCCTCGGCGATGCATTTCCGGGTGGGGCACGCTCAGGCCGGGGCGCTGAATCACCGCATCGCCATAGAGCAACAGGTCCAGGTCAATGGTGCGGGGACCCCAGCGCAGATCCCGCACCCGGCCCATGTCCGATTCAATGGCAAGACAGGCGGCAAGCAGCGCCTCCGGGCTCAGGGTGGTGGAAAGCTCGACAACACCGTTGATAAACGCCCCCTGGGGCACCGGCCCCACCGGAGCCGTCTCGCGCCAGCGAGAGGTTCCGAGCAGACGCACCCCGTCAATCCCGCCCAGGGCGAGGGCGGCGGCCCGGCAACTGGCCTCGCGCTCCCCCAGGTTGGCGCCGATGCCGACGTAGGCAATGATTTCGTGGTCAGACACGGGAACCCCCGGAGCGAAACGCCGGACTACTTGAGACCGAGCACATCCTGCATGTCATACAAGCCGGGAGGCCGGGTCACCACCCAGCGGGCGGCGCGAATGGCGCCACGGGCAAAGGTCTCTCGACCGCTCGCCCGGTGGCCGATCTCCACCCGCTCGCCGTCGGCGGCGAACATGACCGTGTGCTCACCGGCCACGTCCCCCATACGCAGGCTCTGCAGGCCGATGCTGCCCGGCTCGCGGGCGCCGGTCTGGCCGTGGCGCGCGAACACGCCGTGGGTGTCCAGGGTGACGCCGCGGGCGGCGGCCACCACCTCGCCCATGCGCAGGGCGGTGCCGGAGGGCGCGTCCACTTTATGACGGTGATGCGCCTCGATAATCTCGATGTCGTACTCCTCGGTCAGGGCACGGGCCGCCATGTCCAGCAGCTTGAACACCAGGTTCACGCCGACGCTCATATTGGGCGCCTTGATATACGGCAACCCCTCCATGCTGGATGCGATGTGAGCCGCCTGATCGGTGGACAGGCCGGTGGTGCCGATCACCATTGATACCCCGGCTTCCCCGGCGATCTGCGCATGGCGCACGGTGGCCTCGGGGCTGGAAAAATCAATCACCACGTCGCTACGACCGATGTCGTGGGAAAGGTCCGGGGTCACCGTCACGTCGATCGGACCGATGCCCGCCACCACCCCGGCATCGTGACCCACCTGACCGTGGGTGGGAACCTCGGTGGCGACGGTAACCACGGTACCCTCCCCCTGATGCACCAGCCTCACCAACTCCTGACCCATGCGCCCGGCAGCACCGGTAATGGCGATACGAAGGGTGCTCACGCCGTACGCTCCCGGAGCAGGCCCGCATCCGCCATCACCCTCTTAAGCTGCTCGAGACTCGCCTCGGACAGCTCACACAGAGGCATGCGCAGGTTCAATTTGATCCGCCCCATGAGGGCAAGGGCGGTCTTCACCGGGATCGGGCTGGTTTCGATAAACATCGCCGAGTGCAGCGGAATCGACTTGTAGTGCAAACGCCTCGCCTCGGCCAGGTCGCCCCGTTCCCAGGCATCGAAGGTTTGGGCAAGGTCCGCGGGAATCACGTTGGCGGTCACCGAGATGGCACCCACCGCGCCCATGGCCAGAAGACCCAGGTTGGAAAAGTCGTCGCCGGACAGCACCTGGATCCGGTCGCCACATAAGCGCAGAATCTCGCCGGTCACCGCCACCTCGCCGGTGGCCTCCTTGACGGCCACGATGTTGTCGATCGGCGCCAGCCGCGCCACGGTGGCGGGCAGCATGTTGACGGCGGTGCGGCTCGGCACGTTGTAAAGCACCTGGGGGATGTCCACCGCCCTGGCCACCGCCTCATAGTGACGGAACAGGCCTTCCTGGGTCGGCTTATTATAGTAAGGGGTGATCAACAGCGCGCCATCCGCCCCCGCCGCCTTGGCGTGACGGGTGAGTTCGATGGCCTCGTCGGTGGAGTTCGACCCGGTACCGGCGATCACCGGTACCCGTCCGGCGGATGCCTGCACCACGATCTCTACCACCCGCTGGTGTTCCGCATGGGACAAAGTGGCCGATTCGCCCGTGGTACCGCACGGCACGATGCCATGGGTGCCTTGGTCGACATGCCAGGCGACCAACTCCGACAGGGCCTTCTCGTCCACCCGACCCTCGCTGTCGAGGGGGGTGACAAGGGCGACGATGCTTCCCCGAAACATAAATCCTCCAAGTTAATGACGAACATGCGGCGGCAACGCCTTCGGCGCCACCCACATCATTGACCGGGCCAAGCCGAAACGGGGGAACTTGCCTCCCGCCACGCACCCTTCGCACAAATCCAAGGTGGCGCCAGCATACCACGCAAAAACTTCCCCCGGCATCCGCGTTTATCCCCAAGTCGTTGATGACAGCCCGAGCCAAGGCCGCCCGGCCTTGGGGCACAGGGTTATCCACAGCCTTATTAACACTACATCGTGTGGCACGATTATTGGGGGGTACTAGATGTTGTGTTTTTCGGGTTGACAGCCCATTTTCCGGCTGATAGCTTTCGAGTCACGTTGGCGGCGCGCCTCGGGTCGCAATTCGCTGGCGTTTCATATCGACGGATCGGGGATACAGGGCAGGATCGGCAAGCCCCCCCGAAAAACACCAAAATCGCAAGCATAGTCAGGAGCAGGGGCTACAATGGGTGAAGAAGCGGCAAACTCCGCGGGGAACGATACGTCCGTAAACAAGGGGGCTGTGGGGGAGAAGGTGGAACGTAAAGGATCCAAGGAAACCCAGATGGAACTGGGGCAGCTGGGCGCCGAGGCGGCCAAGGCACAACCCGGTCCCGGTCTGGTGCGGCGCTATTTCACCACCCAGGGGGTGCACCCCTATGAAGAGATCGAGTGGGAAACCCGCTCGGCCTCGATCGCCAACGAAAAGGGTGAGGTGCTGTTCGAGCAGAACAACGTCGAAATGCCCAAGGAGTGGTCGCAGATGGCCACCAACGTGGTGGTTTCCAAATACTTCCACGGCCACCTGGGCTCCCCCGCCCGCGAACACTCCCTGAAGCAGCTCATCGACCGGGTAACCCACACCGTGGCCCGCTGGGGACTGGAGAAAGGCTATTTTTCCGGCGAGGAGGAGCGTGACATCTTCACCGAGGAGCTGACCCATCTTCTGGTGCGGCAGAAGGCCAGCTTCAACAGCCCGGTCTGGTTCAACTGCGGCCTTTCCGAGGCCCCCCAGTGTTCGGCCTGCTTCATCAACGGCACCGAAGACTCCATGAGCAGCATACTGGACCTTGCCAAGACCGAGGGCATGCTGTTCAAGGGCGGCTCCGGCGCCGGTTCCAACCTCTCGGTGCTGCGCGGCTCCATGGAGCACCTGCACGGCGGTGGCATTGCCTCCGGTCCGGTCTCCTTCATGCGCGGCTTCGACGCCTTTGCCGGCGTCATCAAAAGCGGCGGCAAGACCCGGCGGGCGGCAAAAATGGTCATCCTGAACGCCGACCACCCCGATATTGTTGAATTTATCGAGTGCAAGGAAATCGAGGAAAAGAAGGCTTGGGCCCTGATCGACGCCGGCTACGACGGCGGCTTCAACGTCCCCGGCGGCGCCTACGACTCGGTTCACTTCCAGAACGCCAACCACTCGGTGCGGGTGTCCGACGAGTTCATGCGCGCGGTCATCGAGGACAAGGAGTGGAACACCGTGGCCCGCACCACCGGCAAGACGATGTGGACCTATCAGGCCCGTGAGCTGATGGACAAGATCGCCGAGGCCACCTGGGTCTGCGGCGATCCGGGTATGCAGTTCGACACCACCATCAACAGCTGGCACACCTGCCCCAACACGGCGCCGATCAACGCCAGCAACCCGTGCTCCGAGTACATGTTCCTGGACGACTCGGCCTGCAACCTGGCCTCCCTCAACCTGATGAAGTTCCGCCTGGATAACGGCGATTTTGACGTGCCCGCCTTCAAGCAGGCGGTGCGCGTGGTGTCCCTGGCCCAGGAGATCATCGTCTCCGGCGCCAGCTACCCCACCGAGCTGATCGGCAAAAACAGCGAGGACTACCGCCCCCTGGGCCTGGGCTTCGCCAACCTGGGCGCGCTGTTGATGAGCAAGGGCCTGCCCTACGACTCCGAAGCGGGCCGGGCCGAGGCCGCCGCCATCACCGCGCTGATGACCGGCTACGGCTATGCCGTCTCTTCCGAGGTGGCCGCCAAGGTGGGTCCGTTCGCGGGCTACGGCGTCAACCGGGAGCCGTTCCTGCGGGTGATGAAAAAGCACCGTGCCGCGGTCGACAACATCGAGGCCCAGTACGTGGACGATAACCTGATGGAAGCCGCCGCCCAGGTGTGGGACGAGGCCATCGAAAGCGGTGAGCGCAACGGCTACCGAAACGCCCAGATGTCGGTGCTGGCACCCACCGGCACCATCGGCTTCATGATGGATTGCGACACCACCGGGGTGGAGCCGGACATCGCCCTGGTCAAGTACAAGAAGCTGGTGGGCGGCGGTCTCATGAAGATCGTCAACAACACCGTACCCGAGGGGCTGGAGGCGCTGGGCTACAACAAGGCTCAGATCGACACCATCAATAACTATATCGATGAAAACGAGACCATCGAGGGCGCGCCGGGACTGTCCGACGAGCACCTGCCGGTATTCGACTGCGCCTTCAAGCCCGCCGGCGGCATCCGCTCCATCGCGCCCATGGGCCACATCCGCATGATGGGTGCCACCCAGCCGTTCCTGTCCGGGGCCATCTCCAAGACAGTGAACGTGCCCCAGGAGGCCACCGTGGAGGAGATCAGGGACGCCTACATCGACGCCTGGAAGCTCGGCGTGAAGGCGGTCGCCATCTATCGGGACGGCTCCAAACGCACCCAGCCGTTGAACACCTCCATGCAGGAAGACGGCGGCGCGGTCAAGGGCGAGGTCAAGCCGCAGCGACGGCGGCTGCCGGACGAGCGCCAGTCGATCACCCACAAGTTCAGCGTGGGCGGTCACGAGGGCTACATCACCGTCGGCATGTACGATGACGGCAGCCCGGGCGAGATATTCATCACCATGGCCAAGCAGGGCTCCACCATCAGCGGCCTGATGGACTCGGTGGCCACCGGTACCAGCATCTCCCTGCAGTACGGGGTGCCGCTGCCGGCCCTGGTGAAGAAGTTCAGCCACACCCGGTTCGAGCCCGCGGGCTTCACCGGCAACCCGGACGTACCGATCGCCAAAAGCGTGATCGACTATGTGTTCCGCTGGCTCGGGAACAAGTTCATCAAGCCGGAAGGGGAAGCCCCGGCGGAGACCCCGGAGCGGGTGGAACCGGCTCAGCAAAAGGGCCATGCCGAGCACGCCGACACCACCTTCCAGGCCCAGGAGGACTCACCGCCGTGCCCGGAATGCGGCTCCATGCTGGTGCGCAACGGCGCCTGCTACAAATGCGTCAACTGCGGCTGCAGCGTCGGCTGCAGCTAACGGGCGCGGCCCGCTGCGGTAATACGCAGGCTGGGAAACCGGCTGGCGTGGGAGGGAAGCCCGGCGCGGAAAAACTCCCGCCTTTCGTAACTGGACGGAGGAGCACCACTCACGGATGAGAGGGGGGAAGGGGGAGGCGGAAACGCCTCCCCCTTTTTTTGTTCCCGGTTTGCACCCGCCGCGCCCGCGCACCACAATCGACCCATGAGCTTAAGCGCCCACATGCTGCCCAGACCGATCGAAATGATCGCCCAACTGGTTGAAAAACCATCGGTTTCCGCCGCCCTTCCGGAACTGGACCAAAGCAACCGACAGGTGGTTGAGCTGCTGGCCGGGTGGCTGGAGCCCCTGGGCTTCGCCATCCACATCCAGCCCCTGCCGGACAATCCGGAAAAAGCCAACCTGATCGCGACCCTGGGCGCAGGCGAAGGCGGCCTCGTCATCGCCGGTCATACGGACACGGTGCCCTGCAACGAACACCTCTGGGCTTCCGACCCGTTTACCCTCACCGAGCGCAACGGCGCCCTCTACGGCCTCGGAACCACCGACATGAAGGGGTTTCTGGCCCTGGTGGTGGAAGCGGCGCGGGATTTCCGCGCCAACACCCTCACCCGGCCGCTGACCTTCCTCGCCACCGCCGACGAGGAGACCACCATGGCCGGGGCCAGGGCCCTGCATGCGGAAGGGCTGCCCGCACCCCGCCACGCGGTGATCGGCGAGCCCACCTCCATGCGGCCGGTGCAGGTCCACAAGGGCATGCTGATGGAGGCCATCCGGCTCACCGGCCGTTCCGGCCACTCCAGCGACCCGGATATGGGAATCAACGCCCTGGACGGCATGTACCGGGTATTGGCGGCGCTCATGGCCTGGCGGGAGACATTGGCGGAGCAACATAAGGACCCCCGCTTCAAGGTGCCGGTGCCCACCCTCAATCTGGGGCATATTCACGGCGGCGACAGCCCGAATCGTATCTGCGGCGCCTGCGAACTGCATGTGGACCTACGCATTCTGCCGAGCATGAGCTTATCAAGCCTGCGGGACGAACTGCACGAGCGGGTCACCAAAGCGATCCTCGGCAGCGGTCTGGAGGTTAATTTTGAAGCCCTGTTCGACGGTATTCCCGCTTTGGAAACCGGGGATCAGGCGGAAATCCTGAAAGCCGCCTGCGCCTTGACCGGCGCCTCACCGGGGGCGGTGACCTTCGGCACCGAGGGGCCATATCTGACCGCCCTCGGCATGGAAACGGTGATCCTCGGCCCCGGCGATCTGGCGGTGGCGCACCAGCCGGACGAGTGCCTGAGCATCGACCGGATCGACCCCACGGTCATGCTGCTGCGCGACCTGATCCAGCGTTTTTGCGCCAATCCCGACTGATCGTTTCTTCATAGGAAAATTAATAAAAAAAACCTTTACTCCGGGGTTAATTCCCTCATATATGTTTTTGTTTGCTAATATATTTAAATGATTAGAGGGATATAACACTTACAACCCCTTTTTTATTAGATGCCTAAAACACCCCACTCAGCGCTCTCCGGCGCCGACCGGCAGGCCGCCAGAAACCTCGCGCGGATTCTGGAGGACTGGCGGGAAGGCCAGGCCAAACACCTCGGCAGCCGCCCCTCCCAAGCGGATCTTGCCCGCCAGGTGGGGATCACCCAGGGGGCCGTCAGCCAGATGGTGCGGGGCCGTACCCGCATCAGCACCCACATGGCCCTGCGGCTGGCTGCGGTGCTCGGGGTACACCCCACGGAAATCCGTCCCGACCTGCCCTATCCGGCGGGGCCGCCGATTTCCGCCGCACCGTCGCCATTCGTGAGCTTCTTCCGGGGCGCCTCCCCCTACATCAACGCCCATCGGGGGCGCACCTTCGTGGTCACCTTTGGCGGTGAAACCGTGGCGGCGGAGGGCTTTGCCGCCCTGATCCACGATATCGCCCAACTCGCCGCCCTCGGCGTGCGGCTGATTCTGGTGCCCGGCTGCCGCCCCCAGCTGGGCAAGCGGCTTACCGCCCTCGGGCTCAATACAGGTTTTCGCGGCGCCCTGCGGATCACCCCGCCGGAGGCCATGGTGGCGGTGCGGGAAGCGGTCGGCGCGGTCCGCATGGAAATCGAGGCGCTGCTCTCCATGGGCCTGCCCAATTCGCCCATGGCGGGGGCGCGGGTGCGGGTCGCCTCCGGCAATCTGGTCGTCGCCCGCCCGGTCGGTATACGGGACGGTATCGATTTCAAATTCACCGGACGGGTGCGGCGGGTGGACCGGGAGGCGATCCGGCACATGCTGGATAACAACGCCATTGTGCTGGTGCCGCCGATGGGCTACTCCGCCACCGGCGAAACCTTCAACCTGTCGGCCACCGAGGTGGCCGCCGCCTGTGCCAAGGCGGTAGCGGCGGACAAACTGATCTGCCTGACCGACGGGCCGGGGCCGGTGGACGCGGACGGCAATCCGGTGCGGGAAATGGACCTGACCGGCGCCGCACTGCACCTGGCGACGGCAAGACCTTCCGAACCCATCTCGGCCGCCCTTGCGGCCTGTATTGAGGCCCTCCACGGCGGCGTTCCGCGCACTCATCTGCTGGACCGGCGGGTGGATGGCGCGGTGCTGCGCGAACTGTTCACCCGGGACGGGATCGGTACCCTGATCTCCAAAGGGGATTATGAAACCACCCGCAACGCCACCATCGAGGACATCGGCGGCATACTCGAGTTGATCTCCCCGCTGGAGGAGGCCGGCATTCTGGTGCGGCGTTCCCGGGAGCGGCTGGAAATGGAAATCGGTGATTACGTGGTGATGGAGCGGGATGGCATGATCATCGGCTGCGCCGCCCTGCACCGCTTTGCCGGCGAGGAGCTGGCGGAATTGGCATGTCTTGCGGTGCATCCCGCCTACCGGGGCGCCGGACGGGCCGCCACCCTGCTTTCCCACATGGTCCGCCTGGCCCGAAGGGAGGGACTCTCACAGTTGTTCGTATTCACCACGCAGACCGCCCACTGGTTCCTGGAAAACGGCTTCACCGCCGCCCGGCTGGACGCTCTGCCAGTCGAACGGCAGGCCATCTACAACAACCAGAGAAACGCCCAGGTGTACCTCATGAGCCCCCTCATGGACCCGCTCACAAACCTGCTGAAAACCGAGGAAAAACCGCCCCATCCCCCCGAATCCGGAGACATCCCGTAATGGCCGTCGCCACGGTCTATTTTATCCTCTATCTGGCCACCGGCGCCGCCGCCGGACTACTGGCCGGGCTGCTCGGGGTCGGCGGCGGACTGGTGGTGGTACCGGCCCTGACCTTCGCCTTCGCCGCCCAGGGCTATTCGGACACCACCGCCATCCACGCCGCCGTGGGCACCTCACTGGCCGCCATCGTGCCCACCGCCATGGTCTCCATGCGCGCCCACCACCGGGCGCGCATGGTGGATTGGAAACGGTTCCGCAGCCTTGCCCCCGCCCTCGCCATCGGGGCCTTGGCCGGGGCCGCCCTGGCCCGCTGGATGGACGGCAGCCTGCTGCGCGCCAGCGTCGGCCTGTTCGCGCTGTTTGTGGCGCTGCACATGGGGTTTGGAGGTCAGCGCAAAACAGGTGGGTGGAACCCGCCGCCCGCCGCCGCCGGAACCGGCATTGGAGCCCTTTCCGCCCTGGTTGGCATTGGTGGCGGCTCCCTCACGGTGCCCTACCTGCTCCGCTGCGGGCTGCCCATACACCCGGCGGTGGGCACCTCCGCCGCCGGCGGCCTGCCGATCGCCCTGGCGGGCAGCTTGGCCTTCTCCATCGGCGGCGGTCCGGGAATCGCCACCGGTATTGGCCACATTCACCTCCCCGCGCTGGTTTCGGTGTCGGCCGCCAGCATGCTGTGCGCGCCGTTGGGGGCGCGTTGGGCCCACCGCACCCCGGCAGCGGCCCTGAGACGCTGGTTTGCGGTGCTGCTGGGCCTCATTGGCACGGTTATGTTGGCCGGATGAGCGACCCCCTCGCCGACCGAGGGCGGAGGCCGGACAACCGCCGGGCGATCACCGCCAACCCGGCGCGCCATCCCCTGTGAACCAGCCCTCGTGGAGCGCGCTATCCACCGGTCAATCCGGACTTAGGCTGTTGAATTAATTGTGAATATATCTACCGGAAGCGCCCATCCGCCCTGTCCGGCCAAGGCCGCCTCAGGGGTCAGCGATAGCTGCTGACCACCTCGTAGGTCAGGCTCCGCTCCAGTCCTTCCGCCACCGGATTTTCCATGACAAAGCGGAGCGCGTGGCGGCCGGGACGGGTGGTGGGCAGATAGGCCGGATCGTCCAGTTCCACCCGCAAAAACTCACCGTAGGTGACATAGACGCGGATCCGGTCGATCACTTCCCCGTTCCGCTCCCAGTGGGCGATAAACTGGCCGTTGCCGTTAAACCAGACATCCACCGTCGCCATCAGTGGGTCGCCCACCCCCACCTCTACGGATTCAGTGCCATTATTGAAGCGGGCGGTCAACTCACGGACCACCAGCGGCCCCGGCACGTCGTTTCCAGTAACGGTCACCCGGGAGGCAAACGACGCCGGGCGGGCGTCGAACACTTCCTGAGCAGTCAGGGGTGGGCTGGACGCGCACCCCCAAACAAGAAGCAAAAGTCCCATGGCGAATATCCGCATGCCCCGTACTCCCATCAGTGTGCGGCCCAATCGCCCCTTCCGCACACGCGTTCACCCGATCAACCCCGTTGAATCAACTCGATCTCGTACCCCTCGGGGGCGTCAATAAAACAAAAACTGCCCGAACTCGACACCGTCGGCCCGTCCGTCACCGGCACCCCGAGCTCACCCAGATGCCGTACCGTGGCCTCCATGTCGTCCACCTCAAATGCGAGATGAACCAGGTCCTCCGGCACATGGACGTTGCCGCTTTCCGGGAAACTGCACAACTCGATCTCCTCCGCGGAACCCGGCACGCTCAGAAACACCAGTTTGGATCCTCTCGGCGAAGTATGCCGGGCGCTCACCGAAAGGCCCAGCACGTCCGTATAAAAACGCACCGTGGCCTCCATATCGCTCACCCGCATACGGGTGTGCAACAGTCGCCGGACCTGAAGTGCCACCTAAAACCCGCTCATGACGGGCAACGACTCGGGGGGAAGCACCAACGCCGGGTCAAACGGCGTCGGGTCGAGATCCGTATACTCGATGGTGGCCAGCACGCCATTGCCCTGCGGAAACACCACCCGCACCGGAAATCCGTTCAAATCCTTCGCCTCCCACACCCAACGCAAGGCGTGAATACCCCGGGGGGACGGAAAACCGATCAGGGACAAGGTACAGGGGTGGCCGTCGTAGGTCACGTCCTGCTTCAACTCCAGCCGGTAGTAGCGTTCCTCCTCCGGGGCGGTCATATAGCCGTAGACCTGCGCAAGGATGCGATCCGCGGCAACCACCCGGTAGGAGAACACGATGTCCTGATCCAGCAGTTTGCGGTAGTACGTATTTTGGTCGTAATCAAACCAGGTGCCGGGCACAAAGCGGGGGTCCGGGTCCGGGTCGGCGATAAGACGCAGCCGGTTGCCATGCTTTTTCATCTTGAACAGTGTGGTTTTTTCACCCAAATCCGACAGTTCGTGGACGGAGACCCGCGCCGACAGAAACTCCGGGGCCCGGGGCGGAACGGACAACCGGCTGTCGGCGTCTTCCTCCGCCGTGGCAGGGGAAAGAATATCCGCCGCCAGCGCCAGGGCCGGCACACTCAGCGCCAGCATCAGACCCAGCCCCATGACTCTAAAATAATTCATGTATTTCAATGTTTTATGGCGATTCAAGAAGGACCTCTTCCGGATCTGACACCACCACCCAGAGCATGTCGTCCGGGTGCAGATAGGTGTTTGCCACCCGCTGGACATCATCCACCGTCACCGCTTCCACCCGAGCCATGTAGTCTTCAAAATAACTGTCGCCCAAATCGTGCATGTGGATAAAACTCAACAATCCGGCCACCTTGCTGTTGGTATCGATGCGGAATGGAAAGCGGCCCACCAGATGAGAACGGGCGTCGGCCAGTTCCTTATCGCTCACCGGCTCGGTGCGAATCCGGCGAATCTCGTCCAGGGCGCTGTTGACCGCCTTCCCCGCGCTCTCGTTCCTGGTCTGAAAGATCACCTTGAACACGCCGCCGTGACGCATGGCGCGGAAACCGCTCTGGATGGCGTAGGCGAGACCCTGATCCTCCCGAATGCTGTCGCCCAGACGGGAGTGGGTGGCGCCACCGCCCAGGATGTAGTTCATCACGATCACCGGGTAAAAATCCGGGTGGCTGCGCATCGGCCCCATGTGCCCCAACACGACATTCGCCTGGGTCACCGGGCGGTCGATACGGACCAGCCGGGTACCGGACGGCGGCGCAGGCGGCGGCGGAATCGAGTGGCTCGGCGGCGCCCCCCGCCAGCCCCCAAACGTCTTTTTCGCCAGCTTGACCGCCTCCATACGGGTGATGTCGCCGACGAAGTTGAGCACCGCGCCCTGAGGCCGGTAATACTGCCGGTGAAAGGCCACCAGCGCATTCCGATCAATGGCGGCGATGCTGTCCGCATCGCCTTCCGGCGGCCTGCCGTACGGGTGATCACCGAACAGTTCGGCATCAAACGCCTTGGCAGCCACCTTGCCGGGATTGTCCAGATCCACCTCAATCTGGCCCAGCGCCTCGCCTTTCACCCGCTCCACCTCTCCGTTCGGAAAATCCGGCCGTATCACCACATCGGCAAGCAGGTTCAAACCCATTTTCAGGTCTCTCTTCAGCGCGCTGAGGTAGACCTGGCTAAAGTCGCGTCCGGCATCGGCCCCGAGCTTTGCGCCGACAAACTCCACCGCCTCGGCGATCTCATTGGCGCTCTTGCCGGCGGCACCCTCGGTCAATAGCCGGGCGGTCATGCTGGCGGTACCGGCCTGTCCCTCCGGGTCATTCACCGAGCCCACGCCCAACCCCAGTTCGACCATGACGATCGGCAGGGTGGGGCGGTTGACCACCTGTACGGTCAGGCCGTTGGCCAGGACCTCCCGCTGCACCTCAATGCCGAATGCGGCCGCCGGAAGGGCGAAACCCACCATCCCCAGCAGGGTCAGGACCCCGCACAGAGCGGATGTAATCCGCCGCCTCACGAGCCCCCCTCCCCATCTGTGCCTGCCGTTTCCGGGGCCGGGGTGGGCACCAGCACGGCGACCGTGCTGCGGTCGGTAACCAGGTATTTTTTCGCCACCCGGGTGATGTCTTCCGCGGTAACCCGGCGGATCCGCTCCGGAAAGGTTTCTATGTAATCGGCCCCCGCCCCCACGGTCACCGCCTCACCGAGCACCATGGACTGGCTATAGATCGAATCCAGCCTCATGATGTAGTTCGCCTCCACCTGATTTTTCACCCGTTGCAGTTCCCTGGCCTCCGGGGGTTCCTGTTGCAGGCGCCCGATCTCCTCGGCAATGGCGACCTCCACCTCCTCCGCCGTGTGGTCCCGGGCAACCACGGCGTAGAAGTAGAACAGCTGGGTGCCGATCGTCAGAGGGTCGTAGCTGCCACCCGCATCCACGGCAATACGGTCGTTGTAGATCAACCGCTGGTAGATGCGGGAACGCTTGCCGTCAAACAGAATGCGGGACAGAACCTCAAGGGCGTAGGCATCGTCGTCGGACCAGTTCGGCGTGGGGTAGCCGGTGATCACGAACGGCAACTGGGCCTCGCGCTTGAGCCACACCCGCCGCTGACCCTCCTGCAACGGTTCGCGGGTATGCACTTCGGGAATGTCCCGAACCGGCGGAATTTTGGAAAAGCCGCGCCGAATCTGCTCCAGGAGGGTGTCCGAATCGAAATCACCCACCACCACCACGGTGGCGTTGTCGGGGCCGTAATACTGCCGGTAGTAGCGTAGCGCATCGTCCCGGGTCAGCCCTTCCAGGTCACTCATCCAGCCAATCACCGGGGTGCGGTAGGGGTACGCCTGGTAAGCGGTGGCAAACAGTTGCTCGACGGTGGCGGAGATGGGGTTGTCGTCGATGCGCAGGCGCCGCTCCTCCCGCACCACCTCCCGTTCCAGGTCGAACTCTTCCGGGTCGAGCAGCAGGTTTTTCATCCGGTCCGCCTCCATCAACACGGACTGAGGCAGGTTCTCCGGTGCCCAGTTCATGTAATAGGCGGTGTAGTCGCGGGAGGTGAAGGCATTCTGGGTGCCCCCGTGCCGGGCGACCGTGTCGGCGTACTCACCCTTGCCGTACAGGGAGGCGCCCTTGAACATCATGTGCTCAAGCAGGTGGGACAGGCCGGTCAACCCGGTCACCTCATTTCTGGAACCCACCCGGTACCACACCATGAAAGTGGACACCGGGGCCTTGTGCTCCTCCTTCAGAACCACCTGGAGGCCGTTGTCCAGGGTCACGCTCTTAACCGCTTCGGCCCGGGCCGGGTCCGCCGCCGGAAACAACGCCCCACAAAGCATCGTGAAGACTACCAGTGCGCGCGCCACAATCCCCGTCCGCATACTCAAGAGTTCTCCTCCGGCGGCGCCTCGGCGGCTTCCGTGAAGCGGGTGAGATAGATCGCCTGGCCCGCCACGAACAGGAGCGTCAGGCCGATCAGGCCGAAGAGTTTGAAATTGACCCAGGTGTTCGTGTCGAAGCGCCATGCCACATACAGGTTAACCCCGGCAAGAAACAGAAAAAAGCCCGCCCACCACAGGTTCACCCGGCGCAGCGCGGCGATCGGGATGTCGGCCGCCGCCATTTCGAACATGCGCTCGGTCATGGTCTTTTTGGCAAACATACTGGCGCCGAACACCACTGCCAGCAGCATGTACAGAATGGTCGGCTTGGCCTTGATGAAACGTGGATCGTCAAGCAGCAGGGTGGCGCCGCCAAACACCACGATCAGCCCGGCCGAAATCAGGTGCATGGGCGAGACCTTGCCGTCTTTCCACCAGCCCCACAGGGCGAGCGCTACCGCCGCGACCATGGCCACGGCGGTGGCCGTCATCAGGCCGTACACCTTGTACGACCCGAAAAACAGCAGGATGGGGAAAAAATCGAACAGTGCCTTCATCAGTACCAGTCATAAACGGGTGGGGGTAACCACAGTGTAACCGACCGGGACCCGAACGCACACCGGAAGGCGTCCGGGAACCGTTCACAAACCGCTCCCAGCCCGGCATAATGGCCACAGGTTCCGGCCCGAAATCATTTGCCCCGCCATCCGGTACGCATATTCCATGAGCGCTCCCACCTTTGCCGACATCTACGACCCGGTGGTCGGCTCAGACTTTCAGGATCTCTGGTGGGCCGCCTTCGAGCGCGCCATGACGGAGCATGACATCCGCTTTGGCTCCGTGTGTGACGTGGCCTGCGGCACCGGCGAAACCCTGAGCAAATTGGCCCGCATGGGGGTGCGCGCCCACGGCATCGACAGTTCCGCCGACATGATCCGGGTGGCGACGGCCAAGTGCGAGGGCCGCGGTGCCACATTTCAGGTCGGTTCCATGCAGGACCTTGCCTTGACGCAGCCTGTGGATTTGCTCCTGTGCGCCTACGACTCCCTCAACATGCTTGCCTCGGAGGACGCGCTTTTTCACACCCTGCGGCGTTTTTATGACGTCCTGACCCCCGGCGGCCACGTCATCTGCGACCTGGCCACGGTGCGGCACCTGGCCGAAGACTGGGGCAGCGGCGAAATCCGCACCCGCGCAGGCGACATCGACAACGTCTGGCACACGGTATGGGATGCGGATGCGCGGCGGTTGACCGTGCATCTCACCGCCGCCGTGCCGAACGGCGCCGGCGGCAGACACCATGTCAACGTACGGGTAATGGAGCACGGCTTTATCAAGGCGCGGATCGACGACGCCATCGCCGCCGCCGGGTTGACCGTGCTGGCGGTACACGACATGATCCCGTGGACTCCGGGTGACGATGACGCCGACCGCCTGTTCTACATCCTCAAACGGCCTCCCAACCCCGAATGTGATGTGATCGAACAGCACCCCCATGGAGCATGACCCCCTGAAAATAGCCGGGGGCCTGCTTGCCCTGCCCACCGCCCCGTTCCACGAGGAGCGGGTGCTGGCCCATATCGAATGCCTGCTGACGGCCCACCGCATTCCGTTTGCCCGGGACCCTCACGGCAACCTGATCGCCCGCTACGACCGGGGCGACGGCCCCCTGTGGGCGCTGGTGGCCCACACCGACCATCCGGGCATTGAGGTGACGTCGGTACGGGGCGACACCGTGCACGGCACGTTCCTCGGCGGCGTGCGGCCAGACCGTCTGGAGGGTGCCCGGGTGCGGCTGCACGCGCCACCCGACAAACCGGACCACGGCCCCGCCGGTGCGCACATCACCCGGATCCGCATGGTACGGGGGGAAAAGCGTGTGACCCTGCGCCTCGATCCGGATCACACGGCTGCCGTTGGCGGCTTTGGCGACTTTGATCTGGGAACCCCCCGGATCAACAGCCGCCGCATCGCCGCTGTCGCCATCGACGATTTGATCGGCTGCGCCACCACCCTGGCCGTACTCGTCCGGCTTAAGCGAGAGCGCCGCCGGGCGCGGGTGTGGGGGGTGTTCACCCGTGCCGAGGAAGTGGGGTTTGCCGGTACCCAGAAGCTGGTTGCGGAGCGGGGATTACCCGGCGACGCCCTGGTGGTCTCCCTGGAAAGCAGCATGGAGTTGCCGGGGGCAAGGCCCGGACAAGGGCCGGTGATTCGCGTAGGCGACCGCGCCACCAGCTTCGATAGCGACCTGGACCGACGCCTGCACCGCACCGCCCGGCAAATTGCCCGGAGCGACAATGGCTTCAAATTCCAGCGCCAGCTCATGAGCGGCGGCACCTGCGAAGCCAGTGTGTTCGCCGCCGCCGGATACCGCACCACCGGGCTCGCCTACCCACTGCTCAACTATCACAACATGCCCACGGACACCGCCCGGGGCGGTATCGCCGCCGAGGAGATCGCCACCTCCGATTTTCTCGGGGGCATTCGCCTGTTGTTCGAGGCGGTGCGGCACCCGGAGGCGCCGGAGGCGGAAAATGCCCGTTATCTTGAGCGGCTGGCCCGTTCCACCGGCAAATACATCAGGAGATTATGAACATTCCCGGCGGAATCCAGCTGGCCGTTACCGCACTTGTTGCTGTCTTTCTGGCCGTTTCGGCAGGGGCGCGCCCGCCGGGACCGGGTGCGAGCGTCACCGTGTGGGCCGGCAACCTGCCCAATGTGGACAACATCGCCTTCGCGGCGGACGGCACCCTGTACCTCACCCTGGAGCGCATCACCCCCCTGGGCAAGGTACTGAAAATAAGTGGCGGTAGCGTCACCAAGGTGCTCGGCGGCCTGCACCGGCCGGACGGCCTGCTGCTGGATAATGACGCCCTGTTCCTCACCGAAGAGGTGAGAAGCGGCCGGGTTCTGCGTATGGACCTCGCCACCGGTGACACCACCGTACTGGCCCGGCTCAGAAGCCCGGAGGGGATCGACCGGTTGCCAAACGGCGATCTGGTGATCGCGGAAGACGCCGAAAACGGCCGGGTGATGCAGCTGCACCGGGACGCGAACGGCAAGGTCCGGCAGAAGGTTCTGGCGGACGGACTGAAGCGCCCGGAGGGGCTGGCGGTAACCGCCGACGGCACCGTACTGGTGGCCGAAACCGCCAGCGGCAAGGTACTGGCCATCCGGGACGGCAATCCTCCGCGGATTGTGGCCGAAGGACTCAACCAGCCGGATCAGGTGGAGGTGGCGCCGGACGGATCGATCTGGATCAGCGAGGATGCCCACCCCGGACGGGTGCTGCGGGTCAAGGACGGCGACCTGCGCGTGATGCTAAAAAACCTGAACGCCCCCCAGGGCATCGCCTTCGGTCCGGACCGCGCGGTTTACATCTCCGAGCAGGGTGAGAACCGCATCCTGCGCTTCGTCCCACCCGCCGTTTCCATAAAATAACCTGGAAAACAGCCGGTCAGTCAGACCGGCTTACGAGGCATCCGCGGCGAGCATCTCGCGGGCGTGGGCCACGGTGGTGTCGGTCAGGTCCCGGCCACCCAGCATGCGCGCCACCTCGGTCACCCGCGTATCCGCATCCAGCGGGGTGACGCGGGCATGGGTGCGTTCCCCGTCGGTCCATTTTTCCACCTGCAGGTGGCTGTCGGCCAGACTCGCAATCTGCGCCAGGTGGGTGACGCAAAATACCTGATGCCGCCGCCCCAGGGCCGCCAACATGCGTCCCACCTGCTCGGCCACCGAACCGCCAATACCCGCGTCCACCTCGTCGAACACCAGACACGGCACCGGATCAGCATCGATAAGGGTCATCTTGATCGCCAGCATGATGCGGGACATCTCGCCACCGGAGGCCACCTTGGCAAGTGGCTGCGCCCCCTCTCCCGGATTGGCGGCGAGCAGAAAACGTACCTGCTCCGCGCCGTCCGGCCCCAACAGTCGCTCTCCGGCGGGGATGCCGTCGGACAGGGGGATCAATTCCACGGTAAAGCGGGCGTGTGGCATGGCCAGCAGGGCCAGGCCGGACTCCACCGCCCGGGCCAGGGACGCCGCCCCCCGGGTGCGGGCGGCGGTCAGGCTCGCGGCCTGCCGGGTCAGATCGGCAAGCAGGGACTGCCTTTCCTGTTCCAGCCGCTCCAGGCGTTCCGCAACGTCACCCCCCTGCTCCAGTTCCTTTTGAAAAGCATTGTGGCTTTCGATCACCTCGTCCAGGGTCCGGCCGTATTTGCGCTTGAGGGATTCGAGCAACGCCAGACGGGCTTCCACCTCGGCCTGCCGCCCCGGATCGGCAAGGGCCTGATCCCGGAACCCGCGCACCTGTTCGGCCGCCTCCCCCAACAGCACTTCCGCCTCGGCCACCAGCTTGCCGATCCCGGCCTGCCCGGCGCTCACCCCGGCGATCTCGGAAAGGTTGCCGGACACCGAGGAAAGCTTTGTTAGAATGGAAGGTTCGGAGCCATACAGGTCGTCATACACCTGCTCGCTCAACTCCCGCAGGCGCTCCGCGTGGGCCAACCGGGACAACTCGTCGGCAAGCTGGTCGTCCTCCCCCACCTCCGGAGCCGCGTTGCCAATTTCCTCCAGGGCAAAGCGCAATAACGCCGCCCGCGCCTCGGCCTCCTGACGGTCGTTCTCAATCCGGTGAATGTCGGCCATCACCTCCCCCAGACGCTCGTACACCGCCCGGTAAGTGGAAAGGTCCAGGTTTTCGGCGGCGTCCAGCAGGCGGCCGTGGGTAGACTCGGACAGCAAAGAGCGCTGGGCGTGCTGGCCCAGGATATCCACCAGACGATCGCCCACCTCGGCGAGCAGTGAAAGCCCCACCCTCCGATCATTGACGTAGGCTGCGCTGTGGCCGTCGGCACCGATCACCCGCCGCACCACCAACTCATCGGCGGGACCGTCACCGGCCTCGACCACCCCCGCCTCCCGCAAGGGTGCAAGGGTGTCGGACGATACGTTGCGAAATACCCCTTCCACCACCGCGCGATCGGCGCCCTCGCGGACCAGGCGGCTGCTTGCGCGTCCTCCCGCAAGCAGCCGCAGGGCATCAATAAGAAGTGACTTGCCCACCCCGGTTTCACCGGTCAGGGCGACAAAACCAGAGGTAACGGAAAGCCGTACCGCGCCAATGACAGCAAGGTTTTCCACCGCCATTTCCGCCAGGCAGGTTTTGTTCATCCCCATGACCTCCTCTGCGCCCCCATGCGTCCACCCACGCCGGAATCTATCAAACGGTGTCGGCAATAACAAAACGGGGCGCCCCACCCGAAGGTGGAACGCCCCGCTTGATCAGGAAATCATGCCTCCCGTCAGTCCAGGTAGGCTTCGATCTTCTCTTTGAGTTGCTGGCTCGAGGCGGCGCCGACAATCTTGTCCACCGGCTCGCCGTTCTTGATGAACAGCAGGGTGGGGATACCCATCACCTGATAGCGGGTGGCCACATCCTGGTTCTCATCGGTATTGAGCTTCACCACCTTGCAGCGGCCGTTGTACTCGTCCGCCAGTGCCTCAACGGTGGGCGCAATCATCTTGCACGGGCCGCACCATGGCGCCCAAAAATCAATCATTACGAGGGTATCGGACTTCAGAACCTCCTGCTCAAAGTTGGCTGAGGTCACTGCAACTGCACCCATATGGATCTCTCCTCGCTGGCTGTTCCGGGCGGCTGAAACCGGGCGGGCCGCATCCGGCTAATATCGGAGCTCTACCCCCCAGCATCGCACCCGGGTGAATAACGTCCGGTGCAGCATTTTAAGCCGCCCACCGATGGGCGTCAATTGCTAACCCACCAGACGCCGCCTATCTCACCGCATACAACAGGCCAAGCCCTATGCACATGGCGGAAAACCCAAAAAACCGCAGGGCCCGGTCGGAAATCGAATCAATACGGGACAACAACTGCCGATAGCGCCCCGGAGAAAGGAACAGCGGCACCCCCTCGACCATCAGCACGAAGCCGACCCCCAATACCAGATCCGACCACTGCACCCCGATTCCCCCTCGTCTGTCCAACCGACCAAATTGACATCCATCCCAAGGATTGTTTACAGTTCAAAAGGCCTTGTGGTCAAGGGATGTGCATAGCCTCCCTGGCTCGGATGGGACCATCATTCAGTGTGGGCGGCGATTTATAACCTGGCCGCTGTGAAGTTCGGATTTACAAAGGAGTTTGGGTATGGCTGCATTAACACAGGCTGAGAAAGACAAGATTTGCCTGATCATCATCGCCATTGGCGTTGTGATCTCCATCTTTTCCTTTCTTCCGGGCGGGGGCATCTGGGCCCGCTAACCGTTCCGCAGGATTGCTTTTAAAAGAGGTGGCGCCGTCGTGACGGCCCCACCTCTTTTTTTCTTCTCCCGCTTTTTGTGCTCCTTACGATTTCCGGACCCCATGCGCTCAATGCCGTCCAGTCAGCTTATCGTCCTCCCTGTCACCCTGCTTCTGACCTGCATTCTGTCACTTTCGATACCCGCACAGGCGGTGGTGATCGACCGGGTGGCCGCCGTGGTGGGTAACGAAGCCATCACCCTTTCGGAACTTACGGAAAACTGGGCGCGCCAGCAAAATGCCCCGACAGATCCCGCATCGCCGACATCCCGCGAGGCGCTTCTCGGACGCATGATCGACCTCAAACTCCAGGTGCAGCGGGCGCGGGAACTCGGCATTGCAGCGGCGTCCGGCGAGGTCGAGCGGGCCATCGCCGGTGTCATGGAGGACAAACACCTGCCATCCCTGGCGGCGCTGGAGGCGGCCCTTGCCGAAGAGGGCAGGAGCCTTGAGGATTTCCGGCGCGAGGTGCGGGACCAAATCACCCTCGGTCGCGTGGTGCAGCGGGAGGTATACGCCGCCATCCGGGTCACCGATGCGGACATCAGCAACTATTACGCCACCCACCCGGAGGCGTTCACCCAACCGGGACGGGTGCAACTGCGGCAGATCCATGTGGGTTCCCAGGGGTTGCCGGAGGCGGACCGGGCGCTGGCGGAGCGCACCGTACGCGTCCTGGCGGAGGAGGTGACGGGAGCCGAGGCGTTCGCGCGCGCCGAGGCCGCACTTTCCGGAAGCCCCGCTATCTCGGTGGGAGATGCCGGCACCCTTGATGTCGGGCAACTCCGTGCCGAACTGGCGGAAGCGATCACCGCGACGCCGGAAGGCGGCGTGACACCGCCCGTGACCCTGCCCACCGGTACCGCCATATTCCTGATTGAAAAGAAGTTTCCGGCGGCGCCCCAGTCACTGGCGGAGGTCTATGAAACCGCCCGCACGCTTGCCACTGAAACACAGGTGACCGCACGCCTTGCACAGTGGATGGCCGAACTGAAACAGGCCACCCGGATCGAAATCCTCATCGCGGATCAATAACCCGGAGGGCCCCCTCACGATCCGGCCGGGCGCTACCTTTTGGCGCCGACCTCCTGAATCTGATAGTCCTCCAGGTGGAGGTTACGGTCCCGCTTGATGGTCAGCTTCTTGCGCACCTCCTCCTCGACCGCCGCCAGGTTGCCCCGCTCCTCGCCGGTGAGCATGTCCGCCACCGCCGGATGCACCACCAGCCGGAGTTGCTTGGCGGAAAGGTTCACGCTCGAGCGGCGGATCTCCCGGTACATCTCGTAGACCACCGTGGTGGGACTCTTGGTAAAGCCCTTGCCGTCGCAGTAACGGCACGGCTCACAATGCACCTGCTGGAGGTTTTCGCGCTTGCGCTGGCGGGACATTTCCACCAGTCCCAACTCGCTCATGCGATACAGGTTGATCTTGGCTTTGTCACCCGCCACCGCCTGCTGCAGAGCCTGAAACACCTTTTCCCGGTTAGCGGCCTCGTCCATATCGATCAGATCGATAATGATGATGCCGCCGATGTTGCGGAACTGAAGCTGGTGGGCAACCTCCTTGACCGCCTCCATGTTGGTTTTGGTGATGGTGTCTTCAAGGCTGCCGGTCTTGCCCACGTAACGGCCGGTGTTGACGTCGATCACCGTCAGCGCCTCGGTGGTGTCGATGATGATGTAGCCACCGCTCTTGAGCCACACCCGGCGGCCGATGCCGCGAGCAATCTCCGCTTCGATGTTGAAGAACTCGAACAGAGGGTCCTCCCCCTCGTACAGAAACACCCGATCGGCCACGCTCGGCAGGTAGGTCTCGGCAAACTCCATGACCCGCTCGTAGTAGGCCTTCGAGTCAACGATCAACCGGTCCACGTCCGGGGTGAACATATCCCGCACCGCTCGAAAGGGGAGGTCCAGGTCCTGGTGCAACAGGGCGGGGGCCTTGAGCACCTGCCATTTTTTCAGGATGTTGGCCCACAACAATTCCAGAAACGCCATGTCGCTGGCGAATTCCTCCTCCAGCACCCCGGAACTGACGGTGCGGACGATGTAACCGCCGTTGGTGGTGGAGAGGGTCTCGATGATATTCCGCAGGCGCTTTCGCTCCCGGTCCGAGCTGATCCGACGGGAAATGCCCACGTGCCGGACCGCCGGCATGAACACCAGATAACGCCCGGGCATGGATACGTACATGGTGATGCGCGGACCCTTGGTGGAGATCGGCTCCTTGGAGACCTGCACGATCACTTCGTCGCCCGCTTTCAGCACCGTCTCGATCGGCTTGAAACTGCGCCGTGCGCGTCGTGCGCCGCGCTGGTTCGGGCGTTCCGAAGTTTCGTCCAGATCGTCGGTCATCAACTCTTCGAAACGGCGCTCCGGATCGAGCACGTCGCCGGCGTAGAGAAAGGCCGATTTTTCCAGGCCGATATCGACGAAGGCCGCCTGCATACCGGGCAACACCCGAACCACCTTGCCTTTGTAGACATTACCGACGATACCCCGGTCCTTGGCCCGCTCGGTAAAGATCTGCTGAACCTGATTGCCCTCCATGAGGGCCACCCGGGTCTCCTCCCGGGTAATACTCGCTACGATTTCTGTAGACACGTTTCAATACACTCGTCTTGTGAGGGCTGGTACGGAGCGGCACGATCCACATCCCAAAGCGGAAAAAAACCGTCCTTCTCCTTACGGAGCAGGGCGACCCGCCGGATATGGGGGCGGGGTTCGGGTGGCAGGTTCAGCGCATGCGCCAGCACCTCCGCCATCCGAGCCGTACGGGACCCGTTGGATACCAAAAAAACTTCCAAAACATCGTCGTGGAATCCCATGTGACCGATCAGAGGCCGGATATCGGTCTGTTTCGGGCGTCCCTTCTTGTCGATACGCTCAACCGGGATTACTTCACGGGACAGGGCTTCCGTCACCCGCAGGGCCAGATCGGCCGGTGGACCCTGGGACCAGCGTACCTCGTAGGCATAGGCCAAGTCATCCAGGTCGAGGCCCCGGTGCCCGGCAGGCAGGGCCACCGCCTGCACCACAATCACATCCTCGGGCAGGGCTTCATTCATCCGGGCGCGCAGCAGGTCCACATCGACCGGCTCGGCCAGCGTCAGATCCATGGCCTCGTCCACCGCCTCCGCGCCCAGGGACAGGGCCGGGCCGAAGGCGACCTTCGGACGCGGGCGCTTGCCCTCGGTAAAGACCACCGGGTTCCCGGTACGGCGCAGCGCGCGGGTGAGCAGCCCGATGATCTCAAGATGGGATAAAAACGCGCATTCTCCCAGCTTGGCCCACCGCAACCGGTAGCTGAACCGCCCGCTGGGCCGGGCCACGGCATCCGCTGCGTCGTCGGTTGCCACCGGGGCGATTTCCGGCACCAGCGGGTGTGCGACCGTGTCCTCGGACAGGGACAGGTCAAACTCGGCGGCACGCCCGCCCTCGGGAACGTACACCCGGGGCACCACCAGCCGGTCGGAGGTATCGGTGGTACAGACGCCACAATCCCCGCACAGGCCGTAACGGCAGTCCTTGATGATTCGCTCCCGATAGGCGCGGGCCAGGTCCTCGGCAAAGTATGCCTTGCTGGTGCCGCAATCGATCATGTCCCACGGCAGCACCTCGTCCACCGGGATGTCCCGATGGGCGTAAAACGCCACATCCACGGAGGTTTCGGCAAACACCTCGGCCCAGGCTTCGGGGTCGCACATCTCATTCCAGGCGTCCATGCGGATGCCCTTCCGAAAAGCCAGTTCCACCGCGTCCGAAAGCCGCCGGTCGCCTCGGGAGAACACCGCCTCCAACTGGGACACGCGCTCGTCCACCCAGGTGAAACGGGCACCCTTCACCCGATGCAGAGCGTCTTTCAGATAGCGTCTGCGACGGTCGAGGTCCGCCAGCGGCATCTGCCCCACCCACTGGAACGGGGTCATCGGCTTTGGCACGTAATTGGAGGTGCTGATCTTGATGTCCCGCAGGCGCCCCCCCAGTTTGCGGCCCACCGCGAGGCTCTCGGTCGCCAGCCGGACGATGTCGTCCAGGTCCTCCCGCTCCTCGGTGGGCAGGCCATACATGAAGTAGAACTTGATCTCCGGCCAGCCCTCGGAAAAGACGTTTTTCACCGCCGCCAGCAGATCCTGCTCCGAGATCGGCTTGTTGATGACCCGCCTGAGCCGTTCGCTGCCCGCTTCCGGCGCCATGGTAAAGCCGGTCTTGGTTACCCGCTTTATCTGCCGGACCACCGCGGGTGTCAGGGTGCCGATGCGAAGGGACGGCAGCGAAAACGCAATTTTTCTGTCTTCGGTGCCGTCCACCAGATCTTTTAACAGACCGTACAGGCAGAGGTAGTCGCCGGTGGACAGGGAGGCCAGCGTGACCTCGTCGAAACCGGTGTTGTCGAGGGAGTCCCGCACCAGCTTCCTGACCCGTTCCGGCGAGCGCTCGCGTACCGGACGGTAGGTAAAGCCCGCCTGACAAAAACGGCAGCCGTGGGTGCAGCCCCGGGTGACCTCGACACTGGCCCGGTCGAAGATGGCGCGACCGATGGGCAGAATCGGATCGGAGGGGTAGAACACCGCATCCAGATCCGCCACCACCCGGCGGGTCACCCGCTCAGGCGCCGGGGCCTGCGCCACAATCTCTTTTACCCGTCCGTCCGCATGGTGCGTCACCTCGTACAGGGCGGGCACGTAAACGCCGGGAATGCGGCACAGGGCGTGAAGCTGTTCGGTGCGGCTTGCACCCGCCAGCCTGGCAGCCTTGACCGCGTCCAGCACCTCGAGGATCACCTCCTCCCCGTCCCCCACTACAAAGGCGTCGAAAAACGCCGCCATCGGCTCCGGGTTGTAGACCGCGGTACCACCGCCAATCACCAGCGGGTGTGTCTCGTCCCGCGCTTCCGCACGCAGGGGGAGGCCCGCCAAATCCAGAATGGTGAGTACGTTGGTAAAGGTCAGTTCGTAGGGCAGGGCGATGCCGAGTATGTCGAAATCCCGAACCGGTCGCTTGCTCTCCAGGGTGCAGAGCGGCATGTTTCGGGATTTGAGCGCCTTTTCATAGTCGGGCCACGGCGCGTACACCCGCTCCGCCAGGGCGTCGTCCCGGGCGTTGATGATGCGGTAGAGAATCTGCAGCCCCATATTGGAAATGCCGATTTCGTAGGCGTCCGGAAACGCCAGCACCATGCGAACGGCAGCCGCGTCCCACGGCTTTTTCACCGCGTTGACCTCGGCGCCGATATAGCGGGACGGGCGCTCCACTGAAGACAACACCTCAAGGGTGCTGAAATCGGAAGCGGACGGGGGCGTCCGAAGGCGCGCGCCGTCTCCCACCGGCGGGGGGCCTGTATGTTCACATCCTGTCATGTTCCGGTTTCCAGACCCCGCTTCGTTTAGCGGTACAGGCTCAGGTGGCGCTGGAGGTGGACGTTCGCCAGAATACCCAGGGCCGCCATGGTTGTTACCAGAGATGTGCCGCCGTAACTCACAAGGGGTAGCGGCACCCCCACCACCGGGGCCACACCCAGGGTCATCCCCAGGTTGATAAACAGGTGAAAACTTATCATGCAAACCACCCCGGCGGCAACGAGAACCCCCGCCAGGTCCCGAGCTTTTAAGGCAATGTCCATGCCCCGGGCGATCAGCCCGATGAACAGGGCCAGGAGCACCAATACCCCCAAAAAGCCCCACTGCTCCGCATATACCGAGAATATGAAGTCGGTGTGCCCCTCGGGCAGGAACTTGAGCTGGCTCTGGCTGCCCTGCAGAAACCCCTGCCCGGTCAGGCCGCCGGCACCAATGGCGATCTTTGACTGCATGACGTGATAGCCGGAGCCAAAGGGATCGGCGCCGGGGTTAAAAAAGGTCAGCAACCGGTTTCTCTGGTAGGCCTTGAGGGAGTGCCAGAAAAACTCCCATAAAAACGGCAGGGCCATGCCCGCCAACAGCAGGCCGATCCATAAAGACCGGCGATACACCCCGGCGAGCAACACCAGCATGGCGAATATAAACAAAATCAAGAGGGCCGAACCCAGATCCGGCTGACGCAAAATCAACAGGCACGGCACCATAACGAGGGCGAGCGGCAGGAGCAGTTCACGGAAGCTGAACCCCTCCGGGCTGATGCGTTCCGAGAAGTAACGCGCCAACAGCAGCACCACGGACAGACGGGCAAGCTCCGACGGCTGCACCGAAAGCCCCCCCACATCCACCCAGCGCTGGGCACCCATACCCTCCCGGCCAAGCTGGGCCACCACCACCAAAAGCCCTACCGTCAAACCGTAGAAATAATAGGAGTAGCCCAAAAGCCGGCTGTAGTCGAAAGCGGCGAAAAACAGGAATACGCACAGTCCCAGCCCGGCCCACGCACACTGTTTGACGTAAAGCGGCGCCCCGCCACGGGACCACTGGGGGGTGACAGAGTAAATGGTGGTCACGCCGATCACCAGAATGGCGACGATGAAGCCCACCAGCCGCCAGTCCATGTGGGCGAATACCCGGCGATCAATCGCGATCATCAGATACCCTGCCGTTTGCGTGCTTCGATCAACATTTCCACTCGTTCGTCGATTCCGAGCTTTCCACCGCCGGCTTCGATGTAGGACTCAATCACCTGGCGCGCAATCGGTGCGGACTCCCGGCCGCCATGACCACCGTGCTCAACCAGCACCGCCACCGCGATGACCGGGTTGTCACTCGGTGCATAGGCGGCGAACCAAGCGTGATCACGCAGATGGTACGCCACATCCTCCTGGTCTTTGACCTCGACTTCGTCCTCGGCAATGCTCACCACCTGAGCGGTTCCGGTTTTTCCGGCGATACTTACCCGCTTGGAGTCCGCGGCGCGCCCGGTACCGTGCAGTTCCCGCACCACCCCACGCAGGGCGCGCTTGATTTCATGGTAGGTGGCGGACGCCACCGGGGGCTGCGGCAGGGGCTGCGGCTGTTCCACGATCAGGCTGCCGGTGGCCCGCTCCCAGGTACCCATTCGGATATTTGGCACAAAGCGCTTGCCGCCGGTGCCGATGGTGCCGAGCAGCGATGCCACCTGGAGCGGCGTGGCCAGCACGTAGCCCTGACCGATGGCGGCGGACAGGGTTTCCCCCGGGAACCAGACCTCGCCCCGGGTCTCCTGTTTCCAGCGGGTGGTGGGCACCAACCCGGCGTGTTCGGACGCAAGGTTGATGCCGGTGCGACGGCCCAGGCCAAACGCACCGGCAAACTCGGCGATGGTGTCGATGCCGAGGCGGTCGCCGTACTGGTAATAATAGACATCGCAACTTTCCACCAGCGACTTGTGTATATCCACCCAGCCGTGTCCGGCTTTCTTCCAGTCCCGGTAGGTGCGCCCCATGAACTCGTGGCCGCCATTGCAGAACAACGGATCGCCACCCGGCTCGCGTTCCAGAATCGCCGCCGCCACCGGTATTTTGAAAATGCTGCCCGGCGGATACGCCCCCTGCACCACCCGGTTGAGCATCGGGTGCCCGGGAGCCGTGGTGATCTGCTTCCAGCGCTTGTCGGACACCCCGCGGGAAATTTCTTCCGGGTTCAACCCGGGCTGGCTGACCATGGCCAGGATCTGACCGGTTCGTGGATCAATCGCCACCACGCTGCCGCGACGGCCTTTCAAGGCCTTGTAGGCCGCCTTCTGTACGTCGATATCAATGGACAGATACACGTCATTGCCCACCAGGGGGGCCTTCCGGGACAGCTCCCGCACCTCAAAGCCCAAGGCGTCCACCTCGATACGGCGGTTGCCGGTGACGCCGCGCAGGTCGGCATCAAAGGACAGTTCGGCGCCATACTGGCCGACCCGGATGCCGGGCAACACCTCGTCGTAGTCGCCGCTAACCAGCTGTGCTTCGGTCACATCCCCGACATAGCCCAGGAGGTGTCCGACGGCCTCACCGTAGATGTAGTGACGTTCGGCCTCGGCCAGCACCACCACCCCCGGAATATGGGCCCACTCCACCTCGGCCACCTCCTTCAGGGAGAGGTCTTTTCTCACCCTCACCGGCAGGTAGGGAATAGTGCTCCGCTGTTTGCGGGCGGCTTTGAGTATCGGTTCCGGCGGCACCCCGAGCAGCCCCGCCACCTGATCGACGGTTTCGCTCAGATTTTTCACATCGTCCAGCACCATCGCCAGGTGAAATGACGGAACGTTGACCGCAAGTTCCCTGCCTCGCCGGTCGAACACCATGCCGCGTTCGGGCTTTTCCACCACCAGCCGGCCACGGTTGTTCCTGGCCAGTTCCGCATAATGCTTGTGGTGCAGCACCTGGAGATACCAACTGCGCAGCATCAAAACCACCAGAACCAGCATCATCAACGCCATCAGGATGGTGACCCGTCGGCGCACGGTCCATGTCAGCGCCTCGCGCTCCTCCGGAATCACCGGTAGCCCCTTACGCCTTGCACCCATTGGGCTACCGCCAGGAACGTCACCCCCCACAGGGTGTTGGCGATGATCGCGGGCAGCATATGGTGCAACAGCATCCAGCTGTCCAGAAGGATGGAACCGGCCAGATGATGAAGCACCGCCCCGACCACCTCCACCACCAGCACGATGCCGAAGATCACACCCATGCGGTTGCCCAGGGTCATCTCCGGCACCAGCCAGCGCACCAGGCCGATGGCAGCAGCCACCAGCGGCAGAAGGAGCAGGTGCAGCCCCACCTCACCCACCGTAAAACGGTCGTATAGCAAGCCCAGAACCAACCCCACGACAACGCCAAAACCATCGCCCCACACCTGGGTGGCGAGAATCACCAACAGCACCCCCAGGTGGGGCGCCCAGGAACCCGGCAAAAGCGTATTGAAAACGTATAGCTGTGCCGGGATGGCCCCTGCCACGGCAAACAGCAGAAACAGGGCACGGCCGACCCCGGTCATGGCTCCGGATCCTGCGGCCGCACACCGCCGGTCACCACCAGCACCTCCTCCAGGCGGTCGGTCCGCACAAGCGGGGTGACATGGATGGTGAGAAACGTCTCGGTGGCGACACGGCCGACAAAAGACACCGTACCGATCGGCACCCCGGGTGGAAACCGGCCCGACAACGCGGAGGTGACCACCCGGTCCCCCACCTCGACATCCGCCGATCGGTGTACGTATTTGAGTTCCGCCTCGTGCTGGTGGGAGATATCGCCGCCGGTATTGGCGCGCCCCGGCCTGACGCCCCCCACCAGGATACCCGCGTGCCGGCTGCGCGCCACCCGCGCCGGAATCACCGCGCTGCGATCGTTCACCACCAATACCTGGGCGGTATTATGGGTGGTTCTTACCACACGCCCAACCACCCCTTCCGGCGTGATGACCCCATCTCCCGGCTCAATACCGGCGAAGGACCCCTGATCAAGCAGAAGCGAATTGAACCAGTGGGTGGCGTCACCGCCGATCACCCGCGCCGCGAGGGTCTGGGGCGGGGAGGTCTTACGAAACGCCAGAAGCGCCTCCAGCCGCTCGGCGCGCCCCACCGACTCGCGGGCGGTGGCAAGCTCGGCCAGAAGCCGGCCCTGCTCCTCGATCAGTGCCCGGTTCTCCTGCCGAACGCCCCTCAGGTCGGCATAGTTGTCCCAGAAATTGCCGAAACCCTCACCGACCCCGCTGGCCAGCCGGGTAAACTGTGCCGATACCCACACCAGCGGCGCCTCGATCAGAGAGAGCGGACGGGTACGGGTCTGTGGAAACAGGAAAAACAGTACGGCCGAAACAGCCAGTACCGCGAGTATCCAGCGGGACCCCCCGCGTCGACGATTGGCCATGTCAGGTTAGGGCCTTGTCCCGAAATAGAATGGGAACGTCGTCGCCATCATGCTCGGTGTGAACCGACCCTAGTGGGGGATGGAGATTTTCCTGAGCAGGTCGAGTTCCTGAAGCACCTGACCACCGCCGAGCACCACACTGGTGAGTGCGTTTTCCACGGTCACGATCGGCAGGTTGGTCTCTTCCCGCATGCGGATATCCATGCCACGCACCAGCGAACCGCCACCGGTGAGCACGATGCCGCGGTCGATAATGTCCCCGGACAGCTCCGGCGGGGTGTGTTCCAGGGCTACCTTGATGGTGTTGACGATCACGGAAATCGGCTCGGCCAGGGCTTCGCGCACTTCAGCGTCATCGATCACCAGGGTCTTGGGAATGCCCGAGATCAGGTCGCGCCCCTTGATCATGGTGGTCAGTTGCTCTTCAAGGGGGAAGGCGGAACCCACCTCCACCTTGATGCGTTCCGCCATGTGGTCGCCGATCAGCAGGTTGTATTTGCGTTTGATGTAGGCGGCGATGGCTTCATCCATCTTGTCGCCGGCCACCTTCACGCTCTCGCTGTAAACGATGCCGGCGAGGGAGATCACCGCAACGTCCGTGGTGCCGCCACCGATGTCGACCACCATATTGCCCTCGGCCTCGGCGATGGGCAGACCCGCGCCGATGGCGGCGGCAATGGGCTCCTCAATGATGTAAACCTCCCGCGCCCCGGCAAGCTCCGCTGAATCGCGCACCGCGCGCTGCTCCACCTGGGTGATGCCGGACGGCACACAGATGACGATACGCGGAGACACGAAGCTGCGTCGGTTGTGGGCCTTCTGGATGAAGTGCCGGAGCATCTTCTCGGTGGTCTCAAAGTCGGCGATCACGCCTTCCTTCATCGGACGAATGGCCACGATGTTGCCCGGGGTACGCCCCAGCATCTTCTTGGCCTCCACCCCCACCGCAAGGATCTTGCCGGTGTTCTTGTCCATGGCGACCACCGACGGCTCGTCGTTGACGATGCCCTTACCCTTGACGTACACGAGGGTGTTGGCAGTACCCAGATCGATCGCCAGATCGTCGGACACCCACCCCATTAACCTGTTTCTAAGCCCGAACAAATCCCGCTCTCCTTCCAAGACGCGCCAAATCCGGCGCCGCTCCCCCAAGCTTGCTATGACCCGGTGAAAAGGCCAATCAAAACAAAATGATCGACTCGAACCTTACTACTAAAGACGGCTTTGCCAAAAAAGGCAAGAAACGATGTGACAATTTCCAATTTAGCAAATCCGGGGCACCGGGCTGTTACCATAAAACGGCAGTTGCGTCGCCGGACGGAATCACCGCCCCAATCCATGATCGAGGAACCGATGCCAGCGCCCTTTCACTTCGAGACCGAAATCATCCAGGTGGTGCTTGAGACCGCCGACGTCTTCACCTTCCGCATTGCGCTCCCGGAGGCGGTGGGCTTCACCTTCTGCGCCGGCCAGTTCGTCAACCTGACGGTGGATACACCGGAATACGGCGACGACATGCAGCGGCTGACGCGCCCCTATTCGATCTCCTCATCCCCCACCGAGGGACCGTTTATCGACCTGACCGTCAAATATTACGACGACGGCCACCTCTCCAAGCACCTCAGGGAGGTCACCTATATCGGCGAGGCGGTCACCATCGACGGCCCCCACGGCAAGTTCTTTTTCGAGGAAGGCATGGCCGATTCAGTGGCCCTGATCGGCGGTGGCGCGGGGGTGGCGCCCATGCGCGGCATCCTGCGATACATCGCCGACAAAGAGCTGGACGTGGATGTCCGTTACCTGGCCAGTTGCCGCACCCCCAACGACACCATCTATCTGGCCAGCCTGGTGGCGTGGGAGAATGCCCTCCCGAAGCTTGCCGTACGCCATACCATCACCCGGCCGGAAGGGTACAACTGGCACGGCCTCACCGGCCGCATCGACGCGGCCATGCTGCGGGACTTCTGCCCGCCGGAGCGCACCGAACTGTATTACGTGGCAGGCCCCACCGACATGGTGAGCTCGATCAAAAAGATCCTCAAGGAAGAGCTCGGCGTGGACAAGGCCCGAATCCACTGGGAGCCTTGGGGCTAGGTGCGCACACACGGGGGTTCCGGACCGCTCCCGACGGTTTTTTTAGAGGCGGCATGCACATCGTTCTGGTTGAACCGGAGATCCCCCCCAACACCGGCAGCATTGCGCGCCTGTGCGTCAGCACCGGCTGTTCCCTGCATCTGGTCAAGCCCCTTGGCTACGAGATCACCGACCGCCACTTAAGACGCGCCGGGCTCGACTACTGGGAATACCTGGATCTGACCGTGCACGAAAATTTCGATTCGGTGTTGAAACTACGGGGCGATGCCCCCATGTACCTGGCCACCGCCCACGCCGAACGCCCCTACACCGAGGTGGCCTACGGCGAGGACGACTGGCTGGTATTCGGCTGTGAGACCTGCGGGCTGCCGGATGATCTGGTGGTGCGCTTTCCCGATGCCGGGGTGCGCATCCCCATGTGGGGGCCATCCCGTTGCCTGAACCTGTCGAACGCAGTTTCGGTAGTGGTCTTCGAGGCCCTGCGGCAGGTGCGAAAAGAGGCGTTCTACGGACCCGCCGCGGCGGGTCCGTCACCGGCGTCGATACGGTAGCCCGGGGCCTCCTGCACCAGCCGAAGGGGGTTGATGCGGGCGTTTCCGAGGCGTCCGCCCCAGTGCAGATGGGGGCCGGTGGCGCGGCCGCTCTGGCCCACCCTGCCGATCACGTCTCCGGCCTTCACCCGCTGGCCGTCGGTCACGCTGATCTCGCTCAAGTGCATGTAGAACGTAAACAACCCGCCGCCGTGTTCTAAAAATACGGTAAGGCCGCCAAAGTAACGGTCTTTGGCCAGGCGCACGATGCCCGTATTGGGGGCCCGCACCAGGGTTCCGGAGGGGGCGGAAAAATCCTCACCGTTGTGGGGGCTGCGCGGCTTGCCGTTGATCACCCGGCGTTTGCCGAAGCTGCCGCCGCTTGTTCCATCCACCGGCATGTCCCAGGTTTCCCGCCACAGGGGGTCCTTACGCCCCCCCGACCACAGCTCGGCCACCTCCTGCTTTTCGCGCCCCACCCGTTTCAGGGTGGGTTGGTCCAGGTCCACCATCTTCTCCGGCAGGGTCAGGTGCTGCACGCCGAAGTCACCGGGCACCACCTCAACGGGAACCCGCGCCAGAACCTGCGACACCCCGTCCCGAATCGTCCGGATCTCCAGTGGCTTGCGCCCGGTTGCGGCCTCCATGTCGATACCCAGAACCCCCACGAAGCGACCGTCTCCGGTGCCCTTGAAATAGACCGGTTCTCCCCGGTAGCTGCCCCACGGCGCCGCATCGCCGGGACGGATCAATACCTCGATGCGGGCGATATCCCCCTGGGGTACCCGCACCCCATCCGCCGCCTGGGCCGGAAGCACCGTGAACCCCCACCCGGAAAATGCCGCAATCAGCGCGATTACCCATACTTTGAGCCCTTCCGAAACGGGTCGGAATCGCTTGAATAAATCGGCAGTTAGTGGATAATAAGAGTTGTTGATTTTAAGACCTTTGCGTGGCGGAACAAGGACAGGTTGCCCTGCCTTGTGCGTGGGCTGCCCACCTATCGGGGCCCAATGCTACGGAAATGGGAGTCCACTAAGCGGGGCGGTGTGAACGGCTCACGGTTTTTCCGGCGGGCTGTCCTGAAACCCCGCCGAGGGCACCCCCCTGGAGAACCAGGGTTCCGAGGCCGGGTATTCTACGGCAAGGCGGGGTATTTTTGCACGCCCCGGTGGGGGAGCGGCAAATCATATCCGGTGCGTGTACGGCGGGTTCAACCGCCGCCGCGCACCGATGAGTCGGCCCGCCGGCAGTGTGAATCACGTCCGCCCACGCATTGTTGACGGATAGACCGCCGCGCCATTGCGCGGCAGGGATGATAAGGGCATGGATCTGTTCACGGCGACTGAAGCCGACCCGGTATCGACCCCACTTGCATGGCGTATGCGCCCGCGTACCTTGGCCGAGTACGTGGGGCAGTCCCATCTGCTGGGGGACGGCGGCTTGGTGCGGCGGCAACTGGAAACCGGGCGCATCGGTTCCCTGATCCTGTACGGCCCGCCGGGCTGCGGCAAAACCGGCCTTGCCCACCTGATCGCCCGCGAATTGTCCCTGCCGTTCACCGAACTGAACGCCGTCACCGCCGGTATCTCCGATATTCGCAAGGTGGTGGAGGCCGCCAACCGTCACCGGCGAACCGCGGACACCGGCACCCTGCTGTTCATTGACGAGATTCACCGCTTCAACAAGCCCCAGCAAAGCGCCCTCCTGCCTCATGTGGAGGAGGGCCTGATCACCCTGATCGGCGCCAGTACCCAGAACCCGTTTTTCGCCATCATCCCGCCTCTGGCCTCCCGCTCCCATATCGTCGCCCTGGAGCCCCACGGCCCGGACGACCTCCTCCTTATCCTGCAACGGGCGTTGGCCGACTCGGAGCACGGCCTGGGCGACTCCGGGGTGGAAGTGGCTCCGGAGGCTTTGCGGTTTCTCGCCGAACGCGCCGAAGGCGACGCCCGGCGCGCCCTCGGCGCCCTGGAAGTGGCGGCCCGCACCAGCCCTAAAGGCGCCGACGGCATGGTTTGCGTCGACCTGGCCCAGATGGAGCAGTCCCTGGGCAAAAAAGCCATCGTCTACGAGGACGGCGACGCCCACTTCGACACCGCCTCCGCCTTGATCAAGAGCATTCGCGGCAGTGATCCGGACGCCGCCCTCTACTGGCTGGCCAAGATGATCGAGGGCGGCGAGGACCCGCTGTTCATCAGCCGCAGGCTCATGATTTCCGCCAGCGAGGACATCGGCAACGCCGATCCGCGCGCCCTGCCGCTGGCGGTGGCGGCCCATCAGGCGGTGGCCGCCATCGGCCTGCCCGAGGGGCGCATCCCTCTGGCCCAGGCCACCACCTACCTGGCCTCGGCCCCAAAGAGTAATGCCGCCTACAAGGCCCTGGACGCCGCCCTCGCCGACATCCGAGGCGGCAACGTACTGCCGGTGCCGATGCACCTCAGGGACGCAAGCTACAGTGGCGCCAAAACCCTTGGCCACGGCCAGGGCTATCAAAACCCCCATCATTTCCCCGGCCACTGGGTGGCCCAGGACTACCTGGGAGCGGACCGCACGTACTACCATCCGACCCGCGAGGGTTTCGAGGTGCGTATCGCCGACCGGCTTGACCGAATTCGACAACCTTCCCGATCGGGGCCCGACACCCCGCCACATAATCCGGAGTAACCATGGACCCCACCACCCTCCTCGGGGGCGTTCTCGTCCTCGTCACGGGCGCACTTATTTTCTCGGTGATGCGAAAGCCCGCTGGCCGGAACCCGTCCGAGACCGAGTCCCTTGCCAGGAAAATCATCGAAAACGCCGAGCACGAAGCGGCCATGCTCAGGAAAAGCGTGGAGCTTGAACTCAAGGAAGAACAAATATCCGCCCGCTCCGGTATCGACGATCTCACCCGCGACCGCCAGGAGCAGGTGCTCGAAATGGAAAAACGCCTGCTGGCCCGCGAGGCGCGCATCGATACCCAGACGGAAGACCTCACCCGGCGGGAAGCCCTCTTGAATGACCAAGAGGCGCAACTGGAAAAGGCCCGGGAGCAGGTCGAGGAGAGCGGTCGCCAACTGGTTGCCGAACTGGAGAAACTCGGCGGCCTGTCGGCGGAGGACGCCCGCGCAAAGCTGGTCATCCGGATCGAGGGAGACGCCCGCTTCGAAGCCGCCAAGGCCCTGCGCCGGATCGAGGACGACACCCTCGCCGAGGCCGAGGAGCATGCCCGCCACATTATCAGCACCGCCATCCAGCGTCTGGCCGGAGACTACGTGGTGGAAGCCACCATCAGCGTGGTGAACCTGCCGTCGGACGACATGAAGGGCCGCATCATCGGACGCGAGGGCCGTAACATCCGCGCCCTGGAGTCCGCCACCGGGGTCAACCTCATCGTCGACGACACCCCGGAAACCATCCTGCTTTCCAGCTTCGACCCGCTGCGGCGCGAGGTGGCGCGGCTTTCCATCGAACGGCTCATGGCGGACGGCCGCTTCCATCCCTCCCGTATCGAGGAAACCGTCCGCTCGGTGGAGCAGAAGCTCGATCAGGAGATGCGGGAAGAGGCCAGCCGGATCGTCTTCGAACTGGACGTGCACGACCTGCACGAAGACATCATCGGCCTGTTGGGGAAACTCAAATATCGCCTCTCCTATGGCCAGAACAACCTGTCCCACGCCCGCGAGGTGGCCCTGTTGTGCGGCCTGATGGCCGACGAACTGGGCCTCGACCGCAAACTGGCGGTGCGGGGCGGTCTGCTGCACGACATCGGCAAGGTGCTGACCCAGGAGATGGAGGGCGGCCACGCCACCATCGGCGGTGATTTTGCCGCCCGCTGCGGTGAGCACCCGGATGTGGTCAACGCCATCGCCGCCCACCACGGCGACGTCAAACCGACCACCAAGGAAGCCTATCTGGTGGCCGCGGGCGATGCCCTCTCGGCCGGGCGGCCGGGGGCCCGGCGCGAAAACATGGAATTTCACGTCAAACGGCTGGCCGATCTGGAAGCGGTCGCCGGCGCCTTCCCCGGTGTTGACCGGGCCTACGCCATGCAGGCCGGGCGCGAGGTGCGGGTGCTGGTGGACGCCGAAACCGTGGGGGACGACGAGTGCTCCCTTATTTCCCGCGATATCGCCGAAAAAATCGAAAAGGAGCTCAACTACCCCGGACAAATCAAGATTTGTCTGGTGCGTGAGTCCCGCTTTGTGGAGTACGCCCGCTGATGCGTATTTTCATGATCGGAGACATCGTTGGCGAACCCGGTCGCAAGGCTGTGTTCAAACACCTGGACCGGCTGCGCGAGGAGCACGGTTTCGACCTCGTCATCGCCAACGCCGAGAACGCCGCCGGCGGCTTCGGCGTCACCCACAACGTGGTCAGGGAGCTGTTCGGCATGGGCATCGACGTGCTCACCACCGGCAACCACGTGTGGGACAAGCGCGAGGCCATGGACATCATCCGCACGGAAAAGCGCTTGCTCAGGCCCGCCAACTACCCGCCGGGCACCCCCGGCCTTGGCAGTGGCGTGTTCACCACCGCCGCCGGGGAGCGGGTCGGCGTGTTGCAGGTGATGGGGCGGGTGTTCATGCACGCCCTCGACTGCCCGTTCCGGATCGCCGATCAGGAGGTGACCAAACTCGCCCGCGAGACCGACTGCATCGTGGTCGACATGCACTGCGAGGCCACCAGCGAAAAGCAGGCCATGGGGTGGCACCTGGACGGCCGGGTCGCCGCCGTGGTCGGCACCCATACCCACGTGCAGACGGCGGATGCGCGGGTGCTTCCGGAGGGCACCGGCTATATCACCGACCTGGGCATGACCGGCCCCCTCAACGGCATCATCGGCATGAAGCGGGATCTGGTGCTGTCCCGTTTTCTGACCGGTATGCCGAGACGCTTTGCGGTGGCCCAGGGGCCGGTGGTGCTGTCCGGCGCCATTGCCGATATCGACACCGATACCGGCCGCTGTAACGCCATGCGGAATATCTACCTGCCGGATGAATAACCCGGATGTCTGATCCGGTCGACAGCGCCCCGCTTCTGCCGGCGCGGGAGATCCTCTCGGTTGCCGAACTCACCCACCGGGTCCGGGACACCCTGCAAGGCGCCTTTGGCGCGGTATGGCTGGTGGGCGAGGTCAGCAACCTGGCCGCCCCCGCCTCGGGCCACGTCTACCTCACACTGAAGGATACCGAGGCGCAAATTCGTGGGGTCATCTGGAACTCCACCGCGCGTTTCATGAAAGACCGCCCAAAAAACGGCGACCAGGTATTGTGCCGGGGACGGATCACCGTGTACGAGCCACGCGGTGAATACCAACTGGTGATCGATTACCTGGAGCCTGCGGGTGTGGGTGCGCTGTACCGCCGGATCGAGGCGCTCAAGGCAAAACTCACCGCCGAAGGGCTCCTGGATAAAGAGATCAAGAAACCGCTGCCCGCCCTGCCCCAGCGGGTGGGCATCGTAACCTCCGCCACCGGCGCCGCCCTGCATGACGTGCTGACGGTACTCGAACGCCGCGCCCCATCCATTTCCGTGTTGCTGTCCCCGACCCCGGTGCAGGGTACCGACGCCCCCGCGCGGATCGTCACCGCCATTGAGGCCCTTGTCGCCCACGGCGGTATCGACGCCCTCATCGTGGCCCGTGGCGGGGGCTCCCTGGAAGACCTCATGGCGTTCAACGACGAGGGTGTGGCACGGGCCATCGCCGCCTGTCCGCTGCCGGTGGTGGCGGGGGTGGGGCACGAAACCGACACCACCATCGCCGACCTTGTGGCAGACGTGCGCGCCCCCACCCCGAGCGCCGCCGCCGAAATCCTGAGCGCCCCGTGGGTGGACCTGAAAGACCGCATCGGAGAGCTTTCCGCATACCTGCGGCAGTCCCTCCTTTCCCGGCTGGCGGAGGCCCATCTCAAACTGGATCGGGTAAGGGCGGGACTGGTGGACCCCAGAGACCGGCTGCGTCACCTGATTCAACGGGTCGATGACCTGCGCCTGCACCTGCAACGGGGCGGACGGCGGCGCCTGGAGCGGGCGGCGGCGGCGCACCACGCCCTGGCTTTGCGGTTACTGGCGGCCACCCCTCTGACACGGGTGCCGCAGTTCAAGGAAAAGGTCCACGCCCTGCACCTGCGGCTGACACGCGCGGTACGGGGGAAAGTCCGGCAGGATGGCGCCCGGCTGGCGGAGGTCTCCGGCAAGCTTGAGGAGCTGTCCCCCATGGGGGTGTTGGCGCGGGGTTTTGCCCTGGTGCGAAAGGACGGCCGGGTACTGCGATCCACCGACCGCGTGTCGACCGGAGACCGGGTGTCGGTCAGGCTGTCCCGGGGGGCATTGCTATGCCGGGTGGATGAAGTCCATCCGGAGGCGGAGCACTAGGCTGCGATCAGGCGCCGTTTTCTCCGCCTTCCACGTCCTGCGGGACGGCACGGAAGCGGTTCCCCACCACCACCGGCTCACTCGCCGTTAACACCTGGGCAGTGGCGGTGGCCTCCCGCACCGACAGGATTAACAGGGTTGCCACATTGCGGTCGGGCAATTCGTAGTGGCCCCACGTCCCATCCGGGCTCAGGCTGCCCGACTCCTGCATCACGGTAACCTCCATGCCCGGCAACAGGCTGTCACGGGCGCCCCGGTCCAGGTACACCGTATTGCCCATGGCACTCATGGTGCGCGCTTCCTGCATGGCCACGATCACCCCATCGACCGACTCGCTCACGTCATTGATGTCCACCTCGGGACGCACATACGGCACCAGCAGGTCGCCCGGGCGAAGCGAACCATATATCCGCTGCACTTCGGCATGATGCAGGCGCTTGTGCCTGCCGGTGACCTCGACCAGACCGACCACTTCGACCATGTCACCCATGCTGCGCCGACTGACCGGATGCCGCACGGAGCGGTCCGTGCGCACCACCTGATAGCGGGCGCCCGGCTCAGCCTCGACCCCCTTGTTCATGCGCAGAAAAATCGTATCTCCGGTGGTCATCAGGGTGCGCCCTTCGTAGGTGCCCATCACCGTTCCGACCGAGTCCAGATCCTTGGTGATGTAACCGCCGGATTCGACCAGGAGCGGATTCATGGTGCCCTTGGGAACCGGGACTTCCACGACCTCTACCTCTTCTTCCACGACCTGCTCGCGAATCTCCGGCTTCAGAAGCGCCACCGGAATACGGATATTACCGCCGGGATAGATCAGGTCCGGATTGATCACCTGTTCGTTGTCCCGCCAGATTTTGGGCCAGGTGAAAGGGTCCTCCAGATAGGCGATGGCGATATCCCAGAGGGTATCCCCCTTGACCACCACATGAACCTTGCCTCCGGAGTCGGGAATCGCCAGTTCATCGGCGTGAACGGCACCCACAACAAACGTGAAGGCTGCCAGTAATGCGAACAGGAATCGGTACCGGATCATGTGAGATCGCTCCGAAGCGGTTGAAAAATATGTAATTTTACCCGAACATGCGGAACGGGGAAAATAGCCCTTCCTTATCGGTGGAAAGGTCGGATGACTTTACCGTATGTCAGCTGGAAACCGAAAGCAAACCTCTAAGGACAGATTGCTGCCCTCATCGAGGAATGCCTGTTACAATTTTCCCGGTGGACCGCGGTTCCCCGCCACCACAGCCCCGACAGGAGCCTGATTGCATGCAATACCGCCCCCTTGGAAAGACCGATATCCAGGTCAGCGCCATCTGCCTCGGCACCATGACCTTTGGCGAGCAGAACACCGAGGCCGAAGGCCACGCCCAGATGGATGCGGCACTTGCCGCCGGGGTGAACTTTTTCGACACCGCGGAAATCTACCCGGTCCCCACCGGGGCCGAGACTTATGGTGAAACCGAGCGCATCATCGGCTCCTGGCTTACGGCTAAAAAGTGTCGCGACCAGATCGTGCTGGCCAGCAAGGTGGCGGGCAGAGCCGACTGGCTGCCCCACGTTCGGGACGGTAAGCCCCGCCTCAACCGGGTCCAGATGGAAGACGCGCTGGACGCCAGCCTGAAACGGCTCCAGACCGACTACCTGGACCTCTATCAACTGCACTGGCCGGACCGCAGCACCAATTATTTCGGCCGGCTGGGGTACGTCCACGACCCGAAGGATGACCCGATCCCGGTGGAGGAAACCCTGGGGGTGCTAAACGACTTTGTGAAGGCGGGCAAGGTGCGCCACATCGGCCTTTCCAACGAAACCCCGTGGGGAATCATGGCCTTTTTGCAGGCGGCGGAGCGGGAGGGGATGGCACAGGTGGTGTCGGTGCAGAACCCGTATTCCCTGCTCAACCGCACCTTCGAGGTGGGCTGCGCCGAGGTCGCGATACGCGAGAAAACCGGGCTTCTGGCTTACTCCCCCCTAGGTTTCGGGGTGTTGACCGGTAAATACCTCACCACGCCGCCCGTGGGCGCCCGCCTGACCCTGCCGGAGTTTTCCGAATTTACCCGTTACACCGGCCCCGCCGGGCGGGCCGCAGCCGCCCGCTACGTGGGTATTGCCCGGGAACACGGCATCGACCCGTCGCAGATGGCGCTGGCATTCGTGAACAGCCGCCCGTTTACCACCAGTACCATCATCGGCGCCACCACCCTCGAACAGCTAAAATCCAACATCGCCAGCATCGACGTCACCCTGTCCAGCGAGGTACTTGAGGGCATCGAGGCGGTACACAATGACTTCCCCAACCCGTGTCCATAGATCCCGCCCCCTATCTGTCCGTATCAAAACTGCCGGAAGGGGCCGAGTGCGCCCGCTGTTTTTGTGACGACATGCCCTTAAGGCCCGACCCTGCCATTGACGATGTCTGGTTCTGCAAGGCCTGCTGGGAGGAGCGCATCCGGGTCACCGCCATGCACGAAATGGGCTACGACAACGACATCATGGAGGAGTAAAAAACAGGCGGGCGCCACATCCGCCCAGGCTCGGGCCGCACCATAGAGGCGGCCTGACTGAAAGAACCGTTTGACCCCGTACCCGCCCCTTGCTTTGGCGGGTTCAGCGGGTATGTTCGGAAGAAGGACAGGGGGGGAAGGCATGGGGGAGCCAAACAGCAGAACCGGGTCCGGATTCCGGATGACCTGGATCATCGGACTGACAGCCGGACTGATCGTACCGTTCGCGGGCATATATTACTGGCAGGCGCATGCGTTGGAGAGGCTTTCCACGTCCCTCCAGGCAACGGTAACCGATACCTACTACAAACATGTCGAGCAACGTACGGAAGCGCTACGCGCCGCTACGCACCAGTTCGAAGGTCACCCCGAAATTACCCGGGCTCTGGCCGCCGGAGACCGGGGGGCGCTCCTTGCGCAGAGCAACGCCCTGTTTATCAAACTCCGCCGGGAACAGCACATTACCCACCTCTATTTCCACCGTCCCAATGGGCAGAACCTGCTGCGGGTGCACCTGCCTTCCCGTCACGGGGATCAAATCAGGCGATTTACCATGGAGGAGGCGATGCGTACCGGCAAACCCGCCTCCGGGGTTGAACTGGGCCCCCTGGGCACCCTGACCCTGCACCTGGTCACCCCCTGGTTTTCCGAAGGCCCGGAACCTGTGTTGGTGGGCTACGTGGAACTGGGCTCGGAGGTTGATGCGCTCTTTACCAGCATGGAACACACCATGGACGCGCAAACCTTCATGCTGATCCGAAAGGAACTTTTGGTCCGGGCATCGTGGGAGAGCGGCATGCGCACACTGAACCGGGAACCCGATTGGGACCGCTTCCCTCACTTCGTCAGCACCCGCCCATCCAACATGCTTCCAAATGGTCTGGTGCGCTTTCTGAAGAAAAAATCCTGGATCACGTTGGGCAACGACACGACGATCCTGGAAAAAGGGCGGGACTTTCTGGCCGTGTTCACTCCCCTGAAGGGGATGAAAGGCCGAATCGTCGGAAATCTGGTGCTGCTGGTGGATACGACCCGGCAGCGGGCATTTATGAGGCAGGTGACCTGGTACGGCGGTGTCGTGCTGCTCCTGGTCTTTATGGCGCTTGCCCTGTTCCGCGTGAAAAAGGGCCTGGAGATCGATTGATCGACCGCCTCAATCTTCCTGAAAGTAGGGAAGGATATCGCCGTAGTTCACATCCTTCTGGCTCCCGCCCCACGGCTTTTTGCCGTAAAACAGGGCCCCCTCGTCGATCACGTCGCTAAAGACGGCACCCTGGAACTTCACCTTGCGCAGGTCGGCATTGATAAGCGCCGCCCGGTTCACTTCGGCTCCCTCCAGGCACGCACCTCGGAAAATGGCCCCGGTACAGTCGGTGCGCACCAGTTTCGCACTCTCAAGGTTTGAATCGATCAGCACCGCACCCATAAGTTTGGCGTCGGTCAGATCGGCCCCTTGCATGCGGCAGATCAAAAGCTGGGCATGGGACAGATCGGTGCCGGAGAAATTGGCCCCTTCCAGCAGGGCGCGCTGGAAGAAGACGCGGGTGCCGGTGGCGCCGGAAAAATCCGCGCCGTTGGCCTCCACCTCGACCATGTAGGCCTCGCTCAGGTTGGCCCTGGACAGATTGGCCCCGGACAGGTTGGCCCGGGTCATGGTGGCCTCGGAAAAATCCTGGCCGGACAGGTCCAGGCCGGACAGGTCGGTGAACGACAGGTCCTCCTCGACAAACCCACCCCCGCCCGCCAGTCGGGCGATCACTTCATCCCGGGTCATTGCCGCCATACAAATGCCTCCTTTGAAACGAAAACGGCCCATGGCCTCGGGAGACCATGGGCCGTTTATCATGGTGCCAGAACGTCCCGGCTTACGGTTTGAAGCGGTCGAAGATCTGGTCCCAGTCCGGGGTGTCGGTCACCTTGTAGTAGTCCTGCACCTGCTTCACCTTCTCGGTGAAGACGGGCTTTTCCACCTGATAGTAAATACCCACCGGCACCGGCGCATCGTCGCTGGCATGGTGATCGTACAACTCCGCCGCCTTGACCAGCGCCTGGGCGCGGTTTCCGGTGTCGGTATGCTCGCCGGACTCGTTGATGTCGTGAATCCGCGGCTTGAAGTACGCGAACGTGTCCACCTTGTTATAGGTCGGGCACGGCGACAGGATGTTTACGTACGAGAAGCCCTTGTGGGCCAGCGCCGCGTTGATGGTGGCGCCCATATGCTTGGCGTTGGCCGAGTAGGTCTGCGCCACAAACGTGGAGCCGTAGGTGATCATCATCTCGATCGGGTTCATCGGCTCGTCCAGGTTACCCAGGCCGCTGGCCAGGGTGCCGGGCAGGCCGGTACGGGACAGGGGCGAGGTCTGGTTCTTGGTGAGCGCGAAGGTGCCGTTGTCCATGACGATGACCGTCATGTTCATGTTGCGGCGCGCCGGGTGCATGATGTGACCGCCGCCAATGGCGAAGCAGTCACCGTCACCAATGGTCACCACCACCGGCATCTCCGGTCGGGCCAGATGGGCACCGACGGCCACCGGCACGGCGCGGCCGTGGCAGGAGTGGATCCCGAACGAGTTCATCCACAGGGGCAGGCGGCTGGAGCAGCCGATACCCGATACGGTGGTCACCGCATTGGGATCGTACATCTGCTCCGAGTAGGCCTTGGCGAGGGCTCCCACCACGCCAAAGTCACCACAACCGGGGCACCAGGTCGGGGTGATGTCGCTGCGGTAGTCCTTGGGCTTGAGTTTTTCGTCAACGTGAATGTTCAAAGTGGCTGGCAGTGCCATGCTATCTATCTCCTCTCACTCCCCGGTGGGGGCAAGTTAGGGCAATCGAAATCGTCAGTGAATCGACATCCGGGCCTTGGGCTGATCCGTCTTGAGCAGCTCCAACGCCATGTTCTCGATCTCCTTCGGGATCATGGGCTCACCCCGATATGAGTTGAACTTGATGGGCACCACGCTGGTGCGCATCTTGATCAGGTCGGCAAACTGACCCTGGTAGTTGGCCTCGGCCACCACCACCTTGCCAACGGACGCGGCAAACGCCTCAATCTGCTTCTGCGGCATCGGCCACAGCATCTTGGGGTACAGGGCACTGACCTTGTGGCCCGCAGCCCGCAACCGAGAAACGGCCTCACGGGTCACCGACTGGGTCATGCCCCAGCTGATGATGCCCAGATCGTCGCCGTCCTCGCCCTCGCGCTCGATCGGCGTGTAGGCGTCCTCGATATTGTCGAACTTGCGCCAGCGCTTCTCGGTCATGGCGTTACGGGTCTCGACGTTGGTGCGCGGGCCGGAGTTCTCGGCATGCTCGAGGCCGGTGGCGGCATAGTTGGTGCCCGGGATGCCGGGGGCACCCATGGGCGATACACCGGACTCGGTGATCTGGTAGCGGTTGAACGCCTCCGGATCAGACTGCGCGGTGGCAAACTCACGCTCCACGATCTCGTAGTCGTCCATGTTCGGCCGGGGGATCGCCTCGGTCTGAATGGACAGGGAAGCGTCCGACAGCAGCATCACCGGTGACTGGTACTTCTCCGCCAAGTTCAGGGCATCCACGGTCAGGTCAACGCAGTCCTGTACGTTGGCGGCGGCCAGCACGATGCGCGGGGCATCGCCGTGGCTGCCCAGGGAGCAGGCGAACAGATCGGACTGGTCGTGCTTGGTGGGCATGCCGGTGGAGGGGCCGCCACGCTGCACGTCGGCAATCACGATGGGCAACTCGCTCATGATGGCAAGACCGATCAACTCCTGCATCAGCGAGATGCCGGGGCCGGCAGTCGCGGTGATCGCCTTCTGGCCGGCGAAGCTGGCGCCGATGACGGTGGCCAGTGCGGAGATTTCATCCTCGGTCTGGTAGACCACACCGCCGGTGTGGTGCAGCAGATCCACCAGATGGTTGCCCACGCTGGTGGCCGGGGTGATCGGGTACGCGCCGTAGAACTTCGCGCCACCCATGACGGCGCCCAGGGAGATGGCCTGGTTGCCCTCCAGGATGATCACATCCTTCTGGGGGGTCGGTTCCGGGAAGGAGTAGGCCACCTTGCGGTTCGGGTAGTTCTCGCGGATATACGCCCGGCCCAGTTCGATCGCCTTGTAGTTGAAGTCGACAATCTCCTGGCCCTTCTTGATGAACTTATCGTGAATGGAGCTCTTCAGCGACTCCTCGGGAAGTCCGAACAACTCGACCACGGCGCCCATGGCGACCATGTTTTTGGCGATGTAGTTCTTCAGTTCATTCTTGGCGATGGCGCTCATGGGCACGGCGAACATCTGTACGCCTTCGTGCTCCTCGGGCTCGAAGTCACCACCCTCGGGACCGTCCCACACCATGACGGTGCCGGGGGTCAGGAGCGGTTTGTTGACCTCGTAGGCCTCACCGTTAAACGCCACCAGGATGTCGAACCCGTCTCCCTGGGAGAGAATTTTACTGTCCGAGATGCGCACCTGGGAGAGTGCGTAGCCACCCTTGATCTCCGCAGGGAAACTCTTGAAGGTCATGACCTCCATTCCCGCGCGCGTCGCCGCCTGCATGATGAAGTCGCCGGAGCTGATCACGCCCTCGCCGCCCTCACCACCCACTTTGATCGTCAAGTCAATCGCCACAAACAACCTCCTACTAGTCAAACGGTCCGATCGGCCAGCCTCCCCCGTATCCTTATATAAGACACGGAAAAGAGCAATAATCCCGGCGCGTTTCGGAACCGCCGGTCGGGATGCTCCCCAAAATCAGGCCGGGCACCCCACGCACGTTACAAGCGCCGCTAGTATAAATCCGATTCCGCACGATGCGCTACTACAGAAACACAAATTCATGCCTGCCCTGACGGCGGGGCAGGGCAGGTTTTTTAAAGGCGCGGGAGCATACCAAAAATTCGTTGACCATCAAAATGACCCTACCCTATTCTTGAGCACGGCATTCAAGCTACAATGAACGGTATCGAAGTGGTGACGTGTTTGCCTGTTTTTTGCGTGGATTCCGTGACGTGATCATGACCCGTCCGGGTTCAGATCGCGCGTGTTTCCGTTGGAGGATGTTTTCATGACCGACACCAGCCAAGGCCAGTTCCCCTATCCCGGCATCGACGGGACCGGTGACGGATCGGCCGCCGTGGCCTACGTCGAGGCCCGCGCCTCGGATGCCGCCGCTGCTTACCCCATTACCTCATCGACCATCATGGGGCAGAACTACCAGGCGTTTGCCGCCAACGGCTTCAAGAACGTCTGGGGCAAACAGATCGGCTGGATGGAGCTCGAGAGCGAGCACTCCTCCGCCTCCGCCTGTGAGGGTTACGCCCTGGCCGGTGGCCGGGTGGTCAACTTTACTTCCGGGCAGGGTCTTGTCCTGATGAAGGAGGTGCTCTACACCACCTCGGGCAAGCGTCTGCCGGTGGTGCTGCACATCGCCAGCCGGGCGCTCACCAGCCAGGCGCTCAACGTGCATGCCGGCCACGACGACGTCATGGGCGTCACCGACGTGGGCTGGGGCATCCTGTTCGGCAAGAACGTGCAGGAGTCGGCCGACCTCGCGCTGATCAGCCGCCGCGCCGCCGAAGAATCGCGCACCCCGTTCATGGCGGTGCAGGACGGTTTTCTGGTGTCCCACACCATCGAGAACCTCAAATACCCGGAAGACGACCTGGTGCGTGAGTACCTGGGCGACCGGGACGAAAAGGTCCGCAAGCTGTTCGACCCGGAGTTCCCCCTCATGACCGGCGTGGTGCAGAATCAGGACGCTTACATGCAGGGCAAGATCGCCCAGCGGCACTACTACGACCAGCTGCCCGGGATTCTCGACGACTGCTACGACGAGTTCTACCGCCTGACCGGACGCCGCTACCAGAACGTCGAGTGCACCATGATGGAGGATGCCGAGTACGCCATCATTTCCATGGGCACCACCAGCGAGACAGTGATTTCGGCCCTCGAGGTAATCCGCGCCAAGGGCATCAAGTGCGGCGCCATCAATATCACCACCTTCCGCCCGTTTCCGGGCGCCGACATCGCCGAGGCCCTGAAAGGGGTCAAGGCGTTCTCCGTGATCGAGCGTTGCGATGTGCCGTCGATGGAGGAAAATCCCCTCACCACCGACATCTGCGCCGCCCTCGCCAAGGCCAACATGGGGGTTTCGGGATACCCCGAGATCAGCAAATTGCCCATGTGCTACTCCGGCGCCGGCGGCCTCGGCTCCCGCGACGTGACCCCGGGTCACATCATCGCGGTCGCCAAAAATATGGTGGACGGCGGCAAGCGTTACTTCTCCATCGGCATCGACCACGAATCGGCGCTGGCACTGGAAGATGAGCCGGATGTGCGTCCGGCAGGCTCGTTCTCCATCCGCGGCCACTCGGTGGGCGGCTACGGTTCGGTGACCACCAACAAGGTCATCGCCACCATGATGGGTGAGATCTTTGGTTTCCGGGTGCAGGCCGCACCCAAGTACGGTTCCGAAAAAAAGGGCCTGCCCACCAACACCTACCTTTCGGTGGTGCCCGAGGGCAAGATCCTGACCCACTGCGAGTTGCAGCAGGTGGACTTTGTGCCCCTCATGGACCCCACCACCTGGTACATGGGCAACCCCCTGGTCGGCATGCAGGAAGGTGGCATCGTATTCCAGCACACCGACGCCGAAAGCCCCCAGGAGTTGTGGGACTCGCTGCCCGGCTACGCCAAGTACTACATGAAGAACAACAACACCCGTTTCTTCGGCGTCGACACCGTGGCCATCGCCCGTGAGAGCTGCCAGAACGATCCGTCCCTGATTCAGCGTTTCCAGGGTGTGGTGCTGCTTGGGGTGTTCCTCAAGGTCACGCCGTTCCAGACCCAGGCGAATATGAGCGACGATGACCTGTTCAAGCACGTGGAAGAACCCCTGCGCCGCTTCTTCGGGAAGAAGGGCGAAGCAGTGGTGCAGGACAACCTGCAAGCCGTCAAGCGCGCCTTCGACCGAGTGTTTGAGGTGCCCCGCGAGATCATGGACGCCACCCCCGAGCACGTGCTTGCCGAGGGGAAGGCGGAGTGGGATGCCAAGGGCAAGGACGTTAACGCATTCTTCATTTGAGGACGGATAGAAGCAGCCCCGAACAGGGTGAAATATAAAGTTCCTTAATTAAAAGGATCCGCAGGAGTCGAACAGACCCATGAGTGAAGCCAATTACCTGAAAGTCACCCGCAAGACCCCCGAGTGGTACGACGAAAAGCGTGCCTACGAGGTGGTCGATGCCTATAACACCGGAGCCGGTTCCGGTCAGGGCGCCGACGAGTTTGTCGCAAACTCCGTCATCCCCGCCGCCACCGGATCCTTCCGTGACTTCTCCTACATCGCACCGGACCTGCCGGAGCTGTCGGCGGAAAACTGCGTGGGCTGCATGGACTGTGTGCAGAACTGCCCGGACACCGCCATCTTTGGCAAGGTGGCCACCCAGGCCTCCATCGACAGCGCCGTGAGCGGTTTTCCGGCCGAGCAGCAGGAACTCCTGAAGGGCCAGTTCGTCGAGACCACCAAGTACCATAAGGCCTTCCAGAAGAAGCACGAAAAGGATCCGTCGGCCCCCGAGGGCGGCATGTTCGGCATCTTCATCGACCCCACCAAGTGCAAGGGCTGTGGTGAGTGCGTCGAGGTCTGCGGCGACCGCCAGGCCCTCAAGATGATCAAGAAGACCCCGGACAACCTGCCGGACTACTTCGCCATGTGGAAGCTCCACAACCAGTTGCCGGAAACCCCGGAGGGCTACATCAACCCCAAGATCGTCGTGGACAACATGCTGCGCCCGCTGCAGATGCAGCAGTATGTCGGCGGCGCCGGTTCCTGCATGGGTTGCGGTGAGGCCTCGGTGATCCGTCAGACCCTGGCCGCCACCGCCGAGAAGGTCGGTGAGAACTACGGCATCGTGGCCGCCACCGGCTGCCAGACCGTGTATGGCTCCACCTATCCGTTCAATCCGTTCTCGGTGCCCTGGACCAACTCCCTGTTCGAGAACGCCCCCACCGACGCCATGGGCGTTCGGGCGTTCTGGGACGAGACCGGCCACGAAGACCGGGTCATGTGGGTGTTCGGCGGTGACGGCGCCATGAACGACATCGGATTTCAGGCCCTGTCCCGCATGCTCGCATCCGGTATGAACATCAAGGTGCTGGTGCTGGACACCCAGGTGTACTCCAACACCGGCGGCCAGACCTCCACCGCCACCTACATCGGCCAGGAAGCCAAAATGAGCGTCCACGGCAAGAAGGACGAAGGCAAACTGGAGCGGCGCAAGGAACTGGGGCAGATCTGCATGATGCACCCCAACACCTTCGTGGCCCAGACCGTGGGCCCGATGACCGGCCACTTCTACAAGTCGGTGACCCAGGCCCTGGAATACAAGGGACCCGCGGTAATCAACGTGTTCACCACCTGCCAGCCGGAGCACGGCGTCGCCGACGATATGGCGGCAGCCCAGGCCAAGCTTGCGATGGAGAGCCGGGCGTTCCCGATCTACATCTATAATCCGGATGCCGGTCGTACCATCAAGGAGCGCCTGTCTCTGATGGGCAACCCGAGCGTGGACCGGGACTGGGCCGTGAAGAAGCGCAAGGACGGCTCCACCGAGACCACCACCTTCATCGACTGGTGCAAGACCGAAGGCCGCTTCAAAAAGCACTTCGACCGGGACGGAAATCCCTCCAAACTGCTCCTCCAGAGCCAGCAGGAGCGTCTCGAAAACTGGTGGCAGCTCCAGGATCTGGCGGGCATCTCCAACAAGGACCAGGAGAGCGTCTGACGCTGTCCTGACGGATACCGATCGCGCCCCCGGCGATGCTTCATCTGGCGCGCCGGGGGTTATCCATCCTGCTCTGACTGGAGGACGCCGGTCGTGAAACGACTTCTCGAAAAACTTGCCGCCGATCTGACCGAGCCCATGGCGATGACCGATCAGGTGGTGCGTAGCCTCACCGACCGTTGCGAGCTGCAGAGTAATCAGGTTACAGCGTTTCTCACCGAGAAGTCAGACAGCCTCGACGAGACCATGATCGACACCGTGTTCTCGCCGATGTATACCCCCACCTGGGAGGATCGGGCCCGCTACGTGGAAGACCGGGAGCGGGTCCGGATCACGCCGGTGGTGCTGGGGCTGATCGTCACCGAACTGGTGGACCGCAAGCTGACCGCCACCTACCTGTACGAGGACGACACCATCCGCATGCTGCTGCCGGAGGTGATCATCGACCGCTGGGTGCGCCGCCTGCACCTGGAGGACCAGCTATCCAAAAAAATTAGCGCCGCCATCGAGGCCACCGTGCCCATCGACGATCAGGCGCAGGTCAAGGCCATGGTGGGACACACCGCCTGGCAGGCGGCGGGGCGGGAAGAGATCCTGCTGTCGTTTCTGACCGGATTCTCCCGCACCGGACGGTTTCTTCTGTCGAAGTTCGAGTACCTGACGGGTCTCATGCAGACCTACCGTCCTCGGGACGTGGCGCATTTCAAAGACCAGCTCGACGCCCTCATCAAGAGCTACCACGAGGACACCGGCGAGCACTTCTTCGATGTCCAATTGAAAGAGGCCCACGTCAATACCGGCACCATCCCCCCGGTCAAGGACAGTCACACCAGCGACCGCCAGCGGCAGATTTCCCTGGCCACCCAGTTGCAAGCCGATCTGGCAGAATTCTCGGCCTCGGCAAACTGATTACGGTGCAGGCACCGGCATCGACCCGGGTCGATGCCATAAAATGCCCTCCCATTTAGCAGAATTCGGGGTCGGAAGTGCCTTTCCGGCTTGTGGATAACCCGCCTCTCTGCTAGATTTAGGGGGTCGATAGAGTCCATCAATAGACGGCCCCGGATGGCTCCGAGCGGTCGGTTTTGGCTTCCCGAAACTGGCGGTTCCGGTGATGACGGGGGCTTGTGTGTATCGTCGGGGGTACACCAAGGAAATGCATGAGTACCAAGGAATCCCATAAATACGCTGCCGGCACGGAAACGTGGCAACTGGTACAGGACGGGCTTGCCCAGGTGGCGCGCCAGGCTCTGGGCCGCTTTTCCGGAAGTGCCGGAGTGCCGAATACGCCGATTTCTCTCGACAATCCGGTCTGCCATCTCATGCGGGAACACCCTGAAACTGCCGGTCGTTGCCGCTCCCAATGTGACCATGGGGTTGCCAAAACCATCGAAACCGGACGCACCCAGCTTTTCAAATGCCACGCCCAGTTGTCGGTATTCATCACCGAGGCGGTCTCGCAGACCCTTCTCCCGAACGGCGCCGCCGAAGTCCTTCTGGGCGGCAAGGTATTCACCTCCTACGAGGATATTCACGCCTTCCACACCTATGCGGAAACCCTCGGCATCGACCCGGACCGGATCGAGTCCCTGATTCCCGACATCCGCCTGCTTGATCTCGCCGATGTGAAGCAGTTTCTCGAACAGGCCCGGCAGGTGGGTGCGGCCTTCATGGGCATGGAGCGGTCCACCGATGCCGCGCTCGATCAATCGGCCCGATTCCGCTATCTGATGGAAATCCTCACGGCACTTGAAATGGAACCCGCCTCCGAACGCGCCCGCTCCATCCTGCACGGCCTCGGGATTCTGTTCAACGCCGGTGCCTCGATGCTGTTGAAAACGGATGAGAGCGGCGCCCACTTAAAACCCGAAACGGTGTTTTCCGGAAACAGCCCCCTGTTTTCGGACGCGATTCTGGAGCAGATCCTGGTGGATGCACAATTGCCCTGGGTACAGGATGCTCTGTCGCGCCCGGAGGGCACCTCCCTGGACGCCGTATACGATATTCTGAAAGCCGGGTTTCCCGCCGAAGTCACCCTGCTCGAGTTATTCCCGATCCCGGGGGCCCTCTCCCCGGGCATGGTGGTCCTGATCAATACCGTGATCACTCCGGAAGACCGGGCCGCCATCTCCCTGTTTTGCCGCCATGCAGGGCTGTTGATGGAAAAAGAGGCCCTTGAGGCGCAACTGGAAGACCAGTTCGACATGGGCTCGCCGCAAATTTCCCCCACCCTGTGGGAGGCCTCCGACGCCGATACCCTGTGCCAGGCAATCCTGGAAAAGGCAATCCAGGAGGTGGCCGCGGAACAGGGCTCGGTGATGCTTCTCGATGCCACCGACAAACGCATGCATATCCGCGCCATCCACGGCATCAATCCAAAATATGTGGAATACGTGCGCATCCGCCGCGGCGAGGGTATCTCGGGACGGGTGCTTGCCACCGGTGAGCCGCTCCTGGTCGAAGACATCGCTGTGGATCCGATCATGGCCGACCAGATGCGCCCGCGCTACCGCACCCGTTCATTCATCAGCATCCCGATTCAACTCAACAACCACCCCCTCGGAGTCATCAACGTCACCGACAAAAAAGCCGGCAGCACGTTTTCCCGGCAGGACCTGAAACGGCTGATCCCGATCAGTCAGCAGGCGGCGCTGGCCATCGACCGGATGCAGGCACTGAAGGAGACCGAAGCCCTCAAAAAGGCCTCCATCACCGACTACCTGACCGGCCTGTTGAACCGGGGGTCGTTCGACGTGCGCTTTAAAGAAGAGGTTGAGCGCGCCCAACGCTACCCCTACGCCAGCCCGTTGTCGCTTCTGGTGGTGGACATCGACGACTTCCGCCGCATCAACGACAGCATGGGGTATTTCACCGGGGACGACTGCATCAAGGCGTGCTCACGCACCCTGGAGGCGGGCACCCGCACCATCGACTCGGTTTATCGGCGGGGCGGTGAGGAATTTACCGTGCTACTGCCCCATACCAACCGGGAAGCGGCCCTGGTGCTGGCGGAGCGGCTGTGCCAGTCCATCGCGTCATTGAAGGTGGTGTCGAAACACACCCCCGACCCGGTGTCCTTCACCGTGAGCATCGGGCTTGCCACCTACCCTGAGGACGGGGAAAACGAGGAAGAGCTGTTCAAACGAGGCAATCAGGCCCTGCATTTCGCCAAGCAGAATGGCAAGAATCAGGTCGTCACCCTGCCTCCAAAAGTACAGAATCCCACACGCGGATAACCCGCAGGCGGGTTATCCGACCAATACACAGGGCAACCCAGCAGGGAACGGGGTGTGGGTTGATTGGCTCCCGCTCCACCCGGCGCACCCCCCGCAAGGGCGGAATTCATCCATAGCATCTGGAAACCCGTCTCGATCGGCCCGGCACTTCAATCGGGCCAAGCCCCCGGAAGCAATAGCGCCCTTTCGATAAGCGCGGCCCGACCGGGGGGGGGCGAACGGCAAAAAGCCTCGACATATACGTTATGTCGAGGCTTTTCAATCCCCGGCAATCCGGGGGCTTAACACTGCTGGGCGTATGCCCGGCAGCCGGGAGCGGGATCAGGAAACGCTGGCCTGATCCGTGCGTTCCGCCAGCTCGGCAGCCGGAGCCGCCGGCTGCGTCAACCCGCTTTCGGCGGCGGCGCCAATGGCGGCCACCTGATTTTCCACCAGCTTCGCCGCCTCCTGGCGCACTGCATCGACATCCGCCGGGACATAGGTGCGACGGTACTCGCGCTGCCCGGTACCCGCCGGAATGCGGCGACCGACAATGACGTTCTCCTTCAAGCCGGAGAGGTCGTCGATCTTGCCGGACACGGCGGCCTCGGTCAGTACCCGGGTGGTCTCCTGGAACGATGCGGCACTGATGAATGAGTCGGTGGACAGGGCCGCCTTGGTGATGCCGAGCAGCACCGGACGCGCCGTGGCCGGCTGTCCATCTTCGGCCAGCACCCGCTGGTTGGTGTCCTGGAACACCAGACGATCCACCAGTCCGTCGGGCAACAACCCGGTATCACCCGGATCGACCACCTGCACCTTGCGCATCATCTGCCGGACAATCACCTCGATGTGCTTGTCGTTGATGTTCACGCCCTGGAGCTTGTAGACCTCCTGAACCTCGTTCACGATGTATTTCTGCAGCTCTTTCGGGCCCAGAATCGCCAGAATATCGTGGGGGTTGGCGGCACCGTCCATGAGCGGCTCACCGGCATCCACCCAATCGCCTTCGTGGACGTTGATGTGCTTGCCGCGCGGGATCATGTACTCGCGCTCGTCACCCAACTCGTTGCGCACGATGAGCTTACGCATGCCCTTGGCGAAACCGCCGAACTCCACGTTACCGCTGATTTCACTGATGACCGCACACTCTTTCGGACGGCGGGCCTCGAACAGTTCGGCCACCCGGGGCAGACCACCGGTGATGTCCTTGGTCTTGGTGGTTTCACGGGGAATCTTGGCGAGCATATCGCCCGGTTTGACCACCTGGCCCTTCTCCACCAGCAGGTTGGCGCCGGACGGCAGCAGGTAGCGGGCGTTGCCGCGACCGTCGGGCAACTCCCTCGTCTTGTGGTGCTCATCCTTGATGGAGATACGCGGACGCAGGGAGGAGTCGGAGAAGTCGGTGATCACCCGGCGGGAGATACCGGTGATTTCGTCCACCTCGTCATGCATGGTCACGCCCTCGATCACGTCACCGGTGGCGACGATACCGTCCACCTCGGTGATGATGGCGTTGGAGAACGGATCCCACTCCACCAGCTTTTCTCCCGGCTTGACCTCCTGGCCCTCCTCGACGTAGAGCTTGGCGCCGTAGATCACGCCGTATTTTTCCTTCTCACGGCCGCCTTCGTCGATGGCCACCTTGGCCTTGCGGTTCAGGACGATCAACTGGCCGTGCTGGTCACGCACCGCCTTCATGTCGACGAAACGCACGGTCCCCTTGTTCTTGGCCTTGAGGATGCTCTCCTCAGCCACTTTGCTGGCGGTACCGCCGATATGGAAGGTCCGCATGGTCAGCTGGGTGCCCGGCTCGCCGATGGACTGGGCGGCGATCACGCCCACCGCCTCGCCCGGCTGCACCACCTTACCGGTGGACAGGTCGCGGCCGTAACACTTGATGCAGACACCGCGGCGCAACTCACAGGTCAGCACCGAACGGATCCGCACCTCGTCGATACCGGCCTCGATAATGGCCGCGGTCTTACTCTCGTCGATCGGCTCACCGGCCGCCACCAGCACCTCGTCGTTGACCGGATCGTGGATGTCGTCGCAGGCGGAACGCCCGAGGATACGATCCTCCAGGGAGCCGACGATCTCACCACCCTCAACCAGGGCGGTCACGGTAATGCCTTCCAGGGTGCCGCAGTCCTCCTCGATCACGATAATGTCCTGGGCAACATCCACCAGACGACGGGTCAGGTAGCCGGCGTTGGCGGTTTTAAGCGCCGTATCCGCCAGTCCCTTACGGGCGCCGTGCGTGGAGATGAAGTACTGGAGCATCGTCAGCCCCTCGCGGAAGTTCGAGGTAATGGGCGTTTCAATGATCTCGCCGGTGGGCTTGGCCATCAGACCGCGCATGCCTCCCAGCTGCTTGATCTGGGCCGCCGAACCACGGGCGCCGGAATCGGCCATCATGTAGATGGAGTTGAAGTGGGCGCCTTCCTCGGCGGCACCGCTGCGAACCGTCTCCTCCCGGGTCCGCAAATCGTCCATCATGGTGGTGGCCAGACTGTCGGTGGTGTGGGACCAGACGTCCACCACCTTGTTGTAGCGCTCACCCTTGGTAATGAGACCCGCGGCATACTGCTGCTCGATCTCCTTCACCTCGGCGCGGGCGGTGTCGATGGTCGACTCCTTGGTGTCCGGAATGTGCATGTCGTCGATGCAGATGGAAATGCCCGCGAGGGTGGCGGCACGGTAACCAAAATCCTTGATCTGGTCGAGCAGATGCACGGTGGCGCGGGTGCCCGCATCGCGGAACACGGTGTTGATCAGGGCGGACACGTTTTTCTTGCCCATTTCCTTGTTGATCAGGTCGAACGGAATGCCTTCCGGCAGGATTTCCGCGAGAATGACGCGTCCGGCGGTGGTGTCATACAACTCGCCCCGCACCCGTGCCGTGATTTTGGCGTGGATATGGAGTTCGTCCTGATCAAGGGCGATACGCACCTCGTCACGACCGAAGTAGGTACGGCCTTCACCCTTGCAACCGGCCCGCTCCTTGGTCAGCCAGTAGCAGCCCAGCACCATATCCTGGGACGGCACCATGATCGGCTGGCCGGAGGCCGGAGACAGAATATTGTTGACGCTCATCATGAGCACGCGGCATTCGATCTGAGCCTCGATCGACAAGGGCAGGTGGACCGCCATCTGGTCGCCGTCGAAATCGGCGTTGAAAGCGGTGCAGACCAGGGGATGCAGGCGGATCGCCTTGCCTTCCACCAACACCGGGTCAAACGCCTGAATGCCCAGACGGTGCAGGGTCGGCGCACGATTCAGCATTACCGGATGCTCACGGATAACCTCGTCGAGCACGTCCCAGACGATTTCTTCCTCCAACTCCACCATGCGCTTGGCGCTCTTGATGGTGGTGCAGTAGCCCTTGGCCTCAAGACGCTCAAAGATAAACGGCTTGAACAGCTCCAGCGCCATCTTCTTGGGCAGGCCGCACTGGTGAATTTTCAGCTCCGGACCCACCACGATCACGGTACGGCCGGAATAGTCCACACGCTTTCCGAGCAGGTTCTGGCGGAAACGGCCCTGCTTTCCCTTGAGCATGTCCGACAGGCTCTTCAGGGGCCGCTTGTTGGCGCCCCGAATGGCGCGGCCGCGGCGGCCATTGTCGAACAGGGCGTCCACCGACTCCTGCAACATCCGTTTTTCGTTACGGATGATGACCTGGGGGGCCTTCAACTCGATCAGGCGCTTCAGGCGGTTGTTGCGGTTGATCACGCGCCGGTACAGGTCGTTCAGGTCCGAGGTGGCGAAACGGCCGCCATCCAGAGGCACCAGGGGACGCAGGTCCGGGGGCAGCACCGGGATCACGTTGAGGATCATCCACTCCGGCTTGTTGTCGGACGAAAGAATGGCCTCCACCACCTTTTGCTGTTTGATCAGCTTGTTCTTGGTGGTCATGCTGGTGGCGTCTTTGATCTGCTGTGCCAGGGACTCCGACATCTCCTGCAGGTCCAGGTCCGCCAGCAGTTCGCGAATGGCTTCGGCGCCCATGCCAAGGCGCATGTCCGGGTGCTCGGCCAACAACTCGCGGGCCTCGGTTTCGGCCAGCACGTCGCGCGCCTTGACCGGTGCGTCGGCCGGGTCAAGCACGATGTAGGCCTCGAAGTAGAGCACCCGCTCCAGGTGGTTCAGGGTGACATCGAGCAGGTTGCCGATGCGGCTGGGAAGCCCCTTCAAAAACCAGATGTGCGCCACCGGAGCCGCCAGGTCGATGTGACCCATGCGCTCACGCCGCACCTTGGACTGGATGACCTCAACGCCGCATTTGTCACACACCACACCGCGGTGCTTCATACGTTTGTACTTGCCGCAAGAACACTCCCAGTCCTTGGTCGGGCCGAAAATACGGGCGCAGAACAACCCGTCCTTCTCCGGCTTGAAGGTCCGGTAGTTGATGGTCTCGGGCTTCTTCACCTCACCATAAGACCAGGAACGAATCTTTTCGGGGCTGGCCAGGTGAATCCGCAAGGCATCGAACTGGATGGCGTTGCGGGAGCGATCGTGAAAGCTGGTGAGCATGTTGTCTCCGCTTATCTGGAAAGTAAGCCGTTATAAAAAGCGATCAAACCGACGGGCGGCGCCTAGGTGTCCACGGCCCTCAGGAGCTCAACCTCCAGGCACAAGGCCTGCAGCTCCTTGATGAGCACGTTAAACGACTCGGGGATGCCGCTCTCCAGGTAGTTTTCACCCTTGACGATGGACTCGTACATCTTGGAACGGCCCGGTACGTCATCACTCTTGACGGTGAGGAACTCCTGCAGGGTGCTGGCGGCGCCGTGCGCCTGCAGCGCCCACACCTCCATCTCCCCGAGCCTCTGACCGCCGAACTGGGCCTTACCGCCAAGGGGCTGCTGGGTGACCAGCGAGTAAGGTCCGATGGAACGGGCGTGGATCTTGTCATCGACCAGATGGTGAAGCTTCAGCATGTACATCTGCCCCACCGTGACCGGTCGATCGAACTGGGTGCCGGTCTTGCCGTCACGAAGGATGACCTGACCACTGCTGGGCAGGTTCGCCTTTTCGAGCATCTCCTTGATCTCCGCCTCCTTGGCGCCGTCGAACACCGGGGTGGCGACGTGCAGGCCGAGGGTTCTGGCGGCCCAGCCCAAATGGGTTTCAAGGATCTGCCCGACGTTCATACGGGACGGCACACCCAGGGGGTTCAGCACGATGTCCACCGGCGTGCCGTCCGGCAGATACGGCATGTCCTCCGCAGGCAGCACCCGCGACACCACGCCCTTATTGCCGTGGCGTCCAGCCATCTTGTCACCCACCTGGATTTTGCGCTTCATGGCCACGTAAACCTTGACCAGCTTGAGCACGCCCGGAGGAAGCTCATCGCCTTTCTTGAGGCGGCCAACACGCTCGTCAAAGACCATCTGAAGCTCACCGCGCTTCTCGCGGTAGTCCATCTCCAGCCGCTCGATGGCGTCCTGATCCTCGGCCTTGGCCAGCACGATGTTGTGCAGGTTCTCGTTGGGAATCAGTCCCAGAGCCGGGGCGTCAATCGGCCGACGACGCTTCAGCACCACGTCGCCGGTGTCCGGGTCAACGTAGTCCCGGGCGCTCTCCTTGCCCACCATGGAGCGCCGCAGGTTGGTCAAGAACTCCTCGTCCAGTACCCGCATCTCATCCCGGTGGTTGCGCTCCAGACGTTGAATGTCCTGGAACTCAATGGCTTGGGAACGCTCGTCCTTCTCGGTGCCCTTGCGGGAGAAGATCTTCACATCCACCACCACACCGGTGGTGCCGGGACCCATGTAGAGCGAGGCGTCCTTCACGTCCCCGGCCTTCTCGCCGAAGATCGCGCGCAGCAGTTTCTCTTCCGGGGTAAGCTGGGTTTCGCCCTTCGGCGTCACCTTGCCCACCAGGATGGAGCCCGGCAGCACCTCGGCGCCAATGCGAATAATGCCCGACTCGTCCAGGTCGGCCAGGATCTCCTCGCCCACGTTGGGGATGTCGCGGGTGATTTCCTCAGGACCCAGCTTGGTGTCCCGCGCCTCGATGGTGAACTCCTCGATATGCACGGAGGTGTATACGTCGTCCTTCACCAGTCGTTCGGACAGCAGGATGGCGTCCTCGTAGTTGTAGCCCTCCCACGGCATGAACGCGACCAGCACGTTCTTGCCGAGGGCAAGCTCGCCCTGCTCCGTGGACGGGCCGTCACACAGGATCTGGTCGGTCTCCACCCGCTGACCCACGGTCACCAGAGGCTTCTGGTTCATGCAGGTATTCTGGTTGGAGCGCTGCCACTTGATCAGGGTATAGATATCGACCGGACCCGCACCCTTGTCAATCTGGTCGTCGTCCACCCGCACCACGATGCGCGCGGCGTCCACACTCTCCACATGGCCGGCGCGCAGGGCGCGCAGCACATAGCCACAGTCGCGGGCCACCACGTGCTCCATACCGGTGCCCACCACCGGGGCCTCCGATTGCAGAAGGGGAACCGCCTGACGCTGCATGTTGGAACCCATCAGCGCGCGGTTGGCGTCGTCGTTCTCAAGGAACGGGATCAGCGCCGTCGCCACCGAGACGATCTGGCGCGGACTGACATCCATGTATTCCACCTCGCTCGGCGGCACCATCAGGAAGTCGCCGGCCTTTCTGATCAGCACCAGGTCCTCGGTGAACTTGCCCTTGGCGTCCGCCGGCGTATTGGCCTGGGTGGTGGAATAGTTTTCGCCATCCACCGCCGACAGGTAGTTCACTTCGGAGGTGGCCTTGCCGTCTTTCACCTTGCAGTACGGGCTTTCGATGAAGCCGAACCGGTTAATCTGGGCGTAGGTGGCGAGGCTGGTGATGAGGCCGATGTTGGGACCCTCCGGGGTCTCGATCGGGCAGATCCGGCCGTAATGAGTCGGATGCACGTCGCGCACGTCAAAACCGGCGCGCTCACGGGTCAGACCGCCCGGCCCCAGGGCCGACAGGCGGCGCTTGTGGGTGATCTCGGACAGGGGGTTGGTCTGGTCCATAAACTGGGACAGCTGCGAGGAGCCGAAGAACTCCTTGATCGAGGCCGACACCGGCTTGGCGTTGATCACGTCGTGGGGCACCGCCTCCGGCAGTTCCACCAGGTTCATACGCTCCTTGACGGTACGCTCCATGCGCACCAGCCCGATGCGGAACTGGTTTTCCAGAAGCTCGCCGACGGCGCGCACCCGGCGGTTGCCCAGGTGATCGATATCGTCAACCTCGCCCTTGCCGGTACGCAGCAGCACCAGGTAACGCACCACTTCCACCACATCCACGGCAGCCAGGGTACGGTGATCCAGAGGTAACTTAACCCCCAGCTTGGCGTTTACCTTGAGCCGCCCCACCTGGGACAGGTCATAGCGCTTGGCGTTCAGGAACAGGTCCGCAAACAGGTTCTGGGCCGCCGCCAGCGTGGGGGTCTCCCCCGGGCGAATACGCTTGTAGATCTCAACCTTGGCTTCATCGGGGCTGGAGACATTCTCCAGGGCCATGGTGTCCCGAATGGCCGGCAGCACCTTCACGCCGTCGATAAACAGCAGGCTGATCCGGGTGATTCCGGCACCGATGACTTCGGCCACCTTGTCCTCGGTCAGCTCCTCGTTTCTGGCGACGATGACCTCGCCGCTCTTGGGGTCGCTGATGTCGTGGGCGGCCACCCGACCGACCAAGGTCTCACGGCTCATGGGGAAGCGGGTGATACCGGCCTCGCTCAGGCGTTTGAGGCCCACCTTGGTAATCTTGTTGTTCTCCTTGACCAGCACGTCGCCGGTCTTCGGATGGAGAATCGCCAGCGGAGAGCGCAGGCCGACGTGAATGTCAGGGGCAAGCTCGGCGTCCACCTTGTCGCCGTCGAGATGCACCTCCTCCACCGGGTAGTACATCTCCAGGATGTCCTCGGTGGAGTAGCCAAACGCCTTCAGAAGTACGGTGGCAGGCAGCTTGCGGCGACGGTCGATACGCACGTACAGGTGGTCCTTGACGTCGAACTCCAGGTCGAGCCAGGAGCCGCGGTAGGGGATCACCCGGGCGGAGAACAACACCTTTCCGGAGGCGTGGGTTTTGCCCTTGTCGTGGCTGAAGAACACACCGGGGGAGCGGTGCAACTGACTGACCACCACCCGCTCGGTACCATTGATCACAAAGGTGCCGGTGTCGGTCATGAGCGGCAACTCGCCCAGGTAGACCTCCTGCTCCTTCACTGACTGCGGGGTCTTCTCCTTGCCGTCCGCACCGGTTTCAAACACCACCAGGCGGCATTTGATACGGAGGGAGGCGGCAAGGGTCATGCCCCGTTCGAGGCACTCACGGACATCGAACTTGGGACGACCCAGCTTGTACTCGATAAACTCGAGCTGCGCCGCACCGTTGTAGCCCTCGATCGGAAAAACGCTCTGGAAAGCGGCCTGCAGGCCGATTTCCTCGCGCTCTTCCGGCGCCACATCGTGTTGCAGGAAGTTGGCAAACGACCCGGACTGAATCTGTATCAGATTCGGGACACTAACCACATCCTTCTGTTTTGCAAAATTGACCCGATCACGCAATCCACACTGGACGGTGTTACCCATGCCTTCTCCCTCGCTCGACCCGCCAAAAGTCCGGCCACGCCCGGGGAGTCCCCCCACGGGCGTGGCACAATCCGATCCCGCCGCCTGAAATCAGGCGACAGCGGTTACTTCAGGTCGACCTGAGCGCCAGCTTCTTCGAGCTTGGCCTTGGCTTCTTCGGCCTCGTCCTTGGTCACGCCTTCCTTGACGGACTTGGGAGCGCCATCCACCAGATCCTTGGCCTCTTTGAGGCCCAGGCCGGTGATCTCGCGAACCACTTTGATAACGCCGATCTTTTTGTCGCCGGCCGCGGTGAGCACCACGTCGAACTCGCTCTTCTCCTCAGCGGCGGCTTCACCACCACCGCCACCACCCGCGGCAGCCACGGCCACCGGAGCGGCGGATACGCCGAACTTCTCTTCCAGCGCCTTGACCAGTTCGTTGAGTTCGAGAACCGTCATCTCCTCGATGGCGGAAATCATTTCGTCATGAGACAGCTTGGCCATTTTATTCACTCCTCTTTCGCTTAAATCGCTATAAATCTAAAAAAAACAAATGCATCCGGCGGTTTGAACCCGCCTACGCCGCCTTCTCTTTCGAAACGGCGGAAAGGACGTACACAAGGTTGCGCATGGTGCCGTGCAGCACGCTCACAATGCCTTGTATCGGGCTGTTCATGGAGCCGACCATCTTGGCCAGAAGCTCCTCGCGGCTGGGGAGGTCGGCAATCTGCTTCACGCCCGCCGCATCGAGAATCTCGCCCTCGATGATCCCCGCGGATACCGTAAACAGCTCCGCTTCCTTGATGAATTCCTTGACCACTTTGGCCGCCGCGGCCGGGTCGCCATAAGCGAACACCACGCCGATGGCACCCTTGAAGTGATCGTTCAGTCCCGCGGCTGCGTGATCTTCGACCGCACGCCGCGCCAGGGTGTTCTTGACCACCCGAAAACTGCCTTCCACCTTGCTCAACTCGCTACGAAAGCCGGTCAACTGGGCGACCGAAAGCCCTTCGTATCCCGCGACGATGCTCAGGGAGGAACGATCAAACTGTTCCCGAATGGAATCGACCTGGCTCTGCTTTTCAGCTCGATTCATAGTTGTCCTGCTCCACGTACTGGATTGATGTTCCGAATGGTGGAAGGGACAGTACGCATAACCACGTGTTGTCCCGGCCCTCCATCTCGGCGGGTGGAATATTCCATTAAGCGCCCCTTCGGGCACACCCACTGTCTCCGATGGCCCCGGTCTCCCGGGTGCCGGTTTAAGCCCGCTGCCGCATCAACCAACGCGGCAGCGGGCAAAATTCTGTTTACGCGCCCATTTTGCCAACCGCCAACGCGTCCAGGCGGACCGCCGGACCCATGGTGGAGGTGAGGGTGACGCTGCGAATGTACCTGCCCTTGGCCGAAGACGGCTTGGCCTTGATGATCGAGTCGATCAGGGCGAGGAAATTTTTCTTGATCTGCTCTGGCTCGAACGACGCCTTGCCCACCGGTGCGTGGATGATTCCGGCCTTTTCGACCTTGTAGTCCACCTTACCGGAACGGATGTCCTCAATGGCTTTGGCCAGGTCAAAAGTGACTGTACCGGTCTTGGGCGTCGGCATCATGCCGCGCGGACCCAGCACCTTACCCAGACGCCCGACCTGGGCCATCATGTCCGGGGTGGCCACCACCGTGTCGAACTCGGTCCAGCCGCCCTGCACCTTTTCGACCATGTCGGCGCCACCCACGTAGTCGGCGCCGGCGGTTTCCGCCTCCTTGACCTTCTCGCCCTGGGCGAACACCAGCACACGCACCACCTTTCCGGTTCCACCCGGCATGACCACGCTGCCCCGCACCATCTGGTCCGAGTGGCGCGGGTTCACCCCGAGACGGATCGCAAGATCAATGGTCTCGTCAAACTTTGAGGTCGCACACTCCTTGACCAGGGCAATCGCCTCGTCGAGTTCGTGCTCTGTTTTTTCAATCTTGGCCTTGGCGGCCGTCATGCGCTTGCCCATGGCGTCGCTCACTCTGCTATTTCACGCGTTACGTTAAGAACTGACCTTGATGCCCATGCTGCGGGCAGTGCCTTTGACGATGTTCATGGCGCCCGCCAGATCCACCGCGTTCAAATCCGGCATTTTCCGCTTGGCAATCTCTTCCACCTGCCCCTCGGAGATGGTTGCAACCGTCTCCTTGACCGAGTTGGTCGCGCCCTTTTTGATCTTGGCGGCCTTCTTGAGCAGGTCCGACATCGGCGGCACCTTGGTGATGAAGGTGAACGAGCGGTCGGAGAACACCGTGATCACCACCGGAATGATGTCACCACCCTGATCCTGGGTGCGGGCGTTAAATGCCTTGCAAAACTCCATGATGTTTACGCCGTGCTGACCCAGCGCCGGCCCGATAGGCGGCGCCGGATTGGCCTTCCCGGCGGGAATCTGAAGCTTGATATAGCCGCTTATCTGCTTTGCCATCTGCCGATATTCCTACTTCTGCACACACCCGCACGCGGGTGCCGAAATCACAAAAAACCTAGGCCGCCTCGACCTGAAGGAAGCCCAGCTCCACCGGGGTGGATCGACCGAATATGGTCACCATCACCTTGAGCTTCGACTGCGCTTCAAGCACCTCGTCCACGTTTGCCACAAACCCGGAAAAGGGTCCTTCAATAATCCTCACACTGTCACCCACGGCAAAGTCCACGGTCGCCCGCGGCGGGCGGGCGCCCGTCTCCAGGCGGTAGACCAGATCGCTGACCTCCTCCGGAGCCAGCGGCGTGGGTTTTCTGCCGCCCACGAAGCCGGTGACCTTGGGAATCTCCTTGATCAGGTGCCAGATCTCATCCGTCAAATTCGTCGCAACCAGGACGTAGCCGGGGAAGAACTTGCGGTTGCTCTTGCGCTTCTTGCCACCGCGAATCTCCAGCACCTCTTCCGAAGGCACCTGGACATCGCTGATCGAAGACTCCAGACCAAGCGCCTTGACCCGCTCCAGAAGGCTCTGCTGCACCCGCGACTCATACCCCGAGTAGGTCTGAACCACGTACCAGTCGTGATCCGGGTTGGCCTCGGACCCGATCCCGATTTCGGCCTTGCCCTCAGCCTCAACCTCGGTTTCAGCTTCAGCACTCACTTCGGTTTCAGCCTCAGCCTGGCCCTCGGGGTTATCCTCGGGCTCGGCATCAGTCTTGGTCTCGGCTTCGGTCATCTACCCTTACCCCAGAATATCGAGCCACCACTCGACCATGTTGAGGAAAATTCCATCAACAATGGCGAGGTAGACCCCGAGTATCAGAACGAACACAATCACCACCCCGGTCGACCCAATGGTCTCCCGACGGCTGGGAAATACAACCTTCTTCACCTCGGCCTTGACCTCGGCAAAGAACTCGAAAATACGCCGGAAGAAACCCACTACCTGTCCCCCCTAAACCACGCCACGGAAAATCCGGTGGCAGGGCAGGAGGGATTCGAACCCCCAACATGCGGTTTTGGAGACCGCCGCTCTACCAGTTGGAGCTACTGCCCTATATCCACGGCACCGAGCATTCATGTGCTCTATTTCACTTCCCGGTGGGCAACATGCTTCCGGCAGAACCGGCAATACTTGGACAACTCCACCCGGTCCGGTGTATTGCGCTTGTTCTTTTTCGTCGAGTAATTACGCCGCTTGCAGTCGCCGCAAGCCAGGCTGATAATTTCGCGCACGTTTCGTTACTCCAGAATCTTGGTAATGACGCCGGCACCGACGGTGCGGCCGCCCTCACGGATCGCGAAAC
>JBHHVE010000013.1:0-65194 GCA_046754085.1 Leptospirillia bacterium
CGATCGTCCCCACATTGACGTGCGGCTTGCTTCTGTCAAATGTTTCCTTGGCCATTGCCGTTCACCTCTTTAAACGCAATTCCCGAAACGCAACTCACCGGACATTCACCCCTGGTGAACACCCATTTCCCGCCCGCGGATCAAGTGGAGCCCTTGACCGGATTTGAACCGGTGACCTCTTCCTTACCAAGGAAGTGCTCTACCGACTGAGCTACAAGGGCATACCAACCAAACACCTACAACCTTGGAGCGGGAAACGGGATTCGAACCCGCGACCCCCAGCTTGGAAGGCTGGTGCTCTAGCCAGCTGAGCTATTCCCGCGAGCCCAAATGGTGGGGAGGGAAGGACTTGAACCTTCGTAGGCGTAGCCGACGGATTTACAGTCCGCTCCCTTTGACCACTCGGGCACCTCCCCGAAATCACTAAATTTTTGTCATCTCATCAACGAACCCGCGCCCCCTGACCACCGGCTGGAGCCGGCGGAGGGATTCGAACCCACGACCTGCTGATTACAAATCAGCTGCTCTGGCCAACTGAGCTACGCCGGCACGGAGCCGGTAAACAAGAGAAGCGAGGTATGTTATGCGGTTACCGGCTCCCTGTCAAGGGTCGACAGGATGCCAAAATGCGGACAGGTATCAGCCGGTGGAAGGTTACCCATCCCGACGCTGAACCAGCACCTCCCGAAGGCGGGTCCGGACCAGTGCCGAGTGCACCAGGGTAAAGTTGGAAAACAGGACCATCACGTCGTTATTCGTAACAGGTTCCAGGGAATCCGGAAGGCCGAGCACTTCCTCGATCTTAACCACTCCATCCGCCTGCAACCGAAAACGGCGGCTCTGATTGCTGGCTTCGGTCTGGAACACCCCCATCACCAGTCCTCGGGGCCGCAGCCAGCCGCTCATGCGGGACAACAGTTTCTGCGCGGATTCGGGCGGCAGCAGCGCAAATATCTCCCAAGCGAATATCACGTCGACACTCTCAGGGAGAAAATCAAGTCCCTCCAGAAGCGCATCCACGTCGATCTTCCCCGCGGCAAGCTGACCACACAGGGGCGTAACCAGATCGTGTACGAATACCCGTGCCCCGGTGGCGCCCAGGGTGTTGACCGTCTCACCGTTCACAATGCCCAGGTCCAGCACACTGTGCCCGGCCCCCCGCGCCAGATGTGCGCTAACCCGCTTGAACGTGGGGCTTTCATACTCGTCATCCAGCAGGGCGATGGCGGCATCCGGGCGCGCCTCCGCCCGATCGCCATAGTAGCGGCGGTGGGTCAGTTTGAGATACACAGCCGATCTCTCCGACCGGTGCGCCGGCTAGACCATCTCCGCGACGGGCTTGGCCGGCGTGCTGGAGGAGGGTTTTTCCTGAATTTTGGGCTTGTTGACCGGGGTATCGCTCATGCCGGGCTTCTGCATCTCGATGCTGCCCTGGAAGAAGGCCCCATCGTTGATCACCAGCCGGGGCGAACGGATGTTGCCCTTGAGGGAACCGGACTCGCTGATCTCCACCCGCTCGCTGGCGACCACATCCCCCTCCACCTTGCCGGTGATGGTTACCATGCGCGCAAACAGGTTGGCGTTGACCCGACCCTCTTCACCAATCACCAGATTGTTGTCGGTCAGGGTGATCTTTCCGTCAACGGTTCCCTCCACGGTCAGGTCCTCGTTACCCGACAACTCCCCCTTGATCACAATCGACTTTCCGATCACGGCCACTGTGCTCATCGGCTTGCTCCTGTTCATCTCGGAAACGTTTTTGGAATGGGTCTCGACCTCGTCGGGCCGAACCTTACTCACGCCATCAGGCGGCGTCTTTCGATTCCACATAATCGGTCACTCTCCACAAGCCGGAATCACCCGAGGTGGAAACCCACCTGCTGGATTCGCCCGGCATTTCCCGAAAACTGCTCCAACTTTCAATGATGGAACAACAAGTCATAATTTTCAAGCAATTGCGCCCGCCTCTGAAGGGCAGGACGGCTCAGATGGCTTCCATACGCCAGGCGATTTCCCGCAACCGGTCCGCCTCAAGCGCCCCGCGGGCGGCGGAAAACAGAAACCGCTCGTCCTTGAAGAAGTGACTTTTTTTCGCCCACACCAGCCGGTTGCCGATTTCGAGCAATTCCAGCACCGCCGGGTCATCGCCCTTCACCTGGGTCAGATCGATGGACTCCAGCACCTTGTTAAATCGCTTTCTGAGTGAATCGAGTTGGCGGTGCTCCTTCTCGACCATTTCGATCGGGCCGATCTTGCCGCCCATCAACCGCTCAACCTCCTCAATCAGGATCGCCTCCCGGCGCTCGTGTTGAAGAAAGTCGTGGTTGATCAGCTGAATGGCGTTCTGGATTGCCGCTTCCCACTCCCCCGGACTCTCCAGAAGATCGGAAAAGTTGACGATATACCGGCTTATCTTCCGGTGCTCCTCAACCAGAATATCCACCGGGTGAACGAACTCGGGCGACTCCATCGTACAACCTCCACTGACCGCTCCGGTTACCGGAGACGGCACTGCCACAAGATCCGGGCGTCATTATACCGGAATCTCGCAGCCGATTTTTGTTTTCCCCCGGACGCCCTGCACCGTACCTGCGGAACCGCTACAATAGGGACGGGCCCAAGCCGGCCGGATGACCGCCGGTGTCCGCCTCACTTCGGTGAGGCGGACGCGGGAGGAAAGTCCGGGCTCCACAGAACAGGGTGCTGGGTAACGCCCAGGCGGGGTAACCCGACGGAAAGTGCCACAGAAAACATACCGCCAGCGGCCCTCTTTTGCGGGAGGGTGCGGGCAAGGGTGAAAAGGTGGGGTAAGAGCCCACCGCTCCCACTGGTGACAGGGGAGGCACGGCAAACCCCACCTGGAGCAAGATCAAATAGGGGGACGATTGAGGGCGGTTCGTCCGATGTTCCCGGGTTGATCGCTTGAGGCCCGGAGCAATCCGGGCCCTAGATGGATGGTCATCGCCCCGGCGCCCGCAAGGGACCGGGGAACAGAACTCGGCTTACAGGCCGGCTTGGACCCGCCCCCCCTTCATCCGAGACAGCGCGGTCAGGCAGTCGATTGTTCCTGGGCATCCTGTTCCGCGCCCGCCTCGGGGGCGAACAGAAGCCGGTGACACTGGGGGCACTGGTGGATATCCTCACCCCGCTTGACCTCGGACACCAGCTGGGGCGGCACATTCAATTTGCAGCCGCTACAGGTGTAGCCCTCTATCCCGACCAGCGCATGGCGCATGGTCTGGGCGATACGCTCGTAACGGCGCAGCAGTTTTTTGTCCACCTTATCGGCGCGGTTGCTGCGCTCGGTGGCTTGGCGCACCACATCCTCTTCAATCACACCCAGTTCGGCATCCACCTTGGCCCGTTCCGCTTCGTAGACGGCGCGGCGCTCTTCGAGTACCACCCGGTACCCTTCCAGGGTTTCCTTGAGCTGGTCCGCATCGGTGAGCAGTGTCAGAATCTGCTCTTCAAGTTTGCCGATGGTGGCTTGTATCCCATCCATTTCCTGGATGTAGGCCTGGTATTCGCGGGTGTTGGTAATTTCCTTGATGTGACTCTTTAGACGAACCATGTGGGCCTCGTTCTCGGCAAGCTCGGCCTCAAGCCCCCGACGCGCTTTCTCCCGCTCGGCGAAGGCGGCTTCCGCCTCCTGAACCTCTTGCTCAGCTTCTGAAAACGCCGAATATTCCTCAGCCACCTTCTCAGGCAGTTTTTTCTGTTGGATGCGCGCCCTGGCGATGGCCTCGTCGACCTCTTGCAGTTCCAGGAGGAGCCGAAGCTGATCTTGCAACGTGAATGGTTCCTTTCCGTTTGTTGCCGCCTTCACCCTCAACAGGAAGGCATACCGGTTAAAGCCCGGGAGGGGTTTGGTGGGCCCACCAGGACTCGAACCTGGGACCAGCCGGTTATGAGCCGGCCGCTCTAACCAACTGAGCTATGGGCCCGCCGTACCCGGTCGATTATCCGACCGGGTCGCCCGTGCGGTCCCTCAGCCTATCATATCCACGAACGACCGCAGTCGCTTTGAACGGGACGGGTGACGAAGTTTGCGCAACGCCTTGGCCTCAATCTGGCGAATCCGCTCACGGGTCACGTCAAAACTCTGCCCCACTTCCTCCAGGGTATGCTCCTGCTCCTGGCCGATCCCGAAGCGCTTGCGCAGCACCAGTTCCTCCCGCGGCGTCAGCCCCGCGAGAATCGTGTCAATCTGCCGCTGCAGGTCGAAACGGACCGCGCTCTCCACCGGCGACACGGCGTTCTTGTCCTCAATAAAGTCACCCAGGTGGGAGTCCTCCTCCTCACCGATGGGGGTTTCCAGGGAGATCGGCTCCTTGGCGATCTTCTGGATCTTGCGCACTTTGTCGAGGCTCATTTCCATGCGCTCGGCCAACTCCTCGGTGGTCGGTTCGCGGCCGTGCTCCTGCACCAGTTGGCGGGACACCCGGATCAGCTTGTTGATGGTCTCGATCATGTGCACCGGGATACGGATGGTGCGGGCCTGGTCCGCAATGGCGCGGGTGATGGCCTGACGGATCCACCAGGTGGCGTAGGTGGAGAACTTGTACCCGCGACGGTACTCGAACTTGTCCACCGCCTTCATCAGGCCGATGTTGCCCTCCTGAATCAGATCGAGGAACTGCAACCCACGGTTGGTGTACTTCTTGGCGATGGAAACCACCAGCCTGAGGTTGGCCTCGATCAGTTCGGTCTTGGCGATTTCGGTCTTGAGCACACCACGATTGTAACTTTTCTTGCACTCCTTGAACTCTTCCGGGCTGATCCCGATCAGGTCCACCACGTCATAGATTTCCGTCTCGGCCTCGCTGAAGCGGGTAAACAAATCACTCAGCGCATCCGGCTCAATATTCAACTGCTTCGCCACCACCGCGACGTCGGCGTCGTCCTCCAGCGCCGTAAAGCCCTGGCGCATCTCCTCGGTGGTCACGCCCAACCGCTTACGGCAGTAGGCAATGGTCTTCTCGGCCGCAAGCAGGCGCTGGTACGCATCGTTAAAGCGGTCGCCCAGATCGCTGGCAACCAGCGGCACCAGGTTCACCTCGTTGACCATCTCGGCAATCGCGGCGCGGCTCTCATTCAGCTTGAGCTTGAGACGGCGGCGATGGTTCAGATCCTCACACTCCTGCCACTCGTCGTGCAGCTTGGCCAGCGCGCTACCGGCACGGCGCACCTTGCGCATCACCGACAGGTAGTGCTCCTGAATTGGGCCGAAGTCGGGTTCCTGATCCGGCTGAATATCCTCCGGACGGGGCACCACCACGTTCTTGATGGAGATGTTCTCATCGCCTTTGCGGATCGCGTCGTACAGCTCGCCCAAGCGCCGCAGGCCCATCGGCAGCGTGAACAGCACGGCGCTGGTCTCCTGCTTGCCGGCCTCAATGCGCTTGGCGATTTCGATCTCGCCCTGACGGGTGAGCAGGGACACGGTACCCATCTCCTTGAGGTACAGGCGCACCGGATCATCGGTTCGGGAAAATTCTCCGGGGGACAGGTCGATGGCCTTATCCGCCGCGGTTCGGCCGCCTCCGCGGGGCCTGCGGGACGAAATGACGCCGAGGTCGCTGTCATCCCCGATCATCACGTCACCTTCGAGCACCTCGATGTCCAGTTCCCGGAGGACATTGATGACTTGCTCGATCTGGTCCGGCAACACGAAGTCGGCGGGCAGGTGCTGATTCAGGTCGTCGTAGGTCAGATGACCCTTTTCCCGACCCAACTCAACCATTGTGTTGATTTCTTCCATTTTCTCCACACCCTGCATCTTCATCTTCCCCTTTTTTACGTCTGCCCGCTTAACGGGACGTGTTCTCACCCAGTTGCGATTTGCTGGCCCACCCGAGCCAACGCGTTCTTCTGTTCCAGTAGCGCCCGAACCTTCGCCACATCCCCGTTTGCCTCGGCCGCCCGAATATCTTCCAGTAGGCGGCGACCCACTTCCCGAGTCTCTTTTTTCATCAAATCCGCCACACACTCCTCGGCGCAGACCATCGCGTCACCTTCCAGCGCCAACTCGCGGCTCATCAAGCCGGTCACCAGCCCCATGGCCGGCATATCGGCCTGCAGCAGGGTAACGACCCCATCCACACCGTTGCCGGCGGCGACACTTGCCTCCAGCGCCTCCGCCACCACCCGAGCCCGCGGATCGGTGTAGGCGCTGGCGCACACCCGATCGCACAACCAGCCCGCGTCCACCTTCTCCTGAAGGGCCAGTGCCAGCAGCAGCGCTTCGCCGAACGGTATCGGCTGCGACGTCCGGCGGGTTGCCGTATCGTCACCCGCCGGCCCACGGCGCGGGTTGCCGCGTTTAAGGTGGCGGGACAGATCCGTCTCGCGCACCCCGAGCGCCTCGGCCACGCGGCCCAGGTAGTGTCCCCGGCGCATCGGATCACCAATCCGCCCGAGCACATCAAATACCGGCTGCGCCGCCACCAGCCGCCGTTCAACCGGGGCCTGCCCGTGACCATTCAGGCAATCAGCAAGCAGGAATTCCATCATCGGCACCCCGGCGGTAAGCCGCTCCCGCAGCCGTTCCGACCCCTCACTACGCGCCAGGGAGTCCGGATCCTCGCCAGTGGGAAGCGTGACGACGGTCACCTCCACCGGATACGGCGCCAGAACCGCTGCCGCCTTTCTGGCCGCGGCCCGGCCTGCGGCATCGCCGTCAAACACCAGGTCCACCCGGTTCGTAAAGCGGGCCAAAAGCCTGCCGTGCTCCTCGGTGAGCGCCGTGCCCAGGGGCGCCACCGCCCAGTCCACACCATGGGTGTGACAGGCGATCACATCCATATAGCCTTCCACCACCGCAATCCGCGCCAGCTGTCCGCTGCGCCGCTTGGTCTGATGCAGGCCATAGAGCACCCGGCTCTTGCTGTAGAGCGGCGTCTCGGGCGAATTCAAATACTTCGGCGTGCGATCTCCGATGGCACGCCCGCCGAACCCGACCAGGTCACCGCTCGCGGAACGGATCGGAAACATCAGCCGACCCCGGAACCGGTCGTACACCCGACCGCTGTCTTCGCGCTTAACGGTCACTCCGGCCAGCAGCAAATCCGCCTCGGACAAGCCACTACGGCGCAACCGCCCGGTCAGGCCGTCCCAACTGTCGGCGGCCCAGCCCAGTTCGAACGCCGCCACGGCATCCGCACCCAAACCACGCTCCGCAAGGTACCGGGCAGGGGTATCGTCACTTCCAACACCCCCAACCTGACCACAAAACACCGACTGCGCTGCCTCGTTCACCCGCTTGACCCGCTCCCGATCATCCCGGCCGCGGCCCCCATCGTCCTCACCCGCGGTAATCAACACGCCGTAGCGGTCGGCCAGATGGCGCACGGCTTCGGGAAACGCCAGCCGCTCCATCTTCATCATGAAGGTGATGACGTTGCCGCCTTCGCCACAGCCGAAGCAGTGAAAAATCTGTTTGGCGGCGTTGACGGAAAACGACGGCGATTTTTCGCTATGGAACGGACACAGGCCGAAGTGGTTCTGACCCTTGCGCTGAATCGGCACGTGCGCCGATACCACCTCGACGATGTCGGCCGCAGCCTTCACCCGCTCTATTTGATCGTCCGGAATCTGCACCCGTACGCCTTCCCCCCACCAGTTACCTTGGTCTGGTCGCCCGCCGCTTCCCCTGCCGCCTGTCGCCCGCCTAACCCGCGATCAACGCCACAAACACATCGTCGTCACGCCAGTTTTTCCCGCACCTTTGCGCTCACTGTGGAGCCGTCGGCCTGGCCCGCACATCGGGCCAACACACATTTCATAACTGCGCCCATGTCTTTCATACCTGTGGCGCCGGTTTCCGACACGGCCGCATCGACAATCCGTTCCAACGCCTCGTCCGAGAGTTGAGGTGGCAGATACGCCTGTATCACCTCAATCTCAAATTTTTCCTGATCCGCCAGATCCTGACGCCCGCCGGCCTCGTACTGGGCCCGGGAATCCTTGCGCTGCTTGATGGCCGTTTGCACGATGGCCGTCTCTTCGGCATCCTCAAGTGGCCTGCGCAACTCGATTTCCCGATTCTTAAGCGCCGCCTGAAGCATGCGGAGGGTACCCACAACACCCTTTTCCCCCGCCTTCATGGCCACTTTCAGGTCTGCCTGAATTCTCTCCCGCAGTCCCATTTATCTAACCCCAAGGCATCAATGTGAAGCCCCGCCGAATCCGACCAGAGCAAGCCGGGGTACGACCGCCCCCTCAAGGAAATTCTCAAATGTAGCCGGGACTTGGGAGACTGTCAACCATACATCCGTTTGGACACGAGACAGCCCGCCCCCTTATCGCCAATCTTAGCCGCTGATCAGGGGTATGTCTTGTTTTCCGAAGGGAAAAAAATATCTTTCCCGGAACGGCCAGCGGGCACGGCGCCCCACTCAGAAACGCCAGATCAGGTCGCCACCAACGCGTCCCTCTTCGAGGTCAAACGCGGGAACGTGCCGATAGTGCCCGGACAGACGGGCGGTGAGGCGCCCTCGAACGGTCCGCTCCGCCTCCGCGGTCAGTCCATGGTGGACGAAGTGGTCATTGGCCGGATCCTCGTCCCAACTCATACCCCACTCGTAGCGCAGCAGGTAAAAGCGGCACGGTCGCTCCCCCGGCGCCAGTTGCACGTACAGCACGGGCCCGGTCCGGTTCACGGTGTCATAAGCAAACGCGTTTTTGTTAAAGCGAACATGGTCCAGACGCGCCCCAAAGGTCAGTGGCGCAAGAGCCGGATGCACATAATCGGCCCACACCGCCGCCCGCAACTCCCGGTTGGACGGCGACACCTGAGGACTGCCGCTCACCACCACAGTCACTGGCTCATAGCTACGGGTGGTGACCTGGGCGCCGAAACGGAACGGGAACGGCCGCCTCCAATGGTCACTGATGGTGGCCTCCACAACCCGCACGAACACCAGATCACGCCCGACCGCCTCATCAAGGAAGCGCCCGAGCTGATAGTCCCGGGCGATACGGGCTTCCATCCGGTGGTCGGAAAGGGTCAGACGCGCGCCACCGGAGATCCGCTGCAGGGTGCCGCCGTCGCTGTAGCCCCCCAAAGCATAGCGCCCGAACACATGGCTTCTGGGGGTCAGTTGCCGCTCCGCCTCAAGGTACAGGGTGCGCTCGCGGAACAATTGGTAGCTCTGTTGCGGTGGAATACTCCGGCCCAGAAACGGCCCCTGGGTGAATCCCGCCGAAAACGCCCGATCCCACCGCTGTCGTTGCCACGCAAAGGCAAGACGGGTGTAGCGCTTGTCGGCAATCGAGTTGGCATCGTTCGGCGAAAAATCGGCGAACCCGGCACTGGCGCTGACCCGGTCACCGTCCCGCGGCGTGAACCCGGCGGACAGGATGGCGTCTGAACGGTCAAAGTCGTAAATCACGCCGCCGCTGCTCCGGTTCACCAGGGAATTGTCCCGAACCCGGTAGGTCGCCCCCAACTCAAGGCGCGGCGTCACGTGCTGACGACCATCCAGATAAAGGCTCCGGGTTTTGTAGCGCACCAGATTCGCGGGGCCGGACAGGGTCGAATCGGCGCGCCCATCCAGGTCGAGGACCACGGAATACTCGAAACCGGCCGCAAGCACCGGATGCCCCCCCGCCCGTGCCGCCATCCACCCCCGGCACAGGGCACAATCCCGCGGATACTCCTCGATCAGCGCCCGGTACTTTTCCTCCGCCGCGGCAAACCGAAGCTGGCGATAGTCGAGCTGCGCCGCCAGCTTGCGCCCCTCAAAAGAGTCCGGATCGGCCTTGAGGTGCTGTTCCAGCCACTCCGCCGCGCCCGGCGTGCCGGTCTGTGCCGGAAGCCCCGTGAACCAGTTTGCTTTTGACGGCCCCGAATTGCCGGAGCCATTCCTGCCGGCGTCGGCATCAGCCTCCCCCCGTTCGGCGATCTCCACAGCAGCCGCAAGCCGTTCCGCAGCAACCGCGAGACGGGTGGCGGCAACCGCAAGCTCGTCCCCTTCCTCACCCGGTTGTGGCGGCACCGCGGCAATGACCGCCACCTGCGTCATGGGCAGCGTGGGCAATGAGCCCAACTCCGCCATCAGGCGCGCCGCCATACCCTTCCGGCGGGTGGCGGCGGTTTCCAGCCGATATTCGGCAAGCGAGGGCGCGGGGGCGGTACCCGCCCGGACTGGCACCGCCACGTGGTCACCCGGATAAATCCGGTGCGGGTTATGGATGGCGGGATTGGCCCGCCATACGGCGCGCCAGGCCCGGGGAGTCCCCAGGAAACGGTTTGCGATCCGCCCCAGGGTATCGCCATCCCGCACCGTGTAATTCACCCGCTCGGGCTGACCGGTCAGGGCGGCGAGCCGGGTCCGGGGCACCGGCACCCACACCACCTTCCCCGGATGGATGAGGTAGGGGTCCGTCATGTCCGGGTTGGCGGCAAGCAATTCAGCCCAGCGTCGAGCGTCACCCAGGTAGCGCCGGGCGATGTGGCTCAGGGTGTCGCCGGCAGATACCGTGTGGGAAAGCATCACCGTTTCCGGCCCGAAGCCCTTTCCGCCGCCTCCGGCGGCGGACGTCGTGGAGGCGGCGCCAGGGGTGAATTGCGCGGACGCGTCCGGCCCTGGCGATCCCCCCAGGTTATCCATGGCCAGTTCAATGTGGGCGCGGCCCAGCAATGCGCCCGGATGCGCCCGATCCTGTTCCAGGGCCGCAACGTAATGGACGCGGGCGGTCTCATAGTCGCCCAGCCAGCGGTGCACGTCACCGGCCCGTACCCACAGGTCGGCCCGCTCCAGATGCATCCTCAGGGCGTCCCTGTAGAGCCGAACGGCATCGTCCAGATACCCCATCCGCTCAAATACCCGACCGAGGTCGATAACCCGCTCCGGATCGTCCGGGGAACGGTCCAGAAGCGCCTTAAAGTGCGCCGCCGCCGTGGGGTACCAGCGCAGGGAAAAGGCCATCTGCGCCAGCCTGCGCTCCCGCTCCTCGCCGGTGTAGGCCTGCCCGGCCAGGGCATAGGCCGGACGCAGCCGGCCCGTTTTCAGGTAGACCACGCTCAGGCCTTTTTGCGCGTCCCGGTAGCCCGGCGCAAGCTCAAGGGCGCGCGTGAGGCGCTGTTCGGACCGGCCCAGGTCCTCCGTCTGGAGGGCCAGCAGGCCGTCCCCCAACAGACCGTCAACATGGTCCGGGTCGATGGCAAGCAGACGGGAAAAGGCGTCCCGTGATTCATTCAGGTTGCCGGACCAGCGCAGTACGGTGCCCAGCCAGAACAGCGCCTCGGGCCGGTCTCCGGCATTTCTGTAAAGTTCGGCGGCGTGCTGAAAGTCGCCCGATTCACGTGCGGCATGGGCGGAGAAAAGACCGCCCGCTTCGCTCTCCGGAGCAGCCAGCGCACATGCCGGGAACATCAGCCAAAAGGCGATGACGAGGGTGGCCAGCCAGCGCACGCTCACCCGCCTCCGCCACCCTGGGGCTCGGCGTGAGGCCTGAACGCCTCACTCTCGACCACTTCCCACTTGCGCCGGAAGGTGGCCAGCTGGATCAGTCCGCGCACCCGCCAGAAGACGTTCAACTGGCGATAGCCGAAGTTCTCCAGTATCGCAAACAGGATAAGCGTCATGAGATGGCTCCACCCGGGGTACCGCCGCTCGGTCAACTCCTCGAGCAGCACGGCACCCACGGAGAGGAACACGCCGGTGAGCACCGACAGCGTGATGTAGAGTAGCAAAAAGTCGGTCGACAACACGCCAAGAACGGCGGAAAGTCCAACCACCAGGTAGCCGAACAACTCCACCAGCGGCCCGAACAGCTCCACGAACTGGTACGGCACCCCGATCATGCCCACGGTGCCGTAGCGGGGACGGCCCAGCATGGGCAGGTGGGTCAGCACCGCCTCCCCCAGCCCCCGGTGCCAGCGGCGGCGCTGGGCACCCAGCGCCGCCAGATTGGTGGGCACCTGGGTCCAGCAGATCGGGTCGGCAATAAATGTAATCCGGTAATTTTCCTGGCTCCCCTGCATGCGCCGGTGCAGCCTGAGCACCATCTCCATATCCTCGGCCACGGTACGGGTGTCATAACCGCCCACCTCCACGACCACGCTCTTCTTAAACATGGAGAAGGTGCCGGACAGAATCATCAGCGCACCGATGCTGCTCCATCCGGTGCGGCCGAACAGGAAGCAGCGCAGGTACTCCACCACTTGCATGCGCCCCAAAAAGTTCCGGGGCAGGCGAACCTCCTGAATCTGACCGTCCTGAAACGTACAGCCGTTCGCCACCCGCACAATGCCGCCGGTGGCGATGATCTCGTCCGGGGCACTGATAATCGGCCCCATCAGGCGCAACAGGGCGTTCCGTTCCAGCACCGAATCGGCATCCACAGAACAGAAGTAGGGGCTGCGGGACAGGTTAATCCCCACATTCAGGGAATCGGACTTGCCGGAGTTGTCCTTGGTCACGACGGTCAGGCCCGGAATCTCGGGGCTGACAAAAAACCGCTTTACCGGCTCGGTGGGAATCAGCGGACGGTAGATCAGGTCCACCTCATGCAGTGAAAATGCCTCGATCAAATACCGCAGGGTGGCATCCTCGGAGCCATCATCGACCACGATCACCTCGTGGGACGGGTAGTTGAGGGCAAGAAGCGACTGGACTGTCTGAACAATATTGTTGGCCTCGTTGTACGCCGGCACGATCACGGTAACCGGCGGCGTGGTGGGAAGGCTCGCAAGGTGGGTGAAGGCGCCAAAGCGAAGCGAGCGGCGATGCCGCTCGGTGGCGATCGCGGAGACGAACAACAGGGCGAAATACACCCCGTTGACAGCAATGTAATAAGACAGGATGAACAGGTTCAGCCACGGGATCAGGGTGGCAAACCCGGCGTGGAGCGTCACCAGCATCAGACCTCCTCCGCTGCGGAGGCTGCGGCGGCTTCCCGTGCGGTGAGGTGGGCCGCTGCCGTTGCCCGTACCACCGGGTCGGGGTCTTCCGTGGCGGCCCGCTCAAGCACCCCCGTGACCCTCGGATGGGCCAGGGGCGCCAATATCCCGAGAACCCGCTGCCGAACCTTCGAGCGCCCGTGGGATATCGCCGCATGGGCCAGCATGGCCACCGCACCCGTGTTCGCCACCGCCGCCAGAAGGGCGGCGGCCGATCCCGGCCTGACCACACCCTCCACCTCCCGCTCCAGACCGTCGATGGCGTCGGAAATCACCCGGGTACGCTGAAACTCTTCCACCACCTGCTGGCGGGCGTAGTGGTCGTCGGATGTCAGGAGCGTGCTGATAAGCACCTCCCGCGCTTCGGCACTCATGTTGGCCAGGATGTGTGCCGCTTCCTGACGCACCCGCCAATGGCTGTCAAACAGACGCCGCCCCAAAGGAGCAACCGCGGCCGGGTCGGCCAACAGGCCGAGGGCGCGCACCGCGTGCATGCGAACCACCCAGGCATCGTCTTCAAGACTGCCAATAATGGAGAACAGAGCGCTGCGCGCACCCACCTGACCCAGCGCCTGCACGGCCTTGGCCCGAACGTCGGGCTCCGCATCCGCAAGGCGTTCCGTTAGTTTTGGCACTGATGAGGATGCGCCTGCTTCCCCAAGCACATAGGCCGCCGCGCTCCGCACCCGCCACGACGGATGCTCCAGCATCGGCTGCAAGGCATCCGCCGCTTGCGGGCCAAATCGGGTGAGGCTGCCGGCCACCACCCGCTGAGACAGGTTTTCCTCCCCGCCCGCCACTGCCACCAACACTTCGGCCAGGGTGACCAAGGAACGGTCATCCACCAGGCGCCCCAGGGAACGGACCGCAACGGTGCGTACCTCCCGGTCCGGGTCTTCCGTGGCCGCCAGCAGCGCCTCCGCGATTTCCGGGCCGCGGTGATCCGCAAGCCATGCCGCTGCCATGGCCCGCTCCCAGCGGGAACCGCCGGTAAGCATATCCAGGTAGCGGCCGGTAATGCCGGCATCGCGCATAAACTCTTCCAGCCGCGCGGCCTGTTCCGGGCCCGCGCCGGCGAGGGCTTCGCGCAGGACATTTTCAAGGGCCTCCGCCTCTGATGAGCCGGGGGTGGGCAGGATATCGGGGAGTTCTTCGGGAGTGGGTGGAAATCCGGCACAGATTCGCGCCACCAGCGGAGCCTGTTGAACCTCGACCCGACCCTGGCGACGGCTGTGGATCACCTGCCGCAGCCGCAACACGGCAAGGGCTAACAAAAACAGGGTCGTGGCAACCACCAGGACAGTGATTGCCACAACAATCAGAATGCGGGCATATTCCATTCAGTCCGACCCTGTTTGGATGGGAGTGCCCAACAATCGTGGCGAAATAACGGCCCGAAAGGCTCCATCAGTTCGTCCCGGACCGAATCATCTCCTGAATAATCGCATGTGCAATTCGATCCACCGGCAGAACCTCCCCGACCGAACCCAGCCGCAATGCCTCGCCCGGCATGCCGAACACGGCACAGGTCTGCCGGTTCTGCAGGAGCGTCACCGCCCCCGCCTGTTCGAGCGTGATCAGACCTTCGGCCCCGTCCCGTCCCATACCGGTCAAAAGCACCGCCAGCAGATCGCCCCCCAGATCCTGCGCCGCACTTTCAAACAGAATGTCCACCGAGGGGCGGACGCTGTTTCTCAGTGGCGCATGAGACCGTATCAGCCAGCCGTTCCGGAACTCCAGGTGCACATCGGATGGAGCCAGAAGCACCTGACCGGCAAGTTGTGAAAGCGGCTCATCCCGTTCGGGAACCCGCACCTCCCGTCCGGAAGAACTGGAAAGCCACGTAGCCAGAGCGTCCCCGAACGAGTCGGCCACGTGGGCGACGATTATAACAGGAACCGTCATGTCTTTCGGAAGACCCGAAAGCACTTTGGCCAGCGCCTGGGGCCCCCCGGTGGACGCCCCCATCAGCACCGCGCGGATGTTCTGGTTCCCGGATGCGGGCACAAACCGTGGCGGCACCGCCGCGACAAGGCTCTCTTCACCCGCGTTGGGGACACAGGCCCTGATACTGGCAAGCAACGCCTCGTTCCACCCCGGCTGCCGGTCGAACGCCTTATGATGTACCGCCGTTGCGCCCGCGTTCAGGGCCCGGGCCTCGGCGGCGGGGTCACTGAACGCGGAAACCACGATCACCGAGACGGATGCATTCCGTTTACGCATGAGACGGGTGGCGTCGACCCCGTCCAGTCCCGGCATGGCGACATCCATAAGCACCACGTCCGGCTCCAGGTCGATAATCCGCTGGGCCGCGTGCAGGCCGTTGCCCGCCTCACCCACCACCGCCATGTCCGGCTGGCGCGCCACCAGTTCGCGCAGAAACATGCGGTACTGGAACGAATCGTCCACCACCAGCACGCGAACAGTGTCTTTCGACACCAGGGTTTTGGGTTTGGTCAGCGCCCTCATCCGCCCACCGACTCCGGTTCATCCGCATGATGGCACACGCAATTGCGCCCGGTTTCCTTGGCGCGATACAGGGCCGCGTCCGCCCTTGCGACCAGATCCTCCCACGATGACAACTCGGCATGCCACTCGGCCACGCCAATGCTTGCGGTACAGCACACCTCCACCGGTGAAAAATCGATTCCTGAAATGGCCTGCCGTATCCGGTCCGCAATGATCACCGCCCCTTCCAGGTTGGTGTCTGGCAATACCAGAATGAACTCCTCACCACCGTAGCGGCCGACCTTGTCCACCTCCCGCACCATATCGGACATCACCTTCGACACATCGCGCAGCACCCGGTCTCCGAACTGGTGACCGTGGGTGTCGTTGAGTGATTTAAAGAAGTCGAGATCAAGCATGGCCACCGAAACCGGATGCCGAAAACGCCGGGCACGCGCCACTTCTTCGATGAGGCATTCCTCGATATGACCCCGATTGGCCACATTGGTGAGGGCGTCGGTGGTGGCCATCTGGCTTAACTGGTTGTTCTTTTCCTCAAGCTGGGACAGGATGATCGCATTTTCCATGCTGGCGTCCACCAGCGCCTGATTGCGCCGGGAAAGTTCGTCCTGCAGGGACTTCAGGCGCAACTGGACCCGCACCCGCGCCATCAGTTCCTCCGCCTCGAACAGCTTGGGGATGTAGTCGTCGGCACCTTCGTCGAGGCCGCGCACCCGGTCATCCACCTCGCCCATGGCGGTGAGCAGCATCACCGGCAAAAAGCCGTGGCCCTTCTGCAATTTGATCCAGTTGAGCACTTCGATGCCGTCGATGCCGGGCATCATCAGATCGAGCAACACCAGATCGGGCCACTCATCCGACTCTTCCAGGTAGTTCACGCATGATTCGCCATCGACAAATGCGGTGACCTGGTACCCTTCCTGTTCCAGGTGGGAGCTCAGCATCATGCGCACCGTCAGGCTGTCATCGACCACCAGTACATGACCCAGGGACTTCATTACGATTCTCCCTGGATTAAACGGGCCACTGTATCCGACAGCATCTTCTGGGTCGTTTCGCCCTTAACCAGATAGGCGTCGGCGCCAGCCTGTTCACCTCGGCTGAGAGAGCCGGGACTGTTCAGGGAGGACATCAGCACCACGGGAAGGTCACGGGTGCCCGCCTGTTCCCGAATGTGCCTGAGCAGGTTATAGCCGGTCATGCGCGGCATTTCCACGTCACTGATCACCAGATCGATGCCGCCCTGGGCAAGCTTTGTCAGGCCGTCCTCGCCATCCACGGCAATCACCACCCGGTATCCAGCCCGCTCCAGCATCCCCTTTTCCATCATGCGGGCACTCAGGGAGTCGTCCACCACCAGCACGGTTTTCATGCCCTTGGCGGGCGCGGGGGATGTCGGGGAAGCGCCACCGGAAGTCGACGGCGGTATTGGGTTGTCACCACCCGAAACGGTGGCAGGCTTATGGGCGGCAAGGGCAAACAGCGCCTCAAGATCTAAAATCACCGCCGGCTTTCCGCTGGCAAGCAGCGTCATGCCCGCCACCCTGGGCAACTCGCCCACATGGGGCGCGAGCGGCTTCACAATAATGGTCCGGACCCCGACCACCCGATCGATACCGATCACGATCCGCCGCTTTCCAAACCGGAGAATCAAGGCGGAGTCCGACATACCGGAGGAGGGGGTTTCCACCACCTGATCCATCAACAAGAGCGGCAGCGCCACCCCGTCCACGTTGACCACCGGGTGTCCGGCGCACACATCACGCACCAGGTTGTCCATCGGTCGCACCTGCACCACCGACTCACGCGGCACCGCGAAAGAGCGGCCGTTCCATGCAAACAGGAAGGCCTCCATGGTGGACAGGTCCACCGGCAGTTGCATGCGGATCTCGGAGCCGCCCCGGGGGAGGTTGCGCAACGTGAGCCACCCTTTCAACTGTCGGATCGCCGCATGCACCACATCAAGCCCGACCCCGCGGCCAGACACCTGTGTGACCTGGTCGACGGTGGAAAATCCCGGGGTGATCAACCAGTGAAGCACCCCTTCCGGATTCGTCAAAGAGGGGTCCGAGGCATCGCATAACCCCTGATCCAGCACTTGTTTACGAATGCGTTCGAGATCAAATCCGGCACCGTCGTCACATACGGTGACCGTCAGGCGGGAACCCTGCCGATAGAAACGCACGTTGACTGCGCCGCACTCCGGTTTGCCTTGCCGCAGCCGTTCCTCCGGCGCTTCCAGCCCGTGATCGATGGCGTTTCTGAGCAGATGGTGCAGCGGTTCCCGCAGTCCGTCCAGCAGGGCGCGGTCCAGTTCAATCGACTCGCCCTTGATCGTAAGCCGAACCTGTTTTCCCAATAACCGTGCGGTTTCCCGGGTCACCAGTTGCATTGCGGTGGTCAGGGTGGAAGCCGGCAGCATGCGCAGGTCCATCACACCGTCGTGGATGTTGGAGGTCACCTGATCAAACTGGCTGGTACGACCCTTGACATCGATGGCCATTCCCCGGAATGCCTCCTTGAGAGCCACCGTGTGGATACGGCCGAGGATGCCGTACAGAACCTCCCCCTGAAGGGTGTTCGAGAGCGCCTCTTTCACCTCACCGATCTGGGACCACTCCTGAATCTGGCTCAACGCCTGCATCACCCGCTGGGCGTTCTGACTGAGGATACGCACACGGCCACTGTGCTCGTTCAACCAGATGCGCTGGACGATCAACTCCCCCGCCAGGTTCGCCAACCCGTCGATCTTGCTCAGGGCAACGCGCAGATAGGCTTGCTCGGGTCCGCCCGTGGGCCCCTGTTCCACTACCGGGGACTCGGTCTCAGCCGCGTCCTCAGGGACGCCGGAATCCGGCTCGGAGGCGCCTTCCTGGAAATCATCTGCGCCATCCAACCCGTCCCCGGAACCCGGCTCGTCAAGGGCGGCTGTGGAGACACCCCGGGCAGTAACGGCGTCTGTGGAGTCCTGTTCGGCGGGCGAGGCAGGTGCCTCGCCCCGGGCCGCGGCCTTGGTGGCCTCAAGTTCCGTTACTATTGGCACTATGTCGTAATCCGGGCCGTCGATACCAATGGCGGCCACCATTTCGTCGATGACCTGGACCGCCCTTAACAGGCTGCTGATCGCCTCCCCCGAGGGGAGCACTCCGTCATCGCGAAACACCCCCAGGACATCCTCGATACGGTGCGCAACCGTGCCCAGATCATCCAGCGAGACCATGCGGGCGGAACCCTTCAGGGTGTGGGCAAGGCGAAACAGGGTACGGATGTTCTCCGGATCCGAGGGGGTGTTCTCAAGCGCCAGCAGCCCGCAGCTCAGGCCTTCCAGGTGCTCCGCCGCCTCCATCTTGAAAAATTCGCGAACGTCCATCAGGGCACCCGCGCCACGGCAAATGCCGCCCGGAAGCCGGGCCGGGCAAACCACATGAAAAACAGTCCGTTACGCACCATGGCGTTATTTACCCACCAGCTTGGAGAGGTTTTCCGCGGTTTTGCTCAGATCTGCCGCGGTGATCAGGGCCTCCTCCGAGCGCTTCGACACATTTTCGGCGACCTCTTTGGCCTCGTCCACGAACGCATCCACACCGGACACCGCGTCACTCTGCTCCTGGGCGGAGAGGAAAATCGACCCGGCCATGTCAGACACATGACTGACCGCCCCGACGATCGCGTCCAGACGTTCGGTCACCATGGTCATCAGGTCGGCGCCTTCGTTGACCGCCCCCTTGCCTCGTTCGGTGGCGCCCTGGGTATCCTCCACGGCCTGCTGCACCCGCTTGATCATGTCGCGGATTTCCTGGGTCGCCACCTGGGAACGATTGGCAAGCCTGCGCACCTGTTTGGCCACCACCGCGAAGCGGGCACCGGATTCTCCCGCACCCGCCGACTCGATGGTGGCATTGAAGGAGAGCAGCTTGGTCTGGTCGACCAGTTCGTTCAGGATGGCCAGGATGCCGTCCATCATCTCGGTCTGGTGGCGGGTATCTTCCATGGCCTGGGAAATTTCCCGCGCCTGTTTCAGAATGGCGTCCATACGCCCCTGAGAGCCCCGCAGCACCTCCAGTCCCTGCACACACTCGAGGCTGGCGCTGTCGGTCTGCCTGGCCATTTCCTCTGTCTGCCCGCGGATGCCGGTCAGGGCCGCCTGGAACTCCAGAATGGTGTTCGACACCTTATCGATGTGCTCCACCTGAGTGCCCGTTTCACGGGCCTGCTCTGCGGTTTCCTCACGCATCTGGGCGGAAAGCTCGTCCAGCGCGCCACTGGCGACCCCGATCTGGCGGTTGAATACGCCCACGCTGCGGTAAATCCAGAAGCCCATCGCACCGGTCAGAGCCAGGACCAGGGCCAGACCGGCCAGAGAACGTTTCCTGAGGGCGTCGCCGAATTCCGCGCTCTCCGTGGTGGTTGAGGAAATTCCCTGACTGGTGCCATCCGACAGGGTACTCAGCACCCACTTGATGGATTCCAGGGTGGGGGCGATTTCGGTCTGGTAGAAATACAGGTCCCGCCGCCAATCCTCCGCGTCGCGGCTCGCAAATGCCTCATCAAACACGTCAAACAGTTCGGCGCGGTTCCGCGTCAGCTCCCCGTGGAGTTCCTTGAAAGCCGGGCCAGCGGACTCAAAGGTGAAGGTGAGCAACTGGAAAATACCCTCATTGCGTTGCTGTTGTGCGACAAACGCCTCCCGATAGCGGGGCTCCTGGTTGAACAGGTAGCCACGCAGGTTGCTCATCAATGCACCTAGGCTGTCCTGATACCCCCAGAGCGCCGACAGCACCATGGGATCCGCCGCGGTATCCTTTGCCAGCCAGCGCTCCATGAGCTTGTCCATGTATCGGGCCGACTTTCCCGCCAACTGCTGACCCCGGGTGTTGATCAGGTGCGCCGAGTGGAAGTTGTCCGGTCGGGACCGGATGATGAAGACCTCCTCGGCCTGCTGTGAAAGCTTGTCGATCAGGGTCTTGGCCCCGGACACCAGTCGCACCGTGGATGCATTCTCAAGGTCGTCCGTGGGTGCATTTTTTGAAGGGGCCGGACTGTCCGCCTGTCTGGCCTGACGCGCGGCAAACTCATTGAAGCTGAGGCGAACTATCTCCAGGCTGCTTTTATAGCGCTCCTGTTCGGCCACATTGCCGGTAAACAAAAACGCCTCCAGCGCGCTCTGGACATCGAGGGTGTTGCTGACCAGCGCCGTGACCATGATGGAGTCGGGCACCATCTGCTCCGACACCGTTGCCTGCATGTGAGCGTTCTGCGCCAGACCCCGGATCAAGGGGATGGACAGCACCACCAGCAGAAACAGGATCACACTCACCGCCAGAACGATTCGGCGTCCGGGACTGGTTTCCCGACGGAGGGTCCATTGAAACCGTTTGCGGGCCACCGGCTACACCTCCTCCCGGATATTACCGCCAGCCATGAACTCCAGTTCCATTGCGGTTCTGGACAGGTTTTCCACGGTTTCCAGGGTTTCGCTCGATTTTTTCTCGGACTCTCCGGACACCTGGGACAGGGATTCCACCGCCTCGGTTACCTGCTCCACCGCCACCCGTTGTTCCCGCGCGGTCATCTCGATCTCCTGAATCGAATCCGCGGTCTTGGTCACCAGCATCAGCAGGGCATCGAAATTTTCCGCGATACGCGCGGTATCCTCGATACCCTGCTCCACCGCATTCACACCACCCACCGTGGCCTCACTGGTCACACGGGCGGTTTCCTGAATGTCTTCGATCAGGGCGCGAATCTCTTCGGTTGACTCCACCGCGCGCTCCGCCAGCATACGGATCTCCTCGGCCACCACGGCGAAGCGGCGTCCGGCCTCACCGGCCCCGGCGGCCTCGATGGTGGCGTTGATCGAAAGCAGATTGGTCTGGGAAGCCATCTCATTGATGATCTCCAGCACACTGTTGATCTGTTGCGCCTTTTCCACCAAGGAGTTCATGTGGTCGGTCACGCGCCCCACCTGACCCTTGATCTCGCCCATCCCCTTCTGGGAATGGGACAACAGGGCGTGGCCCTTATGGCACTCATCGGCCGCATCCTTGGAGGTCTGCACCATGTGCCGGCTGTTTTCCGACATGTTGCGGCTGGTGGCCACCAACTCCTGCATGGTGGTTGAAATCTGGACCGCCGCGGAGGCGTGCTCGGCGGCACTCGCCACCTGATACTGGGCCGCCCCGGCCAACTGCCGGGTGGAGAGGGAAATCTGGCGGATCGGCCGATCCAGTCCCTTGAGAATGCGCCACGTCAGGAAAATCCCGGTGGACACGCTCAACAGCAGCAGGATGCTGCCCAGGGCCACAACCTTCGGGAGCCCCTTCTTCAGGACGGAGCGTACGTCATTCCATTCCTCATCCAGCAGCAGTTCCATATGGTGATTTAGACGCTCGATGCGAAGGTCCAGGTCGTATTCCAGCGCCACCAGACGCGGGTGTTCGCCCTCCTGGTGCATATACTCCCCGATCGGGGTTCCAAGTTCTTGAATGGCCATCTGCTCCAGTTCGGCAAACAGGGTGGAGATCGTCGTCAGCTCCATCTGTTCGACCAACTCGCTGGAATGGAGACGGCCGGCATGTGCCTGGAACTGTTCCGAGGCGCGCACACGACCCGCGCGGGCATCCTCGGCAAAGCCCATTTCCCACTGGTTCATGGCGCGATCCAGTTCCCGCGTCGCCAACTGGATACCGTGTACGCTGTCGCTGGTTTGACGTATCTCGGCCACACGGCTGAGCCGCGGCTCCACCTCGATCATCACCCAGAAGCTCAACACAACACTCACAACGATGGAGATGGCCACCAGGGCGATACCGACCGCCAGAAGCCGACGGGCGGGAGCAACCCGGAGTCGCTCAGGTCGCATATCACCTTCATCCATCATGGTTTCGGATTTTTTCGGATCGCTCATGGCCAGCACAGCCTTTCCTCTTCAAAAAACACCGCGCCGCCCTCAGCAACGCGCATCAAGCTGAATAAACAGGTTGTCCAGATCGGGAAACAGCACCAGGTTGCTCTCCGCAAATGCAGTCTCCCGCACCATCTGTCTGAGTCCCGGCGGCAAATTGGCGGGGGGATCGCTTCGCTCATAGTCGCCAAGGGCAACCAGGCGGCCGATTTCGGTGACTGACAGACCCAGGTTGAAACCGGGCCCCTTCATCACCACCACCTCACCCCCGGGTTCCCTCAGGGGTGGATAGCCGAACATGGCCGGTAAGTCGTATACGGCCACGATCTCCCCCTGGAGGTTGATGACCCCAAGCAGGTGTGTGGGCGAACCGGGCAGCGGGGTCAGGTCCGCATGGCGGACCAGCCGCAGCACACGGTTAATCGGCAATGCAAAGCGCTCCCGGTCCACATGCACCAGCAGGTGTTCCGGGTTACCGTGCTGGCTGTCCGCCAGATCCTGGGCAAAGCCCTCATCGAAATCCGCCCGAAGGTTGGTCAGCCGCTGTTCCAGTCCCGTTTTCAAAAAACCCTCTCCCCGTCCGTTACGTCATGCCGGATCAGGCCGCCACCGGCCCGCTCAATAGCTTCGCCAACCGATCCGCGCCCAGTAGATGAAACAACTGACCGTCCAGTTCGAGGAGGCCGATTTTGGCCGAACCAGCCTGTGAACCGCTCTCCGTCACAACGGCCTGGGGGTCGTAATCGACGATGTCGTCCACCCAGTCCACCTGCCAGTGGCATGGGCCTTGCGGGGTACGGATGGCCAGCATCCAGGGACGCCTCTGATACGGATCGCCCTGGTCGGAACCCCCTTCAAGCACCTGGCCGAGGTCGTAAACTCGCACCAGATCGCCGTGCAGCCGGATCACGCCCAGCACCGGTTCGGGCGCACCGGGTTCTTCCTCCACTTCAGGCATCCTGCCCACCTCGTGAAGGTCGAGAATGTCCATGGCGTAACGGACACCCCGTACGCTAAAAACCAGCATCTGGCCGGATGATTCCACCTCGCATACCTCTTACACAGGTTTCGAAGGCATAAGGCCCAACCGTTTTTTGTCGGCTGTTTTTCCGCGTCACTTGAGGCGTTTCGGCCCCTTGCAGGAAACCGGTCGGAGGTCGACTTGTCAGGGCAAGGGGACAAACCTATACTCGAAGGCATGACCACCCACACCCTGGTTCTCCAGGAGCACCTCGACACCGCCGGTTTGTTTGGCATGTACGATGCCCACCTCAAGGCCATAGAGGCCGCGCTGGGGGTGGTGATCGTCGCCCGGGGCCAGAACCTCACGATCAACGGCCCGGAAAGCGCCGTCCACGCCACCAAAAAAGTGCTGACGCAGCTTTCCGAGAGACTGCTGGAGCGGGGCGCCCTCAGCCCGGATGACGTGCAATTCACACTGCTTCAGGTCACCAAAGGCGCTCCGGCGGAAACCACTCTGTCGCTGCCGGGAAAAGCCCACCCGCTGATGCCGCGTTCCGCCAACCAGGCCTACTATCTCAAGGCCATCGCCGAACATGACCTGGTGCTTGGCATTGGCCCTGCCGGTACCGGAAAGACCTATCTGGCCATGGCCTCCGCCGTATCGGCATACAACCGTAAGGAGGTGCGCCGCATCATCCTGACCCGGCCGGCGGTAGAGGCGGGGGAGCGCCTGGGCTTTTTGCCCGGCGATCTGGTGGAGAAGGTCAACCCTTACCTGAGACCCCTTTACGATGCGCTCTACGACATGATGCCGCCGGACAAGGTGGCACAGCTTCTGGAGCGCAATGAAATCGAAATCGCACCCTTGGCGTTCATGCGCGGACGCACCCTGAACGACGCCTTCGTCATACTGGACGAGGCTCAGAACACCACCTCGGACCAGATGCATATGTTTCTGACCCGCTTCGGCGAGGATTCCAAAGTGGTGGTCACCGGCGACGTCACCCAGGTGGATCTCGGCCCCGGAGAAATTTCGGGCCTGGTGGAAGCCGAAGGCATCCTGGACGGTATAAAAGGGGTTAGCGTTGTCCGTTTTGAGGTCGGCGACGTCGTCCGCCACCCGCTGGTGGCCCGCATCGTCCAGGCTTACGAGGACCACCGCCGCGACCTCTGAGGTCGCGGCGTGAGAACAGACCATGGCAAAGGAAAGACCCCGCCTCCACCTGCTCAAGCGCAACGCCTCCCCGGAAGACACCGAGGCCCGGCCCGCAACATCGCCGTGGGTCATCGCCCTGGTGGCCGCGGTGACGCTGCTGGCCTGTGCGCTTTTGTTGATTCCCACGCCGCAACATGTGCCCCAGTACGCCGCAGGCGAGACCGTGGAGCGGGAAATCATCTCCCCCAGAGATCTGACGGTGCCCGATCTGGAAGCCACCAACGCGGCGAAAAAGCGCGCCCGCCTTCAGATTCCGGCGGTGTACGACCTGCTGCCAACGGAAACCGACCTGCTGGTGAGGCGTGTTGAGGATGCCTTTGCATCCATCCGTGCCCTGCGTTACGCCGGACCCCTGTCGAAGCCCGATTCCGAGCCCACAGCGGACGAATTGTTACGCACCCGCCTTGGCATCCTGCCGCCGGAACATCTGCAACACCTGTCCCCGAGCCGCTTTACCCGCAGACTGGAAACCGAGTTGATCAGCGCCCTGCGCCAGCCCCTTGAGCGCGGCGTACTGATGGACCGGGACGACGTGCCCGGCGGGCCGAACAGCGAGATTCTGGTGCGTACGGTGGGAGAACCGCGGGAAAGCTACGTCAAGCTACGTAACCTGCCGGAACTGGCCGAAGCGCGGGCCTCCCTTGAGCGGGTCGCGCTCCAGGTGTTTGCGGATGAGCCGGACGCCCGCGCATTGATGACCTTTCTTGGTCAGTCCCTGCTCTTCGCCAACCTGAGTGAAAACCGCAAGGAGACCCAGCTCCGTCGCGAAACCGCCGCCGCGCGGGTCAAGCCGTTGTTTATCCACATCAAAAAAGGCGACGTGCTGGTGCCTGCCGGCAGCCAGGTCCTGCATACCCAGGAATTGCTCCTCAACGCCTTCGCCGAATCCGGCGAGGAGGTCAGCACCCAGACCGTGCGGGTGATCGGCCTCGGCATTCTGTGCGGGCTGATTTTCTTTGTGTTCTACCTGGATTTGAAGGGCATACGTTCACGGGTACTCACCGAACTGCCACGGGCGCTGGTCACCGCCATCGTGCTTGTGGGCACCCTGGCCCTGTGCCGCCTGACCCTGTTCCTGCTGGGGGCATTTACCGCCCAGTTTGAGGCGGTGGACGCGATAGCGCTGCCATACGCCCTGCCGGTGGCCGCCGGCGCCATGCTGGTTACCCTGCTGTTGAACGTACGCACCGCCCTGGTGTTCTCCATGATGGCCAGCATTCTCATGGGGCTCATGGTGCCCGAGGTGCCCCTGTTCACCCTGTACGGCTTCATCACCTCGCTGGTGGGCGTGTTTGCGGTATCCGGCTGCCAGCGGCGCTCGCAACTGGCGAGCGCCGGGCTGTGGGTGGGCTTTATGAGCGCCGCGGTGGTGGCGGGAATTGATCTGCAACAAGCCACCCTGATCTCTCCGGAGCGGCTGTACGACCTGCCGTTCGCCTTCTGCGGCGGCATACTCGCCGCGGTCATCGTGTCGGCGGCGCTGCCGGTGCTGGAGCTGGCCTTCAACCTGCCCACCAACATCCGTTTGCTGGAGCTTTCGGACCTGAATCACCCACTGCTCAGAATGCTGCTCGAACGTGCGCCGGGCACCTATCACCACAGCATGATCATGAGCAACATGGCGGAACAGGCCGCCAAGGCAATCGGTGACAACGCGCTCCTTGCACGGGTTGGATGCTACTACCACGACATCGGCAAGATGTTGAAGCCCGCCTACTTCATCGAAAACCAATGGGGCGGCGAGAACAACCTGCACGACAACCTGTCGCCTTCCATGAGCCGTCTGGTGCTGGTCTCCCACGTCAAGGACGGCATTGAACTGGCGCGCAAACACAACCTGCCCCAGGAAGTCATCGATATGATCCCGCAGCACCACGGCACGCGGCTGATCAACTATTTTTTCGAGAAAGCCAAAGAAAGCACCCAGCCCGGCTCCGGGCAGCCAAACGAGGAAAACTTCCGCTATCCTGGCCCCAAACCCCAAACCAAGGTGGGGGGCATCATCATGGCGGCGGATACGGTGGAGGCGGCATCCCGTGTGCTGGACGACCCGTCTCCGGCACGGATTGGGGTGCTGGTGGACAAGGTGGTCAACACCATCTACCTGGATCAGCAGCTGGACGACTGTGAGCTGACCCTGAAAGATTTGAGAAAGATCGCCGATTCGTTCGTGAAGACCCTCACCGGCACCTTCCACCACCGCATCCAGTATCCTGGCATGCAGATCCCCGCGTCCGGGCAAGATGCCGGTCCATCTGACGAATCGCCAGCGTCGCTTCCCCGTTGACCAGGCGCGCCTGTCCCGGCTGGCGGAAGCCTGTCTGGCGGAACTGGGAATCGGCGATGCCGAACTCAGTGTGCTTCTGGTGAACGATCGCGCCATGCGAACCATGAATCGTCAGTTTCGGCATATTGATCAGACCACGGACGTGCTCTCATTCCCCCTCCATGACGGCGACCCCGCGTCCCTTGAGGGACGCATGACCACAACGGCGGGCGAACCGCAGCCGCTTCTGGGGGATGTGGTGATTTCGGTGGAGCGCGCATACCTCCAGGCGGCACAATTTGAGGTGACGCCGGACGAGGAGCTGGCGCTTTTGCTGGTTCACGGGGTGCTGCACCTGAGCGGCCACGACCACGAGCAGGGGCCGGACGAGGCCGTCCGCATGCGGACGGCGGAACAAAACATGTTAACCGTGCTCGGCCTGTCCCGCCCCGGACTGATCCGCCGCGCCGAAGAAGAGATGTGACCGTGAGTGGAATTTTTTCGCGCCTGAGCGCGGGCCTGGCCAAAAGCCGCGCCGCCCTGTCCGGACGCCTGAGCGAGGCGGTTGCGGCCCATGACACCATTGATCAGGCCCTGCTTGAGGAGGTGGAGGAGATTCTGATCACCGCAGACCTGGGCATGGCCACCACCCTGCGTCTCACCCGGGCCATCGACGATGAGATCCGCTACAACCGGCTGACCGAGCCCGCCCGTCTGTGGGAGATCCTCGCAACCCATCTGGGAAACACCATAAAAGCCGCCGGCGACGGACCTTTTAGCCTGTCCGAAAAGCCCACCGTGGTGCTGGTGGTGGGGGTCAACGGCGTCGGCAAAACCACCACCATCGGCAAGCTCGCCGCGCACTATACGTCAGAGGGCAGGAAGGTCATGCTGGGGGCCTCCGACACCTTTCGCGCCGCCGCCTCCGATCAACTTGCCCTGTGGGGCAAAAAGCTGGGGGTGGATGTGATCCGCCACCGGGAGGGGGCCGACGCCTCGGCGGTGGCCTACGACGCCTGCGAGGCAGCGTCCGCCCGGGGGGCCGACCTGCTTCTGATCGACACCGCCGGGCGCCTGCATACCAATGTGAATTTGATGGCGGAGCTGGAAAAGGTCCACCGGGTGGTCGGCAAGGTGGTTCCCGGCGCACCCCACGAGGTGCTGCTGGTGCTCGACGCCACCACCGGGCAGAACGCCCTGAATCAGGCCAAAACCTTCGCTGCTGCGGTGCGGGTCACCGGGCTCTGCCTGACCAAGATGGACAGCACCGCAAGGGGCGGCATTCTGGTGAATCTGGCCGACACCCTCAAGGTGCCGGTGCGCTTTATCGGGGTGGGAGAGCAGGCCGAAGACCTGCAACCGTTCGACGCCGACAGCTATGTGTCGGCGCTGCTCAAAAACCCGTAACGGCCCACGAACACGACCTCCCCGATGGGTTCCGGGGCGGGGCGTTTGTTTTGGGTGCCCTGTTGCCGCTTGCGGGGCCATGCCCGGTTGATTTTTTTCGCTCCCCCGGCGTTCCGGGGTCGCTCTCCGGCTGACCTTGGAGGTCAGCAGCAGCCGGTGGTTTTGGGCACGTCGCCACCAGGTTCGGTAATCACGAACATCCCGGCGTAGGGCGCCTGAGCCAGCTTGGCGGCGGTGTCCGAGCAGATTTCCACAATCTCGCCACGGGCGTAGGTGTGGCCGTCATCGTCGGTCAGCGTGCGGCCCGGCCCCGCATAGATGGCCGTATGGCCGTCGTAGACGCATACATCACCCTTGTCAAAACGGTGGCCCCGGAAGGTGGTGGAGTAAAAGGCGATGCCGTTCACCTGCTGCCACAGGTATTCCCGCTCCAGGGTGATGCCGTGAAAACCGGCGGCCTCGGCGGCTTCCACAAAGGCGCGCTCGGTCATGGCCCCGGACAGGCATTCGCCCCACAACTCCGAATCCCGCCGCATTGCCTCCGGAACCGGCTGGTCCGACACGATGTCGGAGATAACGAAACGACCGCCATGACCGAGCACCCGGTGGATTTCTCCAAACACTCCGGGCTTGTCGGTGGACAGGTTCAGTACGCAGTTGCTGGTCACCAGGTCGGCACAGCCGTCCTCCACCGGGATCGCCTCCAGATAGCCCTTGTGGAACTCCACCACCGAGTGGCCGAGACGTTCCGCCACCGCCTCGGAGGTGGCCCTTGCCTTATCCAGCATTTCATCGGTCATGTCGATGCCGATCACGCGGCCCTCGGGCCCCACCATGCGAGCTGCGATAAAGCAATCGATACCGCCGCCCGAACCCAGATCCACCACGGTCTCGCCCGGCCGGGGTGCGGCCTGCGCCATGGGGCTGCCGCAACCATAGGAGATGGCCAGCACCTCCTCCGGAATATGGCTGACGTCCTCCGGCTGGTAATCGGTGGGGCAACACAGTTGCGGCTGCGGGGCCGCAGCCGCCGCCCCGTAGTAGCTCGCCACATCCTCACGGCTGACTTCAGCCCCCGCGGGGGTCTCACAGCTTTCGCCGGGACCACAGCAACCGGGTTCAGCCTGTCGCGCCTGTAACTCGCTCATCGGGTTTTGTTTCCTCTCCCTGAATTTAAATGCATCGCACGGTTCCATGCCCCCGTGAGACGTTGCGGACTCCTGTGTTGTTCAGGCGGATCCGCATGTTATCACAGGTATTAAAACCCGACGACAGGGCACCCTATTCCCCCCGCTCCGAAAAGCCCGTCAACTTGACAGTCCCGCACCGCCCGCCCTACGGTTTCGACCGTTCAACGAAACAGACCGGACCGAAAACACCATGGCCATCCTTCGCAAAACATCCAACGTCCTTCTCGGGTTCGTATTTGCCGGCGCGCTGCTCGGTGGCGTACTGGCGGAAGCGTTGCGTCATTTTTCCTCGGAAGGTCTGCTTCGGGAGGTGTTTCTCAAAGGCTACGGCATCGGTATCGACCCGCCGTTCACCATTGACCTGCACCTGTTCTCCCTCACCGCCGGGTTGACCTTCGACATCAACCTGTTCGTGATCCTGGGGGCGTTATTGGGGGTGCTGGTTTACCGCCAGGTTTAAGTGCGGTCCCGCGGCCGCATCGGCGCCGCGGCGCAACTGACCGCAGGCCGCCAGAATGTCCGGCCCCCGGGACTTTCTTAAAAACGTCCGCAGCCCCGAGTCCCGCAACACCTTCTGGAAGGCCAGGGCGGTGTCCTCGTCCGGGCGCTCGTAGGGGGCCCCCGGAATCGGATTCATGGTCATCAGGTTGACCTTGCAGCGCACCCCATGCACCCGCCGTACCAGCTCCTTGGCGTCCGCCCGGCTGTCGTTCAGGCCTTTGATCAGGAGGTACTCGAACAGGATGCTGCGCCGGGGCAGCAGGGGATAGTTGCGGCACGCCTCAAACAACGTGTCAAGCGGCCATTTGTCCGCCACCACCGGGATCAACTGGCGGCGCACTTCATCGGTGGCGCCCCCCAGGGAGATCGCCAGGTTGACGTAGGGGGCGCGCTTGCCCAACTCCGCCATCTGCGGCACCAGACCGACGGTGGAGACGGTCATGCGGCGTGCCGGAAGGGAAATACCCTCCCGGTCCACCAGCCGGTCCAGGGCCGGAATCACCGCCCCCAGGTTCGCCAGCGGCTCTCCCATGCCCATCATCACCATGTTCAGAATGGGTGGGTCGGACGGGGCCAGGCGGCGCACCTCAAGGAACTGCTCAACGATCTCCCAGGCCGCCAGATTACGCCGCAATCCGCCCCGGGCGGTCAGGCAGAAACCGCACCCCATGGCGCACCCCACCTGGGTGGAGATGCACAGGGTGGCGCGATCCGCCTCGGGAATCCACACCGTCTCCACGGTCTCCCCGTCCGGCAATAAAAACAGGTATTTACGCGTTCCATCACTGGAAACCTGCTCCCGGTCCAGGACGATCCGGGGCATCTCGGCGCGGGCCGCCAGTTTCTCCCGCAGGGGTTTGCCGAAATCGGTCATCTGATCGAACGAAACCGCCCCCTGCCGGTAAATCCAGCGGTAAAGCTGTCTGGCGCGGTAGGGCCGATCGCCCAATTCCTCGAAAAACGCCGTCAATTCGTCCAGCGATGCATTCTTGACGTTGAAAAGCTCCATGAGCGGCTCAGATTACCATGGCCGGTGCTCCCCGGATACCTGGCTGAATGCCGTCAGCGCTAATGGAAAGCGGGGTTTACGGCCGATATGATGAGGATAGGCGTGGTGGTGCCCGGACGGCCCGGAACACCGCCATGCCGGTCTTGAGGCGTTAATATGACCCAAACGCAGCAGGTGCTGCTTATCGATCCCTCCCCGGCAGCCCTCCTGCTGGTGGACCGCCTGCGCGAGCTGGGGGTAGCGTGCGCCGTCGCCCACGGCCTGCACGACGCCATGGTGCAGGCCATCCTCAGAAACCCGAAGGTGATCGTGGCCGACCTGTCCCGCGCAGGCGACACCGGGGAAGAGTGCCGGCGGCGCCTGACGGAAATCCCTCACTTTGAGACCACCGCGTTTGTCAACGTGGGCAAACAGGGGGAAGCCCCCGTCGCCGCCGAGGTGGAAATCGCCTTGCATCGGGTGGCGGCGACCCTCAACCTGCCCGTGGGCGACACCGACCAGGAGGTGCCGGATACCCCGACGGAGGCCACGCTGGAAACCGCGCTCCCGGCCAACGACCCGTCACTCCGGGAAGCATCACCCCTGCCGGAACCGCCTGCCCCGGCCTCGCCATCTCAGGACGCCCCGACCGCCACCAACCGCAAGCTGACCGACTCCCTGCGGCAACTGGCGGCCGACTCCGCCAGCGTGACCCTGATGGTCCGTACCGCCGGTACCGCCTTCGGCGAGGTGATGGTCAGAAACGGCCAACCTCTGCACGCGGTGACCTGGGACGGACTGACCGGCCCCGCGGCGTTTCGGGAGATTCTGTCGTGGGAGGCGGACCGGATCGATACCGGGCCGGAACCCAGGATCGAAACCCCCGATACCCTTTCCGGCGCCCCGTCCGGTGCCGCCCCGGCAGACCGGGAGATTCCTGAACCGGACGCTGATTACGCTGGTGAAGCCCCCCGGGTACCGCCCCCCCACCCCGAACCCGCTGATGCCGCAGCCCAGCCTCCGGCGGCCGCGCCGCCCGCACCGGCCAGCGGAACCCCGGCGGCTGAGGATGGCTTTAACGTCCTGCTCGAACAGCTTGAAGCGGTGGGCGTAGTGCGCAAGGTGACCCCGTGAACCTTTCCCCCGAAGCCACCCATACGGAGATCGGCAGCGACCTGCTCCACACCGTTATCATCGGGGGCGGACCGGAGTCCCTTTCCTGGGTTCCGCGCCTGTTCCGCGACCCCCAAATCAATCTGCTGGGGGTGGTGTCCACCCACCCGGAAGACATGATCCTCAATCTGGACCGAATGGGATACGCCCTGACCGACCCGTGCCCCCTGAGCGTGTACCCGGACATTGCCGCCCTGGTCGAATTGCCCCACATCAACCTGATGATCGACACCACCGCGGACCCCGGCATCATCCGGCACCTGGCCGAGAGCGGCCTGGAGGAGATTCCCCGGGTCAACGGCCCGGCCTTGGAACTGGTGCTGGCCCGGCCCCCCGCAGCCCCGCACCCGACCGACACCACCGGGTTTCCGGAGCGCCTCGCCCGGGAGGTGGGACGCGCCTACCGCCACGGTCGCCCGGTGGGGGTGATCCGCGTCCGCATCGACGCCCCGGACGGGCCGTTGTCCACAGGGACAATCAAAACCGTCAACGATGTTATTGAGCAATCCCTGAGGCTTGAGGACGTGATTGAAAGTCAGCGGGACGGAAGCTTTACCGTATTGCTTCCGGAAACCGGCAACGCCACCCACCATGTGGCCAACCGATTGACTTCACACCTGGCCAATCTTAAAATTCGCACAGAAGGTGGCGGTGCCGCACAGCTGCATGAGTCAGTGGGTTGGGCCTGGTTTCCCCAGGATGCCAAAACCGCTCAGGCACTCCTCGATCAGGCGGATGCACGCATGGGGGTGCCGTCCCCACCAGAGGAGTAACCACCCACCCGGCCACAGAACATGAGAAAGACGAGGCGCGCATGGACCGAATCGACCTGCTTGAGTCCAAGGTAAGGGAAACGATCGCCACGGTTCAGCAACTGCGCGATGAAAACCAGGCGCTCAAGACCCAGATCGCCGAGTGGGAAGAAAAAGCCAACGCCCTGTCCGGCGAGCGCTCCATGCTCGACAACGAACGCTCGGAGGTGCGCGACCGCATCGAGCAACTGCTCGGCGACCTCGAAAACGTCACCCTTGAGAACAACCCGCCGGAGGCACGCCAGATGGCGGACGACTCATCCAACGCATCCCCCGAAGCTGACGCAGCGGCCACCGGCGAGGGCCCGGACTCATTGGAGGCCGGCGCCTCGCAAGCGGAGGACGCCCGTCTCCCTGAAAACCGGGTTCTCCCCGGCCTCGGTTAACACTTGGCCCAGGATTCTCAAGACCCGAACCGCGACGGGTCGGCCACCCGCGTCCACATTTTCGGCCACACCCTCACCATCAAGGGGGCGTCCAACGCCGATTACATGCAGTCGCTGGCGGCCTTCGTCAGCGATCACATGGAGCGACTCTCCAAGGCCTCTCCGCTGACGCCGCAACCCCAGGTGGCCATGCTCGCGGCCCTCAACATCGCCCACGAGCTGTTTGAGCTACGCGCCCGCATGGATGCCCGCGAGGCGGACCTGGACAACCGCGCCCGCCACCTTCTGGAAAGCCTCGATGCGGAGGTGACGAAGTTATCGGATGCGAGCCCTCCCGAACAGCATCCCGACGACACGGCCACCGAGCAGGCCGAGCAGGGCGCCTCTAAATACAACGTCTGACCGAAGCCCTTGAATCCCGACCTCAAAAAGCTGCCCGCCTACCCGTTCGAACGGTTGCGCCACCTGCTGGAAGGCGTCACCCCCCCGGACCTGCCACACATCTCCATGGGCATCGGCGAGCCGCGCCGAGCCGCCCCCGCGGTGTTTCTGGAGGCGCTGGCCAAGGCCAGCGCGGATTTTTCCCGCTACCCCACCACCCAGGGCAGTGCGGAACTGCGCGCCGCCATCGCCGAGTGGCTGAGCCGCCGCTTCCACCTGCCCGAAGTAAACCCGGACACCCAGGTGGTGCCGTGCTCAGGAACCCGCGAGGCGCTGTTCTCCATCGCTCAGGCGGCAGTGGGGGCGAAGGGCAAGGACCGGGTACTGGTGCCAAACCCGTTCTATCAGATTTACAAGGGCGCCGCCCTGTGGTCGGGGGCGACCCCGACGTACGTTCCGGCCCTGGCCGAAAACAATTTTTTGCCCGACTACGCCGGACTGCCGGCCGAGGTGCTCGATCGTACCGCCATGCTTTACCTGTGTACCCCCGCCAACCCCACCGGGGCGGTAGCGACGATGGGGTACATGGAACGGCTGATCGAGCTGGCCGAGCGCCACGATTTTCTGATCGTCTCGGACGAGTGCTACTCGGAAATCTACCCGGATGAGGCGATGCCGCCGCCGGGGATTCTGGAGGCCGCCCACCGGAGTGGCAACACCGGCTTTTCCCGCTGCCTTGCGTTCCACTCCCTGTCCAAGCGCTCCAACCTGCCCGGTGCCCGCTCCGGCTTTGTGGCGGGTGACGCGGAACGGCTTGCCGCCTACCTCAGACTGCGCACCTATACCGGCTGCACCATTCCGCTGCCGATCCAGACCGCCTCTGCCGCCACCTGGCGCGACGAAGCCCATGTGGCGGCGGGACGGGCGGACTACCGGGAAAATTTCCGGGTGGTCGGCGATATCCTCTCGCCGGTGCTGCCGTTACACGTCCCGGACGCGGGCTTTTACCTGTGGCTGGAAGTCCCGGATGGCGGCGAAGCGTTCTCGCGCAAGGTGTTCGAACGGTGTAACATGACCGTCCTCCCCGGCGCGTATCTGGCGCAAACGGTCGATGGCGAAAACCCCGCCGACCGCTACGTCCGCATGGCGCTGGTGGATACCCCCGCTCGCTGTGCCGAAGCGGCCCGGCGCATTCTCGACGTCCTGTAAGGCCCGCGGGCCGCTACAGATGGCCCGGGTTGCGTCCCGCCCCGGCCCAATGCGGGATATTTTATCGAATTTACAAAGAGTTGGAGACGGTCACGGTGCAGGATATTCAGAAGGTCATCGAACAGGCGTGGGACAACCGCGATAACTACGGCCCGGACAAGGTCGATGGCGACGTGGAGCGCGCCGTGCTTGCCGCCATCGACATGATGGACCGGGGCGAAGCCCGTGTGGCCGCCCCCGAAGGCGACACCTGGGCGGTGAACGCCTGGCTCAAGAAGGCTGTGCTGCTCTACTTCAAGATCCACAACAACACCCTGATGGGCGACGACAACGCACGCTACTTCGACAAGGTGCCGCTCAAATACGCCGGCTACAGCGCAGACGACTTCAAGCGCGACGGCGTGCGGGTGGTGCCCCCGGCCACCGTGCGCAAGGGTGCCTACATCGCCCCCAGCTGCATTCTGATGCCCAGCTATACCAACATCGGCGCTTATGTGGACGAGGGCACCCTGGTGGACACCTGGGCCACGGTGGGCTCCTGCGCCCAGATCGGCAAGCGCGTGCATCTGTCCGGCGGCACCGGCATCGGCGGCGTGCTGGAGCCGTTGCAGGCAAATCCGGTGATTATCGAGGACGACTGCTTCATCGGCGCCCGCTCGGAGATCGCCGAGGGGGTGGTGGTGGAAAAGGGCGCGGTGATTTCCATGGGTGTCTACATCGGCGCCTCCACCAAGATCGTCAACCGCGATACCGGCGAGGTCACCATGGGACGGGTGCCGGCCTACTCGGTGGTGGTGCCGGGCACCCTTCCCGCCAAGGAGGACGGCAAGCCGGGCCTCTACTGCGCGGTGATCGTCAAGCAGGTGGACGAGCGCACCCGCTCCAAAACCAGCATCAACGACCTCCTGCGGGAATTCTAGTGGGCGCGGCCCACTGCGGTCATGGCCATGACCGGCAAAGGACCTGGCGCATGCCGGGAACCGGCGAAGGGTCCGTCCGTGTGAACCCCAGCCGGGAAACCGCCTGATATGAGTCCTCTCAAGCTGGCCCGGCGTTATATGGAACTCGTGTTCGCGGGGGACGACATGAATGCCTTGCGTGACCTGATCACGGACGATTTTATCTTTCGGGGGCCGCTGTACCGCTACGACTCGGCGGACGAATACATCGACGCCATGCGCTCAAACCCCTTGGAAGGGGCCGGTTACACCATCCTCCAGGGGTTTGAAAACGACACCGCCGCCTGCCTGGTTTACCAGTTCACCAAACCTGGAATCTCCACCCCCATGGCCCAGTGGTTCGAGGTGCGGGGCGGCAGGATTCAGTCGGTGCGGCTGATATTCGACTCGGCACCGTTCACCTGACGGTTCAAATGTCCGGGCTGTTGTTGACCGGAAACCGGTGAAAAAGCTCACCCAGTCCTTGCGGAAAGCCCTCAAACAGGCCGAAATTGTTTGGGATTCAGGCTACTGGAGCAACGCGGAGAGGTCGATCTCGAAGGCGGCGCACGGCACCGTAATGCCCCAGTTTTCCAGCACCTCCGGCGACACCTCGCCGATCAGGCCGACTTCCATCCGATCCACCACGATGCGCCCGGCCCGGCCCGGGATGTAGGAGGCGTGATCCACCGGCTCCAGGCTGTACTCCACCCCCAGGTAGTAGCTGAGCATCTCCAGCTTGGTGGCCATTTCCGAAAAATTGGCCTCGTCGTGGGAGATCAGCACTGCAAGGTGGGTGCGGGTGCGGCTGCCCACCTCCTCGTCGCTGTCGAACAGGGCCACCTCGCCCACCTCGAACAGGGTATGGGGATAGAATGCGTTGCCGCTGTCCCGCTCCACCCGTAAAAGAGACGGCAGCACGGCGTTTCTGAGCACACTGTAGGTGGCGGTCATGACATTGTCCACGGACACCAGCTTGGCGCCGTGCAACTCCATGTGGTCCGTCAGCCCTTCCCGGTCCACCAGCAGATTGGACAGCACCTCCTGAAAGCCCATGCCCACCATGTGCTCGCGCACCCGGTCGGACAGTCTTTCCACGGGAAGCAACCCCCCCACGGTAAAGTCGGTGGGCATCACCGCCTCGAAGGTGTCATAGCCACGGGAGATGGCAAAGTCCTCCACCACGTCCACCGGGTGCAGGATGTCGTCCCGGTAGGGCGGCGCCAGTGCCGTCACACCATCTTCCGATGTGGTGATCTCATAGCCGTAGGCGGTCAGTTCGCGAACCACTTCATCGGTAGCGAACCCCTGACCGAACACCCGGCCAAACACGTCCAGGGACACCGTCACCGGCTCGCTGAAGGCCCGCGGCATGGTTACCTCGGTACCGAACTCGGTGGCGTCCGGATAGGCCACGATTACCGGCTCAATGTCCGCCCCCCGGTCGGCCATGTTGGCGGCCAGCATGTTGACCACCAGGGTGACCTGACGCAGGTCGGTGCCGGTCACCTCCAGGAACAGCTCGGAGTCTCCCACCTTTACCTCGCCCACATCGCGGCTGTTGATCACCGGCGGGAACGACAGCACCGTCCCGGCATCGTCCTTCAAGAGCGGCCAGTGGGTATGGTCGGCGACGATGGGGCCGAACTGCTGCCCCTTGGGGTGAACCTCGACGATCTGCGCCAGGGTAAGGGGTTCATCCATGCCAAGGGGCACAAAGGCCGCATCAGAGGGGGCGACCGCTTCATAACGCAGGGGGAAGGTCAGCCGGGAGGCGTCGTAAATACCGATGGCGACGCCGTGGCGCTTTCTGCCGAACACCTCGCACACCTTCTCCTGGGTTTGAATCAGCTGGGTCAGCAGGGTGTCGTCCACGGTGACCCCGCGAGCGATGCAGGCACCGATGTAAGGCCGTACCCCGGAAACGGAGGCGTCCACGTTCAGACGCCGCCCGGCGCCCTCCTGGGGGGTGAAGAACGGGTAGTCGCGCAACTTGCCCCGGGCACGGGTGACGATCTGGCGGGTAATCCCCTCCACGCACCACAAGTCCGGGCGGTTGGTGTCGTTGAGCTCCACCCGGAGCTCGCCGGTGGCGGGGTCGAAGTCATCCAGCTCACCCTTGACGTAGGCGAGTTTGTCCTCGAATGCTTCCGGGGAGAAAGCCTCGCCGAGAAGGGCTTCCACATCGGCCTGATGTACGGTAATGGTTGGCATATCAAATACGTGTCAAAACTGCCATATCGCCATTTTATCGGGTCTCCCGCAAGGTGCGGAGCAGGTCGAGGTCGCTTGAGAACAGGTCGCGAATGTCGTGAATGTGGAGCGCCATCATGGCCATGCGGTCCAGCCCCAGGCCCCAGGCAATCACCGGCACGTCGATGCCCATGGGGCGGGTCACCTCGGGCCGGAACAGTCCGGCGCCGCCCAGTTCGATCCAGCCCAGTTTGGGGTGCTTGGCATGCATCTCCACCGACGGTTCGGTGAACGGGAAATAGGCGGGCAAAAATTTGACCTCGGTGGTGCGCGCCAGTTCCCGTGCAAATAATTTGAGCAGGCCCATCAGGGTTCGGAAGTTGATGTCGTGGCCCAGCACGATGCCTTCCACCTGGAAAAAATCGGGGGCGTGGGTGGCGTCCACCTGGTCGTAGCGGAAGCAGCGGGCGATGGAAAAGTATTTTCCCGGGTTCTCCGGCCCCTCGGCCAGCTTGTGGGCCGAGTCGGCGGTGCCTTGACTGCGCAGCACCAGCCGCCGGGTCTGCATCTCGCGAAAATCGTAGCGCCAGCCGCGGGAGCCGGTGTCGCCGCCGTCGGCGTGGGCCGCCGTCACGTTACTGAAGAACGGTTCCTCAATGGGCTTGCTGCTCTTCGGATCGGCGACGAAATAGGCGTCGTGGATATCCCGCGCCGGGTGGAACTGGGGCATGAACAGGGCGTCGTTGTTCCAGAATTCGCTCTGCACCAGGGGCGATGACATCTGCTGGAAACCCATGGCCACCATCTTGGCCTTCACCTGATCCAGGTAGGCCCGGTACGGGTGCTTGCGGCCAATGCCTTCGCGGGGGGGCCGCAAGGCGATGTTGTAGCGCCGGAACGATTTGGTCTTCCAGCTGCCGTCGGCCAGCATCTGCGCGGTCAACTGCCCCACTTCTTCGGAGGTATCGCGTCCCTTGAGCTGGCCCGCCACCTCCTTGCCGAGGCCGGAAAGGGCATAGGTGCGGGTGCGATGCTCGTCCACCCGCAACACCCCCTTGGACTTGCCGCGCTTTCGGTGCAGACCGGCCAGCAGCGCCTGATGGGGCTCGCTCAAGGCGTCCTGATCGACCTCGCCACCCGCAGCCACCTGGGCGATGAGTTCGCTGACTCCCTGAATCGGGGCAAGGTCCGCCCCCGGCACCAGCTCCAGCACGCCGCCTTCGCCCACGGTGATCACGGCACCCTTGCGCAGGGCGCCCACAGCGGTGCCGGACTCGGCCTGATCGAGGTCCAGACGCTTGGACAGCGCCGCCAGGGTGAGCTGTTCTCCGGCGGACAGAAGTTGAATAATCCGGGCCTCGGGGGTGCCGGCTTCGGCGTAGCGTTCGCCGGTTTCAGTCAACCGTACGGTGTGACGCACGCTCTCCGCCACGCACTCAACCACGCCTTTTTCCACCAGCCAGCCACAGGCCATGTCACGGCGGGCGGCATCCAGCCCGGCGGCCTCGGCCAGGGCCTCGTCGGCACCCTCCTGAAGGGTGGCAAGGGCGGTCACCACCGCTATTTCAAGCGGGTGCAGGCTGGCAACCAGGGATTCAGCGTCGTCGGGATGGGTCACAAGATGGTTCGCTATGCGATGGCTTTGTGCATATCGGCCACCACCGGGCCGTAGTCCGGCTGGCCGAAGATGGCGGAACCCGCCACGAATACGTCGGCCCCCGCCTCGGCCACGTCGGCGATGTTGTCGACCTTGATGCCGCCATCCACCTCCAGGTAGAGGGACAGACCGCGCTCGTCGGCCATTTTCCGCACCTGGCGAACCTTCTCCAGGGCACCCGGAATGAAGCGCTGACCGCCGAAACCGGGATTGACGCTCATCACCAGCACCATGTCACAGTCCGGCAGGATATCCGTCAGGGTGCCGACCGGCGTTGCCGGGTTGATCGATACCCCGGACATCACCACCCGGCCGGCGCGCGCACCCTCCTCGCGGATGAGTTGCAAGGTGCGGTGCAGGTGGGGACAGGCCTCCTGGTGCACGGTGATGCAATCCGCACCGGCGTCCACAAACTCCGGTATGTACTTGTCCGGGTCGGTGATCATGAGGTGGCAGTCCAGAGGCAGGTCGGTAACCTTGCGCAGCCACTCCACCACCACCGGGCCAATGGTGAGGTTCGGCACGAAATGGCCGTCCATCACGTCCACGTGGATCACATCGGCGCCCGCCGCCTCAACTTTCGCCACTTCGTCCGCAAGGCGGGCGAAGTCGGCGGCCAGAATCGACGGTGCAATCAGCTTATGGTCTTTGGTAAACACGATTCACTCAAAAAAGGAAGGCGGCATTCTATCACGACTGCCGAACCAGTTGGACAGCGAAGAAGCCGTCCAGCCCTCCATCGGACTCCACCGGACTGCCGTTGGTGTCCAGTTCACCCCCGCCCCCGGTCCAGCGGGCCACCGCAGGGCCCAGCACCTGATCGGCCGGACAGGGTTCAAACTCCGGATGCTTCGCACGGAAAGCGGCCACCTGACCCGAGGTCTCCTCCGGCTCGCCGGTGCAGACCGAATACACCAGATAGCCGCCGGGGCGAACCACCCCCGCCGCCCACGCCAGCAGGGCCGCCTGCTGTCCGGCGGAGTTCGCAATCAGCGACTCGGCCTTCCACCATTTGCCCTCCGGGTGGCGGTTCAGCACACCCAAACCGGAGCAGGGGGCATCCACCAGCACCCGGTCGAACAGCGCCCCCAGGGTCGCCGAATCGAGGCGGGTGGCATCTGCCACCACCACCTCCACGTTACTCCGGCCAAGCCTTTTTAAATTCTCACGCAGACGCCCGGCACGTTCCGGATCGGCCTCCACCGCCACCACCTGGCCGTGATCGCCCACCCCGCGGGCCAGTTGACCGGTCTTGCCGCCGGGGGCCGCGCACAGATCCAATACCCGCTCACCAGGGGATGCACCGGTGAGCGCTCCCACCAACTGGCTGGCCTCGTCCTGCACGTAAATCAGGCCGTCTTCATAGCCGGGCAGTTCCGGCACCCGCACCCCGCCGGCCAACCGCAGGCCGTCCGGTGAAATTAACGTCGGCGTCGATTCGATGCCCGTCTGCCGCAGCAGGTCGGCGTAGGCGGCGCGGCTGACGCGGTCGGTTTCCACCCGCAGGGTGAGGGTTGGCACCCGATTCGCCTGATGCGCCCGCAAGGCGGCGGCCTCGGGTCCGTAAGCTGTCAGCCAGCGTGCGGAAAGCCACGGCGGCAGGGCGTGTTCAAAACAAAATGCCGCCTGCGGATCGTCCGGTGTTTTCGTCCACTCCCCGGCCGCCACCTTGCGCAACACGGCGTTGACCACCCCCCGGCGGCGGGCGTTCCCCGCCAGCCCCACGGTGCTGTCCACCGCGGCACGGGCGGGCACACGGGTCAAAAATAGAAGCTGATACACCCCCAGCCGCAGCACCGTGCGGACCTGCCGGTCCAGATCCTTGAGCCGCCGCCCGGACACCTGCCGGATCACCCGGTCGAGCCGGTGCCGCCAGCGCGCCACGCCGAAAGTCAGTTCGGCGGCCAGACGGCGGTCGCGGGGATCCCACAAGCCCTTGGAAAAGGCCGCGTCCAGTTCGGATTGAAGGTCGATGGCACCCCGGTCGAGGCGGTACAGGATGGACCGCGCCGTCTCCCTAGGGTTCGGTGCGGCGGGGCACCCGGATCGTTGCGCGGCGCCGCTATCCCCCGACGGACCGGAAGCCTCGTTCATGGGGCGTCAGGCCCCGGTATCGATCGCCATCTGTTCCAGACGGCGCACGCGCTCGTCCATAGGCGGATGGGTGGAAAACAGGGACTTTAAACCGCCGCCCCGGAGCGGGTTCACGATATACATGTGGGCGGTGCTCGGGTTTACCTCCATGGGCCGCGCCGCCGCTCCTTGCTCCAGCTTGCGGAGGGCGCGCGCCAGCCACATGGGATTACCGCAGATTTCCGCACCCCGGGCATCGGCACCGTACTCCCGGGAGCGGGAGATGGCCATCTGCACCAGCATGGCCGCAATCGGCGCAATGATCATCATGGCGATGGCCGCCAGCGGATTGTGGTTGTCGTTGTCCCGGCCGCCGCCGAAGATCATGGCGAACTGGGCCATCTGCGCCAGCATCGAAATGGCCCCGGCGATGGTGGCGGCAATGGTGCCGATCAGAATGTCCCGGTTGCCGACGTGGGCCAGCTCATGGGCCATCACCCCGGCCAGCTCCTCCCGGTTCAGGATCGACATGATGCCGGTGGTGGCGGCCACTGCGGCGTGCTCCGGGTTTCTGCCGGTGGCAAACGCGTTCGGCGACGGATCGTCCATGATATAGACCTTGGGCATGGGTAGCCGGGCGCGGGTGGAAAGCTCCCGCACAATGCTGTACAGCTCCGGCGCCTGGGCCTCCGACACCTCCCGGGCGCGGCTCATTTTGAGGATGAGCTTGTCGGAATACCAGTAGGCGCCGATGTTCATCACCCCGGCAAAAATCAGGGCGATCATCATGCCGCTCTCACCGGCCATGGCGCCGCCGCCGTAAACCAGAATCAGGGTCAGGGCGGTCAGCAAAAACGCGGTCTTCATTGCATTCATCGGTCGTTTGTCTCTCCGTATGCGTCACGTGCACAAAAGTGGGGAGGCGTCATCGCCACTCCCACCGATCCGGGGCATGTGCCCCAAAAAATGTCAGGCCCCGAGCACAATGCCGGGCTCCACCGGGTGACCATTTAAAAAGTCCCGCACCGGCATGGCGCGCTTACCCGGCGTTTGCAGGGCCAGGATGCGAATAGTGCCGTCTCCGGTGGCCACCAGAATCGAATCACCGTCCACCCGCAGCACCCGTCCGGGGGGTTCCTCCAGGGCCGGGCTTTCGCCGATGCGGGCGCGGGTCACTTTCCACGGCTCCCCCGCATAATCCGTGTGACTGCCGGGCCACGGCGAAAAAGCGCGGATGCGATTGTGAACGTCCCGCGCCGGACGCGACCAGTCGATACGACCGTCCCCCTTCTTCATCAGCGGCGCCATGGTGGCCCTGCTGTCGTCCTGGGGAGTGGGAGTCATCCCTTCCGCCACTTTTTCCAGCGTCTCCAGAATAATTGGCCCCGCCATGGCCGATAGCCGCTCCGTCAGCTCTTCCGCATCCTCATCCGGCCCGATGGAGGTGGTATGGGTGAGGTAAACCGCCCCGGTGTCCATGCCCGCATCCATCTGCATGGTGGTCAGGCCGGTCTCGGTGTCACCGTTCGCGATCGCCCAGTTGATGGGCGCCGCCCCCCGGTACGCGGGAAGAATGCTGGCATGGATGTTTATGCAGCCGAATTTCGGGATGTCAAGTAGCGCCTGAGGCAGAATCTGGCCAAATGCGATGACCACCGCCACCTCCGGGTCGAGCGCCTGAAGTTTCCCGATAAAATCCGCATCCCGAACCTTTTCAGGCTGCAGAACCGGAATGCCGCGGGCGCCGGCCGCCGCCTTGACCGGGGTGGCAATCACCTTGCCGCCGCGCCCCTTGGGACGGTCCGGCTGGGTCACCACTGCGATCACTGTATGGTCACTCTCCACCAGGGCTTCAAGTGCCGGAACCGCCATCCGAGGGGTGCCCATGAACACGACGCGCATGAAATAATGTCTCTCCGGCTGGCTTTGGGGCTTACAAAAAACCGCCTCAGGCGATCGAACCTGAATTCCCCGCCAGGGCTTTTTTGATGCGGCGCTTATAGATGCCGCGCTTCAAGGCGCTGATGTGGTCGATAAACAGCACCCCGTTCAGGTGGTCGTTTTCGTGCTGCAATACGCGGGCATGCAGCCCCGACACGTCCAGCTCGAACAGCTCGCCATCGCGGTCCTGCGCCTTCATGATCACCCGCGCGGCGCGTTTGACGTCCGCAGTAAAATCCGGCACCGACAGGCAGCCCTCGGAGTCGGACTCCTCCCCCTCCATGAGCACGAACTCGGGGTTGCAGGCCACCGCCACTTTTTTGTAATCGCGACTGACCTCCAGATCGTAGACGAACAGCCGAAGCCCCACCCCGATCTGGGGAGCGGCCAAGCCTATTCCCGGCTCGTCCCACATGGTTTCGGACATGTCACGGATCAGTTCATCCAGACACGGGCCGAACCCGGTGACCGGTTCGGCCACCTGACGCAGGAACGGGTCGGGGTAGGTCAGTACGGTACGAATCGTCATTTTATTATTATCATCCAATCTCACCTCCGGGTGCACCCTCCGGGGAACGGCGAAGCCTTTGAAGGCTGTGTTAAGGTAGCGTTTACGCGGTTCACACAGGCCTTCCACCCTCGTTTCAGGCTCGGCTTCAGGCGTCATGACAAACAGGCAGTTCCTCAAACAGATTGGCGAGCGCTTCGCCCACCGGCCCATCCACCTTTTGATCGTACTGGACGGTTTCGGCCTCGGCACCCATGCGGAATGGGATGCCATCAAGGCCGCCCGCACCCCCACCCTGGCGCGGTTGTTCGGCGCCTTCCCCTGGACCCGGCTTGCCACCCACGGGCCGTTTGTCGGCCTGCCCGCCGAAAAAGATCTGGGCGGCTCCGAGGTGGGCCACCTGACCATGGGGGCGGGGGAAATCCTCGATCAGGGTCCAACCCGTATCAACAACGCCATTGACGACGGCTCGTTTTTCCGCTCGAAAGCCCTGGGCAAAGCGCTTCAACAGGCGACCTCCGGGGGTGCGCTGCATCTATTGGGACTCCTGTCCGACGGTAACATCCACTCCCACATCGACCACATGGCCGCCATCGCCCGCCACGCCCATAAAAGCGGGGTGGAACGCCTCTACCTGCACGCCCTGCTGGACGGTCGCGACGTGGGTATCCAAAGCGCCCTCGACTACACCGAGCAGGTGGAGGCCTTGTTCCACGAAATCAACGCCCACGGCGGGCGGGACTACGCCATTGCCTCCGGCGGCGGACGCGAGGCCGTCACCATGGACCGGGACCACAACTGGGACCGCATGAAGCTGGGGTGGGATGCCCACGTCCACGGCCGCGCCGAACGCCACTTCGGCAACATCAGGGAGGCCATCGAGACCCTGCGCACCGAGAACAAGGGCATCGTGGATCAGGATCTGCCGCCGTTCGTGATCGTTCGAAACGGAAAACCGGTGGCCCCCATCGTCGACGGTGACGCGGTCATCAACTTCAACTTCCGCGGCGACCGGGCGATTCAAATCTCCCAGGCCTTCACCCTGGACGACAACGAATTCGATGGATTCGACCGGGGTAACCGCCCCGACGTCTGCTACGTCGGCATGATGGTCTACGACGAGGACACAAATCTGCCCGAACACCAGATCATGGGACCCACCAAGGTGGAGATGCCGTTCGGGCGACGCATTCTGGAAGCGGGGCTTACCCAGTTCCGCCTGGCGGAGACCCAGAAGTTCGCCCACGTCACCTTCTTCTTCAACGGCGGTTATCGCAACCCGCTGGACCCGGCCAAGGAGGATTACCTCCTCATCCCGTCGGACAAAGACATTTCCTTTGACATGGCCCCCCAAATGAAGGCTCCGGAAATCGCCGAAAAGGCGTGCCGGTTGATCCACGGCGGCGCACACCGCTTCGGCCTGATCAACTTCGCCAATACGGACATGGTGGGCCACACCGGCAACTTTCAGGCGGCGGTGGCCGCCGCCGAGGCGGTGGATGCCGCCCTCGCCCGCATCATCGAAGCGCTGACGGCGGTCGGCGGCACCGCCCTGATCACCGCCGACCACGGCAATGCCGACGAGATGTGCGTGAAGAACAAAAGTGGCGAGGTGGAGCCGAGTACCAAGCACTCCCTCAACCTGGTGCCCGCCATCCTGTTCGACCCGGGTTACGATGGCGGTTTCAAACTGCGGCAGCCGGGAATGGGCGAAGGCTTTTCCAATACACCAGGTCTGTCCCATGTGGCCGCCACCAACTTCCTGATGCTCGGATGGGAGGTGCCGGACGGCTTGCAGCCGCCGCTGATCATCCCGCCGGGTTAATTTAACATGCTGATAAAAAAGCGTTTATCTGAACAGTCGGTTTCGACACCCATACAGATACGGACCCCATGCCCATTCCCGCACCCGACCTGACCCGAACCTTTCCCCGCAGCCCCAGTGAGCGTCTGGGCGGCCTCGCCCATCTGCCGCGCATGATCGACAAGGCCCGCGCCGACCGGGCCGGGGCGCTGGGGGAGTATTCCTACCCGTGCCCCATGGACCGGCGCGCCCTCGACTTTCTCGGACTCGACGCCGGGCAGTTTCAGGAAACCGCTGTCACACACGACGATGCCGCCCTGCTGGAATGGCTGGAAAGCCATGCCGTACCCCGCTCCAAGCCGGAGAAAGATGCATTTTCGGCGGAAATCCTGGCCCTCGCGCCGGACACCCCGGAGAAGCTGGCGCATTTCAAGGAGGCGCTGGAAGCGGCTGCGCCGGGCCGCACCGACATCACCACCTGGGCCCAACTCATCGACGCCGACGAAGGCCGGATTTAAAAAAAACGGCGGGACAGGTGGTTAATCCGAATCCCGGGACAGGGCTTTCACCACCTGCGCCGCCACATCGGAACTGAGTAAAAGCGCCGTATGGCCCAGCCCGTCCAGGGCGACGTTTTCGACCCCGTTGGTCTCCAGCCGGGACGACACGGCGGGCAGCACGATCTGATCCAGGGTCGAATAGATCGATGTCACCCGGGTGCTGCCGGGAAACGCCGGGTGCCCCACGGTTTCCCGCAAAAACTCGCTGCCCGGCCGCATTTGCGGCAGCGAGTCCCCCACCGACATGGCCCACAGGCGGGTGCCGTGAAACGGCGTGCCGATCGTCACCAGCCGCGCCACCCGGCCCGGATGCGCCCCCACGTAACGGGCGGCGATCAACCCGCCCTGACTGTGGGCCACCAGGTCCACCTGTCCGTCTGTGCCGGCCACGCGCTCCACCAGTTCATCAAGCTGCCCGGCAAAGCCGTCCAGCCCCCCCAGCATGGGAAAATAATCCAGGAAATAGAGATGGTTAAAGCCCGCCTGCCGCAGCCGCCACCATACGTGGCCAAGGCTCCACGGGGTCATGAAGAAGCCGTGGATCAGAATCACCGGACGCCCCGACGCCGGAGGGGGAATCCGGGCGGCGGCACGGCCCCGCAGCACAAAGCGCGCCGGGGCCTCCCCCAGCCACACCCCATACACCACGGCGGCGGACACACACTCAAACAGCCATGTGGGCACAAACCGCACAAGCCGGGCAAGCACCGCCCCCGGCGCGGTATCGGCGGCAAAATCCGCCTCCCCCGTCACCTCATACCAGCGAAACAGGAAGAGAAGCCCCTTAAAAAAGGCCAGCGCGAGTACCAGATAAAGGATCAGATTGAAGATGGCCCGTCTCCCATGTCGCCCCCTTGTTTCGCCGCCCCCCTTGCCGCCTTTTTCCCACCGGCAGCATGGGCCGGATGGACCAGTCCCCGCAAGGGTGAACAGGGACACCCCCCTTGACGGGAGAGGCGCCCGGACCCTAGAGTTTGCCGTTTCCCGTCGCCCACTCAGCGTAAGGTTTTCGAATTGGCTTCCGCCCCGTTAAATTTCCAGGAACTGGTGCTCGCCCTGTCCACGTTCTGGGCCAGAGAGGGGTGCGTACTGGCTCAGCCCTACGATCTCGAGACCGGCGCCGGCACCTTCAACCCGGCCACCTTCCTGCGCGCCCTTGGGCCGGAACCATGGAACGTCGCCTATGTGGAGCCGTCCCGCCGCCCCACCGACGGCCGCTACGGCGAAAACCCCAACCGCCTGCAACACTATTTCCAGTTCCAGGTGATCATGAAGCCGTCTCCGGACGATATTCAAGAGCGCTACCTGAGATCGCTGAAAGAGTTCGGCATCAACGCCGCGGACCACGACATCCGCTTCATCAAGGACGACTGGGAATCCCCCTCTCTGGGCGCCTGGGGCCTGGGCTGGGAGGTGAGACTCGACGGCATGGAGATCACCCAGTTCACCTATTTTCAGGAGGTCGGCGGCATCCCCCTCAATCCGACCCCGGTGGAGATTACCTACGGCATCGAGCGTATCGCCATGTATATCCAGGGGGTGGAAAACGTCTACGACCTGGACTACAACGGCACCCTCAACTACGGCGACATCTACCACGAGAACGAGGTGCAGTTCTCCCGCTACAACTTCGAGGCGGCCCACGTGCCCGACCTGTTCAAACAGTTCGCCATGGCGGAGGAAGAGTGCAAACGGCTGATCGGAATGGAGCTGCCCCTGCCCGCCTACGACCACTGCGTCAAGGCCAGCCACCTGTTCAACCTGCTGGATGCGAGAAACGCCATTTCGGTCACCGAACGCACCGGCTACATCGGCCGGGTGCGGGGCCTTGCCCGAGGTTGCGCCAAGGGTTTTCTGGAAAACCGCGAGGCCAAGGGCTTTCCCCTGCTCAAGGGCCATGAGGGCCACGAGGTGGCGTCTTGAGCAAAACCTCTGATCTGGTTCTCGAAATCGGCTGCGAGGAGATCCCTCACGATTTGCTGGCGGGGGGAATTGCGGCCCTGAGCGAGGCGCTTTCGGGTGCCCTGAATAAAAACCTGCTGAGCCCCGAATCCGTTGACTGTTACGGCACCCCCCGGCGTCTGGTCGCCATCGTGCGCAGCATCCCGGCGGTGCAGCCGAAGGTGGAGGAGACCGTCACCGGCCCGCCGGAAAAGGCGGGGCGGGACAGCGACGGAAACTGGACCAAGGCCGCTGAAGGTTTTGCTAAAAAACAAGGGGTTAACGCCGATGACCTGTTCATCGAGGAGACCGCAAAAGGCCCCTATCTGGCTCTGAAAAAGACCGTGGGCGGGGCACAGGCAACGGACATTCTGGCAGGGCTGTTGCCCGATGTGCTGTCAGGTATCCACTGGGCCAAGGCCATGCGCTGGGCCGATGGTCAGGGGCCGTTCGTGCGGCCGATCCGCTGGATCTGCGCCGTGCTGGGGGGTGAGGTGGTGCCGTTTACCTTTGCCGGGGTGAATTCCGGCAAAAATGTCCACGGCCACCGTTTCATGGCCCCGGAGGCGATCGCCGTCACCGGCCCCGACGACTACCTCACAAAAATCGAGGCCGCCAGGGTTTGTATCGACCCGGAAGCGAGAAAGGCCCGCATCCGCGAGCAACTTACCGGCATGCAAAGCCGGACGGGCGGCATGCTGGTGGACGACGAGGCGCTCATCACCGCCACCGCCCTCAAGACCGAGTGGCCGGTGGCGGTGCTGGGCCGCTTCGACAAAAAATACTTGGAAGTCCCCCGTCAGGTGCTCACCACCTCCATGCGGGAGCATCAGGACGATTTCGCCTTCGAGGACACCAGCGGCAATCTCGTACCCGCCTTCGTCAACTTCGCCGACAACGAAGCGGACGACCTCTCCCTGATCGCCGCCGGCAACGAGCGGGTGCTGCGCGCCCGCCTCGAAGACGCGAGGTTTTTCTTTACGGAAGACCAGAAAAAGCCCCTGGCGGATTTCGCCCCCATGCTGGAGTCGTTCCTGTTCCAGAAAGAACTGGGCAGCATGGCCGACAAGGTGACCCGCATCACCGCACTGGCGCGGGAACTGGCCCCCAGGCTGGGCGCCGACCCGGACGCCGCCGCCCGCGCCGCCGAGCTGTGCAAGCTCGATCTGGTCACCGGCATGGTCTATGAATTTGCGGATTTGCAGGGGGTGATGGGCGGCATCTACGCCAGAAAATCCGGTGAGCCGGAGGCGGTGGCCGCGGCCATCGAGGAACACTACCTGCCGGAGTCCGCCATGGGCGAGTTGCCCCGCACCCCGGCGGGGCGGGCTGTGGCCCTGGCGGACAAGCTGGACAGCATCTGCGGCATCGTTGGGGTGGGTCTGACCCCATCCGGCTCCCAGGATCCCTACGCCCTGCGCCGCGCCGGCGCTGGGGTGGTGCGGATGCTGGCAGAAACACAATCTCAGGTAGACCTTCGAGAGGTCGTTAAATATGCCTGTGAGCAACTTCAGGGCCTCACCAAAGAGGAACCAGGGGAAGTATTCAACGCAGTTTACACATGGCTCGGATTCCGCCTTGAGTACGCCCTGAGCCAGCAAGGCCTTCGCAATGATGTGGTAGTAGCAATTCTTAGTACAGGTGGTGCAGCTTATCGCGATCCGCACGATGCGGCAGAACGTGCCCGCGCCCTCAACGCCCTCACCAACGAACCCGGCTTCGACGACCTCATGACCGGCTGTAAGCGCATCGTCAAGATCGTCCCGGGCGGCTTCACCCCGGACCCGGTAAACCCGGACGCCTTCACCGAACCGGCCGAGCGGGAACTGTGGAACGCCTTCGAAAAGGCCCGGGGCACCATCCGCGACGCCTCCCTGCCCGCCGCCGAGCGGCTGGCGGCGCTCGCCGCCCTGCGCCCGCAGATCGACCGCTACTTCGACGACGTCATGGTCATGGATGAGGACGCGGCCGTGCGCCAGCGCCGCCTTTCCATGGTGGCGGAAATCGGGAAGTCCTTCAGTGGCTTCGCCGACTTCTCCCAAGTGGTGGTGGCGGGCGACACGCCCTAGGCGGGACCTAGCCCGAATCTCGGGTTACACTTGATGTTCCCTAAGCGGAACGACTGATATGGCAAAGATTCTCATCGGCATGAGCGGCGGGGTGGACAGCTCCGTGGCGGCGGCCCTGCTGGTCCGCGCTGGGCACGACGTCACCGGCGTCACCCTCAAGCTGTGGGACGGCGAGGAAGGCCCGGAGGCCCCCTGGCAGGAGCGTTCCTGCTGCAAGGTGGGGCTGGCCCGCCACGTCTCCGACACCCTCTCCATCCCGCACCGGGTGGTGGACGTGCGCGAGCGCTTCCGCCGCCATGTGGTGGACGACTTTTTAGACGCCTACAGCGCCGGCGACACCCCCAACCCGTGCGTGCGCTGCAACGAATCGGTCAAGTTCACCGGCCTGTTAAAACTCGCCGAAGACGAGGGTTACGACGCCGTCGCCACCGGCCACTACGCCCGCATCGAGCGCACCGGCGCGGGCGGCTGGCGGCTCCTGACCGGGGCCGATGCCAACAAGGACCAGAGCTACTTTCTGTACCGTATCCCCAAGGCCGACCTGCCCCGCATTCGGCTGCCCCTGGGGGCCATGACCAAGCCTCTGGTGTACGAGATCGCCCGCTCCCTCGGTCTGCCCGCCGAGGAGATCGCCGAAAGCCAGGAGATCTGCTTCGTGGGTAGCGGCGACTACCGGGATTTTCTGTTGTCCGAACGGCCGGAGGCCAAACGCCCCGGCGACGTGGTGGATCTGGACGGCAACACCCTCGGCCATCACGACGGCGTCGCCCTGCACACCATCGGCCAGCGCCGGGGACTGGGGGTGGCCGTAGGCGAACGGGTCTATGTGGTGGATACCGACCCGGTCACAAACCGGGTGGTGCTGGGGCCGGACGAAGCGCTGCTGGCCGACGGTCTGGAAGCCGATCAGATCAATCTGCTGGCGCCGTTCTCCGAAGGGCGGGTCGACGCCCGCATCCGTTATCGCAGCAAGCCGGTGCCCGCAACCGCCACCGTGGCGGACGGCAGGCTGAGCATCCGTTTCGACACCCCCCAGCGGGCGGTGGCTCCGGGCCAGAGCGTGGTGCTCTACCGGGACGGCACGGTGATCGGCGGCGGCATTATTCGACATGCCACGAGGGCGACCCCGACCTCCGAACACGGGTTGGAGTTAAGCGCATGATCATCGAGCACTTGACCGTGGGGGTGTTCCAGTGCAACTGCTTCATTCTGGGGTGCGAAAAGTCCCGGGAGGCGGTGGTGGTCGATCCCGGCGATCAGCCCGAGATGATCCTCGCCCGGGTGGCAGCCCTTGGCCTGACGGTGACCGCCATCGTCGCCACCCACGCCCACCTGGATCACGTAGGCGGCATGGTGGGGGTGCATGCCGCCACCCAGGCCCCCACCTGCCTGCACCCGGACGACCAGTTCCTGTATGACAACCTGAAAATGCAGGCGGACCTGTTCCGTCTGCCCACGCCGCCGGGCGGGCCGGTCACCCGCTACCTCAAGGAGGGCGACGAGGTGACCTGGGGCAGCCACCGCATCGACACCCTGCACACCCCCGGACACACCCCGGGAAGTCTTTGTTTTTACATGGAAAACGAAGACATTCTGTTCTCCGGGGACACCCTGTTCCAGCGCAGTGTCGGGCGCACCGATCTGTGGGGCGGCGATTCCGCCCTGATGCTGCGGGGCATCCGTGAAAAACTGATGCCCCTGCCTGCGGCCACCCAAGTGTTTCCCGGCCACGGCCCCGCCACTCACATCGGGGTGGAGCGAACGGAAAACCCGTTCCTGCGTTCCCTCTCTTGAGGCCATAGGCCTCCCCGGATTAAAATATTCAATTCGGCCCAAAACCGTATTTTTGAAAAATTCGGGGGCGCTTCAGCGGGAAACCGGTGCAAAAAAACCGGGGCGCAAATGCCCTCGAACACAGACAGATGGACAACGGGATGAGTTCATGACCGGCAAAACGCTTTTTGAGAAAATCTGGGGCACCCACGTGGTTCGCATGGACGGCGATGTGGCGCTGCTTTATATCGACCGCCATCTGGTGCATGAAGTCACCAGCCCGCAGGCGTTCGAGGGACTGCGCATGGCCTCCCGCAAGCCCCATCGGGCGGACGCCACCTTCGCGGTGCCGGACCACAACGTGCCCACCACCGACCGGGCCGCGGGCATCTCCGACCCGGTCAGCCGCCTGCAGGTGGAAACCCTGGACGGCAATTGCAGTGAATTCGGCATCACCGAGTTCCGCATGGACGACCCGCGCCAGGGCATCGTGCACGTGATGGCGCCGGAGCAGGGCATCGTGCTGCCCGGCATGACGGTGGTCTGCGGTGACTCCCACACCGCCACCCACGGCGCCATGGGCGCCCTCGCCTTCGGTATCGGCACCAGCGAGGTGGAGCACGTGCTCGCCACCCAGTGCCTGATCCAGACCACCCCGAAGAACATGCGGGTCACCGTCGATGGCACCCTTAGCGACGGCGTCACCGCCAAGGACATCGTGCTCGCCATCATCGGCAGAATCGGCACCGCCGGGGGCACCGGCTACGTCATCGAGTTCGCCGGTTCCGCCATCGTCGATCTCAGCATGGAAGGCCGCATGACGGTCTGCAACATGGCCATCGAGGCGGGTGCCCGCGCCGGCATGATCGCGGTGGACGAAAAAACCATCGATTACGTGGAAGGCCGCCCCTACTCCCCTTCCGGAGCCGACTGGGACAAGGCGGTGGCCTGGTGGCGAACCCTCCATTCGGACCCGGATGCCGTATTCGACGCCGAGGTCACCCTGGATGCCGCGCAGATTCAGCCTCAGGTCACCTGGGGCACCAGCCCGGAAATGGTGCTCGGCATCGACGGACAGGTGCCGGATCCCGCCGCCGAGGCCGACCCGGTGAAGCGCGTCTCCATCGAAAACGCCCTCAGCTACATGGGCCTTAAGGCCGGTACACCCATCGCCGAAATCCCGGTGGACCGGGTATTTATCGGCTCCTGCACCAATGGCCGCATCGAGGATTTGCGGCAGGCCGCCGCCGTGGCCAGGGGGCGTCGGGTGGCCGGTTCCGTATCCGCCATGGTGGTGCCCGGCTCCGGCCTGGTGAAGGAGCAGGCGGAGGCCGAGGGGCTCGACCGCATCTTCACCGACGCCGGTTTCGAGTGGCGCGACCCGGGCTGCTCCATGTGCCTGGCCATGAACGCCGACCAGCTGGCGCCGGAGGAGCGCTGCGCCTCCACCAGCAACCGTAATTTCGAGGGCCGTCAGGGCAAGGGTGGGCGCACCCATCTGGTCAGCCCGTCCATGGCCGCCGCCGCCGCCGTGTCCGGCCACTTCACCGATGTCAGGGAGCTCGTCTGATGCAAGCGTTTACCCGGCTTGACGCCATTGTCTGCCCGATCGATCGGGCCAACGTGGACACCGACGCCATCATTCCCAAGCAGTTCCTGAAATCGATCCGGCGTACCGGTTTCGGCAAGTACCTGTTCGACGAATGGCGCTACCTGGATCAGGGCCAGCCCGACATGGACGTGGCGAACCGGCCGAAAAATCCCGACTTCGTACTCAACCAGCCGCGCTACGCGGGCACCGAAATCCTGCTCACCCAGGACAACTTCGGCTGTGGCTCGTCCCGGGAACATGCCCCGTGGGCGCTTCTGGATTTCGGCTTCCGCTGCATCATCGCCAAAAGCTTTGCGGATATTTTTTTCAACAACTGCTTCAAAAACGGCATTTTGCCCATTGTCCTGCCGACGAAGCAGGTCGACGACCTCATGAGCGCCGTGCTGGCCACCGAAGGCTACCGTCTTGTGGTGGATCTGACCGACCAGTCGATCACCACCCCGGAAGGTGACCGCATCGAATTCGACGTGGACCCGTTCCGCAAGGACTGTCTGCTTCGGGGACTGGACGACATCGGTCTGACCCTGGCTCACATCGACGACATTCGCGCCTACGAGGCCAAACGCCGGGATGAGGCACCCTGGCTGTTTGCCGCAAATTAACCGCTTGTTTTTAAACGTTTTTGAAGGGTAAAAGTTCGATGGCGTATCGTGTAGTCGTGCTCCCCGGTGACGGGATCGGCCAGGAAATCGTGCCCCAGGGCATTCGGGTGATGGAATTGCTGGCCGAGCGTTACGGCGTGGAGATCCAGACCGAGTCCCACCTGATCGGCGGCACCGCTTACGATGCCACCGGCACCCCCCTGCCGGACCTCACCCTGAACGCATGCAAGGCCGCCGACGCGGTTCTGCTGGGCGCGGTGGGCGGCACCCAGTGGGAGTCTCTGGACTATTCCGTACGCCCGGAGCGCGGCCTGCTGGGTATCCGCAAGGAGCTTGGGCTGTTTGCCAACCTGCGCCCGGCCAACATCTTCCCCCAACTGGTGTCGGCCTCGTCCCTCAAGCCCGAGGTGATCGAGGGCATCGATATCATGTGCGTGCGGGAGTTGACCGGCGACATCTACTTCGGCAGCCCCCGTGGGGTCACCGGCGAGGGCGACGGCCGCACCGGCGTCAACACCATGGTCTACACCGTGCCGGAGATCGAGCGCATCGCGCGAAAGGCGTTCGAGGTGGCCCGGGTGCGCGGCAAAAAGCTCTGCTCCGTGGATAAAGCCAACGTGCTGGAGTGCACCGAACTGTGGCGCGAAGTGGTGACGGCGGTACATGCGGACTACCCGGACGTTGAACTGTCCCACATGTATGTGGACAACGCCGCCATGCAACTGGTGCGCTGGCCCAGGCAGTTCGACGTGCTGGTCACCGGCAACATCTTTGGCGACATCCTGTCGGACGAGGCCTCCATGCTCACCGGCAGCATCGGCATGCTGCCGTCCGCCTCCCTGGGTGAGTCCCACGCCATGTACGAGCCGATCCACGGCAGCGCCCCGGACATCGCCGGCAAGGACCTGGCCAACCCCATCGCCACCATCATGAGCGTGGCGATGATGTTTAAATACACCTTCGGCAAGGGCGATGCCGAGGAGGTGGTGCGCGGCGCCATCTCACGGGTGCTCGACGACGGTATCCGCACCGCCGATATCGCCGCCAAAGACGAAACCACGGTGGGTTGCGCCGAAATGGGCGACCGGATCGTCAAGGCCCTTTCCTCCTAACGGAAGCTTTCCCGATGTTGAAGAAAAAAGATCGCTACAACGTGGCCATCGTCGGCGCCACCGGTGCCGTCGGCCAGGAGATGCGGGAAATCCTCGAAGAACGGAACTTCCCGGTGGACCAAGTGCGCATGCTCGCTTCCGAGCGCTCGGAAGGCACCACGGTTGAGTTTGCAGGACAGGAGGTACCGGTTCAGCGCACCACCAAGGAGAGCTTTGAAGGTATTGATATTGCGCTGTTTTCCGCCGGCGCCACCCGCAGCCTGGAGTTCGCGCCCCACGCCGTGGTGGCGGGGGCGGTGGTGATCGATAACTCCAGCGCCTTCCGCATGGAGGAAAAAGCCCCCCTGGTGGTGCCCGAGGTCAACGCCCACGCCCTTGAAGGCCATCGGGGCATCATCGCCAACCCGAACTGCTCCACCATCCAGATAGTGGTGCCGCTCAAGGCCCTGCACGATGCCGCCGGTATCCGCCGTCTGGTGATCTCCACCTACCAGTCCGTCTCCGGCACCGGCGCCGACGCCATGGAGGAGCTGTTCAGACAGTCCGCCCAGGTGCTCAACATGGAAGAGCCCAAGGCCGAGGTGTACCCTCACCAGATTGCGTTTAATTGCCTGCCGCAGATCGATGTCTTCGACGAACTCGACTACACCAAGGAAGAATGGAAGATGGTGCGGGAGACCCGCAAGATCATGGAGGAGCCGGACATGCAGATCTCCGCCACCGCAGTGCGGGTGCCGGTGTTCCGCGGCCACTCCGCCAGCATCAACGTGGAGCTGGAAAGCGAAATTCTGCCCAACGAGGCCCGCGCCCTGATGAGCGAAATGCCCGGCGTGGTGGTGCTGGACGACCCGGAGCGGAACCTCTACCCCCTGGCCACCGATGCCGCCGGCACCGATGCCATCTACGTGGGCCGGGTGCGCACCGACCCGACCGTGGCGTTCGGCCTGAACCTGTGGGTGGTCTCCGACAACTTGCGGAAGGGCGCTGCCCTGAACACCATACAGATCGCCGAGTGCCTGATCGCAAAGGCCCACGCCGACGGCTAGGGCCGGCTTGCCATGACTGCGCTCACCCCCATCTACCTCGACAATGCCGCCACCACACGGGTGCGGGATGAGGTGGTGGAAGCCATGTTGCCGTACTTTTCCACCTACTACGGCAATGCCTCATGCACCTACGACCTGGGACAGGCCTCCCGAAACGCCATAGACGACTGTCGCGAGTCGCTGGCGGAAGCACTAGGCTGCCGCCCGCGGGAGGTTCTGTTCACCAGCGGCGGCACCGAGGCGGACAACCTGGCGATCATCGGCGTGGCCAAGTCCCGCCAGGACAAAGGCCGTCACCTGATCACCAGCGCCATCGAGCACCATGCGGTGCTGCACACCATGCGGGCCCTGTCCGAAGAAGGCTTTCGCATCACGGTGCTGCCGGTGGATGCATACGGCCGGGTGGACCCGGCCGACCTTGAAAGTGCCATTACCGCCGAAACCACGCTGGTCAGCATCATGCACGGCAACAACGAGGTCGGCACCCTGCAACCCATCGCCGATTTCGGAAACATCTGCCGCGCCCGCGGGGTGCTGTTCCACACCGATGCGGTGCAGACCTTTGGCCACCTGCCCACGGACGTGACCGAGCTTCAGTGCGACTTGCTGTCCCTCTCCGCCCACAAGTTCCACGGCCCCAAGGGGGTGGGCGCCCTGTACGTGAAAAAGGGGGTCAAGCCGCTGCCGATCCAGCACGGCGGCAAGCAGGAGCGCGGTTTCAGGCCCAGCACCGAAAACGTGCCGGGCATCGTCGGCATGGGGGCTGCCGCCCGGCTGGCGGTGGCGGAGATGGATGCCGAGTCCGCCCGGCTCACCCAATTACGCGATGCCGCCATCGAACGGCTCCTCGCGCTGCCGGATGTGCGACTGAACGGCCACCCCACCGAGCGTCTGCCCAACAACATCAACGTCAGCGCCACCGGGGTGGAGGGCGAGGCCCTGAACCTGCGCATGGGCATGCACGGCATCGGCACCTCCACCGGCTCCGCCTGCACCACCGGCTCACCGGCGCCGTCCCACGTGCTTACCGCCATGGGAATCGAGGAGCCGTGGCTGTCCGGTAACCTGCGGCTGAGCCTGGGGCGGGACACAATCGCCGAGGACATGGACAAGGCGATCACCGCCTATAGCGAGATCATCGGGGAGCTGCGCGCCACATCTCCCAACTACCAGCCCGGAGTCGCCCCGTGAGCACGGACCACCGTTTTTCCGCAAGCGCTCGTCAGGCAGTCTACGACGCCATCTACCGCCGCCGTGACATCCGGGAGGGGTTTACCGGGGAGCCGCTTGATCCGGCCACCCTGGGGCGGCTGCTGAACGCCGCCCATCACGCCCCCAGCGTCGGCTACATGCAACCGTGGAACTTTATTCTGATCACCGCCAGCGAAACCCGCGAAGGTCTGTGGCGGGCGGTGGACAAGGAACGCCGCTCCGCCGCCGTGGTGTTCGAGGGGGAGCAGGCAAAAAAATTTCCGGCAATCAAGGTGGAGGCGATCCGCGAGGCCTCGGTGGTGATCTGCGTCACCGTCGATCCGTCCCGCCGGGGTCCCCACGTGCTGGGGCGCAACTCGGACGAACATACCGATCTGTACAGCGCCGCGGGAGCGATCCAGAACATGTGGCTTGCGGCCCGCGCCGAGGGCCTCGGCATGGGGTGGGTGTCGTTCTACAAAAAACCGGACGTGCGGCTGGTGCTGGACCTGCCGCCCCACATCGACCCCATCGGCCTGATCTGCCTGGGTCCGGTGGAGGAATTTCCGGACAAGCCGATACTCGAATCCGTCGGCTGGGGCGACCGCATCCCCCTGGATGAGTTGATCTACTACGAACGCTGGGGGGATGACACACCGCCGGATGGTGAACCCTGGGTGGATTTTTCCGAAACCGTCCCCGAACACCTGAAGGAAACGCCGTGAGTCATACCGACGGAATTTTCCCCATCCAGGCCCTCAAGCAGGCCGCCGCGGACGGCTGGATCGCGGGGCCGCCTTTGGCCGAGGGCCAGCTCCAGCCCGCCAGCCTGGATTTGCGGCTGGGCACCAAGGCATACCGCATCCAGAGCAGCTTTTTGCCCCAGGACCGCGCGGTGGCCGAGGTGCTGCCGGAGCTTTCCATGTATGAAATCGATCTGGAGGCGGGCGAAGGCATCCTGGAGCGCGGTAATGTCTACCTGATTCCGCTGATGGAGTCCCTGGCCCTGCCGGAGCACGTGCAGGGGCGCACCAACCCCAAAAGCAGCACCGGCCGACTGGATATCTTCACCCGGGTGATCACCGACAACGCCTACCGCTTCGAAGAGGTGCGCGCAGGCTATACCGGCCCGCTCTATCTGGAGGTGGTGCCGCGCTCGTTCACCGTGCGGGTGGCTCCCGGCCTCGCCTTGAACCAGTTGCGCCTGTTTTCCGGCCAGCCGCGCATGGGCGATGCCGAGCTGGCTGGGCTCTACCGGGACGAGCAACTGCTCTATGATGAGCACGGCGCGCCGGTTTCCATCGACGATGCCCTGATCCGTCAGGGCCTGTTCATGAGCATCGACCTGAAGGGCGACGGCGACAACGACGGCGTCATCGGCTACAAGGCGCGGCGCAATTCGGCAGTGGTGGACCTGACCCGGATCGCCGCCCACCCCGCCGCCGAATACTGGGATCCGATCCGTACCTGCCGCCGGGGCAGCCTGATCCTGGAGCCGGAAGAGTTCTACATCTTCGCCTCCCGGGAGCGGGTGCGGGTACCGAACCACGTGGCCGCCGAGATGGTGGAGTACGATGCCGGTTCCGGTGAACTCAGAACCCACTACGCCGGCTTCTTCGACTCCGGCTTCGGCTACGGTGACAACGGCGCGATCAAAGGCACCCGTGCGGTGCTGGAGGTACGGCCCCATGACGTGCCGTTCCGCATCACTCACGCCCAGGTGTTTTTTAAGCTGGTCTACGAACACATGATCGAGACACCGGTCACCAGCTATGGACAGGGCGGCTCCCACTATCAGGGCCAGGGACTCGCCCTCTCCAAGCACTTCAAAAATTAACCGGCCGACGGTGTCCCACGCCGCACGCCCCGTCACCAACCCCGCCCCCGGCGGAGCGCTGACCGCCGACTACGATTTCAAGCTTCCGCCGGAACTGATTGCCGCGCGCCCCCCGGAACGGCGCGACGCCTCACGGTTGATGCGGCTCAGGCGTCACAGCGGCGAGATCTCCCACCACGGCTTCGGCGACCTTTCCGGGCTGCTGCAGCCAGGCGACCTCTTAATTCTCAACGATACCCGGGTGTTCCCGGCGCGCATTCGCGGGGTCAAACCACGCACCGGCGGCGGTGTCGAACTGCTCCTGCTGACCCCCCTGGACGACGACCCGGCCTGCTGGAAGGTGATGGCGAAAGGCCGCCTGCGGCCGGGGGAGGCCGTCGAACTGACCGGCGGACTGCGCGGGGAACTGGAAACCGACCTGGGGGACGGGTTCTGGCGCTGCCGATTTGACAGTGCCCACGGCGCCAATGTCATCGCCCACCTGGAAAAGCACGGCGAAATGCCGCTGCCGCCCTATATCGACCGCCCGGCGGATAGCGCCGACAAGGTGCGCTACCAGACCGTATTTGCCAAGGAAACCGGCTCGGTGGCGGCTCCCACCAGCGGCCTGCACTTTACCGATGAGACATTCGCCGCCCTGAAAAAACGCGGGGTAGAAACCACCACCCTCACCCTGCACGTGGGGCCGGGCACCTTTTTGCCGGTGCGCGCCGAGCACCTCGACGACCATGTGATGCATGCCGAGTCGTACCGTATTGATGAAGCCGCGGCGGCGGCCATCGGGTTGGCCAGAGAACGGGGCGGGCGCGTGGTGGCCTGCGGCACTACCGTGACCCGAGCCCTGGAGAGCGTGGCGGACGAGGGCGGACACATCGCCGTCGCTTCAGGCGACACCCGCCTGTTTATCCGGCCCGGCTACCGCTTCCGCGCGGTGGACGCCATGCTCACCAACCTGCACCTGCCGGGATCAACCCTCTTGATGCTGGTGTCGGCCTTCGCCGGACGGGAACGAATACTTGCGGCCTACGCCGAGGCGGTGGCGGAAAGATACCGCTTCTTCAGCTACGGCGACGCCATGTTGATCGACTAGGTGGCGGGGTCGCCACCGGGGTGTTCCATGACCCCGGTGCGGGGCGTATCCTCCGTGGGGGGCGCACTGTGCCCACCGTCGAAAAAGCAGACCTGGTTGCGGCCGCGGTTTTTGGCCATATAGACGGCGTGATCGGCCATGGCCACCAATACATCCGCACTGCCGCAGGTGTCCGGGGCGTAGCTCGACACGCCAAAACTCATGGTCACCCGGAGCGGTTTTCCCTCCACCTGGTGAATGGTCTCCCGGACCGCCAGACGCAACTCCTCGGCCTTGGCCTCCGCACCCTCCCGGTCGGTGAGGGGCAACAGCACAACGAATTCCTCGCCGCCGTAGCGGGCCATGCAGTCCGACTGGCGCAGGGCATCCTGCAGCACCCGGGCCATCTCCTTGAGCACCCGGTCGCCCACCGGGTGGCCGTATGTGTCGTTGATGCCCTTGAAGTGGTCCACGTCCATCATGATCAGGGACAGGGGCAGGTCATGGCGGGCGGCCAGGCGAAACTCCTCGGACAGCCGCATATCGAAAAAACGCCGGTTGTACAGCCCGGTAAGCGGGTCGCTGATGGCAAGACGCTGCAACGAGACATTCTCGTTCGACAGGCTCTCGTGCACATATGCATTTCGCAAGGCGTTTCCGGAGACATTGGCAATCAGGTCGCAGACCCGGACATCACGCTTGGTAAAGTGGGTTTCACGGCGGGCCATGCAAAGCAACTGGGTGCCGATGAGGGGGTCACCCAGGGTGATCGGCAGCACCATGAGCGACTGCACCTGCACCTCCTCCAGCTTGTCCAGCACCGGCGCCATCAGTTTGGAATCCGCCGCATGGGGCACCAGCACCGGCCCCCGACGCTTCAACGCCTCCTTAATCTCCGGATAGTTGGCAAGGTCGATGCGCAGGGCGAGGTTTCTGGGGCGTTCACCGGCGGCGAGCAACTCCCGGCTCATCAGCAGGGTGCCGGTGTCCGCTCCGTCGTCCACGTGCACCACACTGCAACGGAAGGCGCCGACCAGACGGGTCACCTGCTTGATCATCAATTCCAGCACCTCCGACTGCTTCAGTGCGGTGGAAAAGCCGTGGGAGGCGGCCACCACCGCCTCCAGATCGTCCCGTTCCTCGGTCAGCGCCTGCTGCCCCACCACCTGACGTTGCAGGTTGCGGGACAGAAAGCCGAAAAACACCCCCACCATGAGCAGCACCAGACTGCGGAATAAAATCCCCTGCGGCGCTGCGAAACGGGCCGTGAAATCGCCCTCCGGCAATACCGTATAAACCACCCCCATATAGGCGGCAAGAGCCATGCTCACGGCTGCAAAAATACCCCGTTCTCCCTGGATGCAGGCAGCCCAGGCCACCACCGGGAGGTAGAGGTAAAAAGCGTCTCCCTGCACCGCGTCAAGGTCGTGGATCAGCACCGAATAGGCGCCGATGTCGAACAGCGCCAGAAACAGCCACGCCGGGCCGTTGGTAAAGGTCTCCTCCGGACGCCCCATGAATACGAGGTTCGAGATGATCAGGGCGCAGAAGGTCCCCACCAGCAGCCCGTTCGACAGGTTGGCCGGGCTGTCCAGTTGAACCAGTCCGACCGCAAGCAGTATCCCCAGCCAGCGGATATTCAGTAACAGTGCTTTGTTGTTCAACGCGCCTTAAATCCGTCCGTCCCATATGGTTATGGACAACAGGGTTCCCCAACGCCCTTTCTCGGTGGAAACGGTGTGCATCTTGAGTTATGGGGGCCTGTAAAGGTGCGGAAAAGCGCCCGTTCAGGCAGGTTGGGCAGAGCGCAGCCGGGCGGTCAGAAAGGCCATGAAGAACAGGGCCACCAGGCAAAGTACGATGGTGCCGCCGGAGGCCACGTCCCACAGGTAGGAGAGCAACAACCCGCCCCCCACGGCAAGCCAGCCGGACGCCACGGAGATCATCAGCACCCCCCGCCAGTTTCTGGCCAGTTGGTGGCCGATGGCGGCGGGCATCACCAGGAGCGCCGACGCCAGCACCACCCCCACCACTTGGGTGGCCGCCACCACGGTGCAGGCGATAGCAATCAGAAGCCCGTAATAAAGCCTTTGGGCGGGCAGGCCGGTGACCCGGGCCACCTCCTCGTCGAAACTGACGAACAAGAGCTCTTTAAACAGCAGCAGGACGAATCCCAGCACCAGCAGACAGACCGTAAACAGCCCCATCAACTGGCTGGAACTGACCGCCAGGATATTGCCGAACAGATAGCTGAACAGGTCTCCCTGATAGGCGTCCGAAAAGCCCACCAACACCACCCCGAGGGCCATGATGCCGGTGGTGAGAATGCCAATAGCGGTGTCCTCCTTCACCCGCCCCCGGTGGGTAATGGCACCAATGCCGAACGCCGTGCCGATGCAGACCACAAGCGCCGTCAGCATAGGGTTAATACCGCTGAGCAGCCCCACCGCAACACCCCCCAGAGCGGCATGGGAAATGCCAATACCGGCAAACGCCAGCCGCTTGAGCAGCACGAACAGGGACATCACCGAGCACAGCAGGCTGACAAGAAGCCCCCCGACAAAGGCACGCTGCATGAAATCGTAGGCGAAAATACCGGAAAAATCGGTCATGGCGGCGCTAGTCGTTATGCTCCCCATGGGAGTGGGCATGGGAAGCATGCTCGTGGCGATCAGCGTTGTCATGGTGGGAGAAAAAGTCGAACTCGCAGGCATAGGCCCGACCCAGGTCGTGGCTCTCCATCACCTCGCTGGGGTGGCCGTGAACGTGCAGCGTGCGGTTGATGCAAGCCAGCGAATCGGCGTATTTGGACAGCATTGAAACATCGTGGGATACGGTGATCACGGTCAAACCGCGTTCCTCCTGAAGGGCCTTCAGGAGGCGGTACAGGCGGTCCTGATGGGGCAGATCCACCCCCTCGGTGGGCTCGTCGAGGATGAGCAGGCGGGTCTTGCGGCACAGGGCGCGGGCGATCATGACCCGCTGGATCTGGCCACCGGACAGTTCGCCCACGGGCCGCATGGCCTCCGCCTCAAGCCCCATGCGGATCAGGCTGTCCATCACCAGGTCCCGGTCCTTTCTGGACGGCCGCCGACCCATGCCGATGCAGCAGGTACGCCCCATCATCACCACGTCGAACGCGGAAAACGGCGACCACCGGTCGGTGTAGGCGCGCTGGGGCACGTAGCCGATGTGGTGGGCGCGTTTGCCCAGCTCCCACGGCCGGGCGCCCAGTACAGTGACCTGGCCACGGGTTGGCCGGTGTACCCCCAGTATCACCTTCAGGCAGCTGGTTTTACCGGCGCCGTTGGGGCCGATCAGCCCCAGAAACCGCCCGGACGGCACCGACAGGGTGATGTCGGAGAGCACCTCGCGCCCCCCCAGGATCAAATCCACATGCTCCAGGCTGACCAGGGTTTCCGGCGCGGTATCAAGTGCGGCCGTATTTTGAGCGCCACTCCGACTCATTCCGACAGGGCCTCCTCAAAAGCCGCCACACTGGCACGCATCAGCGCCGGGTACGAGGCGCCCGCGGGGCTGCGGGGATCTCCCAGGGGATCGACCGTCACCACCCGTCCGCCAAACTGCTCGGCAATGGTGCGGGCGATGCGCGGGTTGAACTGGGGCTCGATCAGAATCGCCCGCGCCCCCTCCCGGCGCGCCGACTCGATCACCTGCCGCATCCAGCGCGCCGACGGCTCCCGTCCCGGGGACGGCTCCACCACTGCCACCTCGCGAAGATTATAGCGCCCGGCGAAGTGTGTCCACGCCCCATGGAACGATACGAAGGCGCGCCCCCGATACGGGGCCAGCCGTTCGGACAGTTCCCGGTCGAGGTCGGTTAGTTGTTCGGAAAGGTGTTCGGCGCGGCTGGAAAACACCCCGGCGGCATCCGGAGCCACCCGGATCAGGGCGGCGCTCAGGGACGGAAGCACCTGATCCCGCACCCGAATCGGATCGAGCCACAGATGCGGATCCTCCCCCCCATGCCCGTGCGCGTCATGCTCCGCACCCGCTTGATCGTCCCGCGCCAGCGTCAAATGGGGGGCGCCATCCCGTACCGCGGCGCCGAGCCGTGTCGCCCACGAGTCCAGCCCGCCACCCACGGTGACCAGCAAATCCGCACCGGCCAACTCCCGAATCTGGCGCGGGGTGGGTTCAAAACCGTGGGGAGAGGCGCCGGGGGGCAGCAGGGTGGAAACGGCCACCCGGTCGCCGCCTATGGCCCCAACCAGGAGCGCCAGTGGATGCACCGACACCGACACGCGGATCGGTGCGGTGTCCGTGGTTACGGTTTCGGGAACGGCCCAGGCCGCGGTGGGACAGCACCACAAAGCGAGGGCCATCCACAGGGCGGATACCGCGTTGGCGCGCCACACACGCGCAGGTACATCGATGTTTTGGATCAAAACGGCGTGCCCATGGAGTCCCTGTCGAAATGCAGGAGGTTCCGGTCGCCCGATCCGGGGCCGGGGCAGGCGTCCATAGGGACGCCT
>JBHHVE010000014.1:0-63267 GCA_046754085.1 Leptospirillia bacterium
GACACTCCTTTTAGCCTGCCCGCTCATCTGTCCCAATTTATCTGACGACGGACAGCAAAGGTTTTCAGGTAAACGCCCCGGGTGCGCTGACCAGTTCCATCGCGGAATTGATCAGCGAGCTTGAGTCCAGGACCATTGGCTGGGGTATGCCTGCCACCCAGTGGAACCCAGTCCCCGGCGAGGTCGATTGGGGTACCTCTGGAAGTTCCTGGGCGGCGTTTGGATTGTCAATATATCAGCAGTACGCTGCGGGCCAGCCCAACGGCCTGGGCGGCACCTATGCGGATCGTAGCGACCTGCTTTCAAGTGTCGCGGGCTACCTGGCATCCCGGCAGGGTCAGCCGCTGGACTGGAGCCCATATCCGCCGGAGCTGTCGGGGACGCCGAGCATTTCCCATGGCGGCAATGTTGCCAGCATGGATTTCTGGCCACCGGTATTGCAGGGCGATACTCAGACCACCGCTTACTCAGCAATGGCATGGAGCGTTCTTGGCGGTTTCAGCGCTGAGCTTCAGGCTGCGGAGGACTTCCTTCGCGTGGCACCTCCCACCCCTGGTTGGTGGTCGGACTGGTATTGGTATGAAGATCCAAACCAGCCCGGTTCTGGCTGGTGGGAGCCAGCCGCAACGCACACAGCACCGGAAATCCTGCAGGGTGAAACATCCCGGATCCTTGGTCTGATTGCTACAGGCAACAACGGCTCCGATCCGGATGTAGCCGCCACCGTTACCAAAGTGGTCGGATGGCAAAACCTGGATGGCGGTTGGGGTGAAGTTCCTGGCTGGTCGTCCAACGCCTTTGCCACAGGGCAAGCTGTGTACGCTCTTCGGCAGGCAGGTCAGACTTTTGTGAGGGGGGATGGCGGGCCGATCGATCGGGGTATTGATTGGCTTTTGGCCAACCGCATTGCCGACCCGGCCAGCCCCGACTTTGGTGCTTGGCCCAAAGGGCAATCCCAGGCCGACCCGTGGTCGGAAGGGCAGTTGTTTACCTACACCATGTGGCCGGTGCTGGCATTGACCGATGTGGCATCGGTTTCAATTCTGGACCCGACGGGAACGGTCAGCGGCGCCGCAGTGCCTTTCCGCGCCACCACCAGCGATGTGTCGGCGACCACCGGCATAGACTTTGTTGCATTTGGCCCGATGATTGTGGGCAGCAGCACCGTTTCTCACATCGCACTGGGCAGCGACGGCACACCGGATGCCAACGGGGTGTTTGAGGTGCAGTTCGACTCAACGACCTTCGCCAATGGAACGTTGACCCTTAAGGCTACTGCGACCTTTGCCAATGGAGGTAGTGCAAGTTCGACCGTTACCGTACTGGTAGATAATGGCATCGTGCTCGATCCGGTTACCCTGACCGCACCGGCCGATCTTATTATCGAGGCCACAGGGCCGACCACATCGGTAGATCTGGGTGAACCGGTCATTACCGGTTCCGCCTCCGGAGGAGGTGGTGGCGTGGGCGGCAGTGTGCCGGTTCCCGGCTTGTCCCAGCAGTTCACCTACTTGGAAACGGGACTGTGCCAGGATATCGTTGCCGGGCCGTTGCCAGCCCTGTGGGGTCCGGGATTCGCTTGGACTACATCCGGACACATGGTGCTGCGTGGCGATACCGATTCCCTGTTTGAATACAGCCTCACGGAAGACCTGTTGGTGCATGGAACGCCAGTGCGGTCGTATATGGAACACCCCATGCCAGGTCTCGGCTACGGCGTGGGGCTCACCAACGGGACCGACGGGTATTTCTACGCCAATACTTCCAACGGTGTAGCACGCATCGACCCACTCACCTGGAGTTTTGTTCATTTTCCCGAATCGGTTCAGGGTGATTTTGGTATGGGAGCGCTACCGGACGGACGCATCGTTCATGGGGGTTACTCGTGGGATGGGATAACTTGGACAGAAGGAATCTATCGATTCGACCCGGCAACTGGATCGGACGTGCTGATCTACTCACCCATGACAACCTCTGAGTGGGGTAGTTGGCCTACGTTCTTCGACGACTTGGCAATCGCGCCCACCGGCGAGATTTTCCTCGCCGCGCTGGACGAGAATGCAGTGCATGTGATTGATGCAAACGGAAATGTCACCAACATCGCCTATCTAGCGGCCGGAACCGACCCGGATCGATTCAAGGGCCCGGATGGTATTGCCTTCGGCAACGGTCGAGTGTTTACCAACAATACGGATGGCACCATTTCGCGTCTGACGTTCAGTGGTCCCGGCTACACGGGTGCATCGACTGAGGAGGTTATTGCCTCGGGTGGTGCCTATGGTGACTTTGCCGCCGTTGGGCCGGATGGAGCACTCTACGTCAGTCAGTGGGCGGATGGTGACCCGGCAATCTGGCCTTGGGATGGGGCCAGGCCAATCACCTGGAATGACGGTACCCAAACCTGGTCGTGGTGGATGGATGTAGAGCCGTGGGACTATCACCAAGAAGCCGTACTGGTTCGTATCGCAGACTGTGACGGAGGTGGGTTTGATCCTTCTCCGGGCGTGCCGCCGGTGGATGTGCCATTGGAAGCCGTGCCCGATCAGACCGGGCCATTCACCGTGGGCGTCCACGTGATCACCTGGACGGTGGTCAATGCCGACACTGGGGAGCCGTATATCGATCCGGCTACCGGTACCACAGTCACTGCCACCCAGTTGGTGGAGATCACCGATACCACGCCGCCGACGATTCTGGTGGCCGGCCAATCAGTTGCCGCCTGCGGACCTCTGACGCAGGTTACGGTCAGCGCCAACGCGGACGACTTGGTGGATGGTGCGGTGATTCCGACCAACAACGCCCCGGCGGGCGGTTTCCCGGTTGGGACCACAGTGGTCTCCTGGACCGCCACGGACAGCCATAACAACACCGCCATGGAATACCAGAATGTCACCCTGACCTACGGCTTCGGAGGCTTTTTGCCCCCGCTCAAACAGGATGGGGTGTACAAACTGGGCCGGGTGATTCCGGTCAAAATCCAGTTGCTCTACTGTGATGGCAGCCTGGTTACAGGTGCCACGCCGACGATCTCCGTCTTCAAACTGTTTGACGGGGACGTGTTGGGCGACCTGGTGGATACGGTATCCGTAAGCGCTGCTGACACAGGCAACGTGTTACGCGATGCTGGGGACCACTACATCTACAACCTGTCCACTGACTGGAAAACCAAAGGCCGCTACCGGCTGATGGTGGACCTGGGCGACAACGGACCGACGCATACCATAGACCTAGGGATGCGTTAACGTCGAAAGACCAGTCCTTTCCAGAAACAGACAGACCCCGCCCACAGTCGATATGGGCGGGGTCTGTCCTGGGGGGCGCATCGGGGCCACCCTGGAGGGTGCCCCCGCCTTTGCCAATGCGTTTTTCGATGGACACCATAGGACCACCGTAAACACATTTCCAGTGTTCCGCCGGTTTCCCACGGACGGGAATTCTCCCGAATAACCGGGAACAGAAAATCCCATAACTGTATTGATGTAAATGGTGCCGGAGCCCGGAATCGAACCGGGACGGGAGTTACCTCCCGAGAGATTTTAAGTCTCTTGCGTCTACCAGTTTCGCCACTCCGGCATTGGGGTGGGTGGGGCTATCTTACGGGAAACGGAAGGGAAAATTGGAGGCGCCGGGCGGATTTGAACCGCCGATAAAGGTTTTGCAGACCTCTGCCTTACCACTTGGCCACGGCGCCTTGTATCACGTTGCGGGACGGGCCGACCCCAACCGGACCCGGTTGCTGCGGCCAACACGCGAAGGTTGTATGCGAACCGCGTGATTTTAGGGGGTCGCACCTTCCAAGTGCAAGCCGCACCTGTACCGGTATCGAGACTTTCCCGGCCCGCTCCACTATAATTCTCCGACCTATTTTTGATATTCAGGTTTCCCGCAAAGGGGTGCCGAGGCGAGGAGGTCGGACAGCAAATGGGCGCGATTAAAAGGGCGTTGGTGAGCGTTTCGGACAAGGCCGGGGTGGTGGATTTCGCCAAATCCCTGGCCGAGATGGGGGTGCATATCCTCTCCACCGGCGGTACCGCCAAGGCCCTGCGCGATGCCGGGGTCGAGGTCACGGATGTCTCCGAGTACACCGGCTTTCCCGAGATCATGGAGGGCCGCGTCAAGACCCTGCACCCCAAGGTGCATGGCGGCCTGCTGGCCCGGCGCGATTCCGGGGACCACATGGCCCAGGCCGCCGAGCACGGCATCGAGGTCATCGACCTGGTGGCGGTCAACCTCTACCCGTTCGAGCAGACCGTGGCGAAGGACGGTTGCAGCTATGAGGATGCCATCGAGAACATCGACATCGGCGGCCCCACCATGCTGCGCTCCGCCGCCAAGAACCATCAGGACGTGACCGTGGTGGTGGACCCGGAGGACTACGCCGGGGTGGTGGAGGAGATGAAGGCGGATGGGGGTGCCGTAAGCCCCGCCACCAACCGCCGTCTGGCCCGCAAGGTGTTCGAGCATACGGCCCACTACGACGCGGTCATCTCCGCTTATCTGGCCGGACAGGAAGAGGTGGCGGGGGAGAAGTTCCCGAAGGTGCTGTCGCTGACCTACGATCGGGTGCAGTCCCTGCGCTACGGCGAGAACCCCCATCAGGAGGGCGCTTTCTACCGGGACCCGATCCAGACCGAGCCGTGCGTCGGCAACGCCACCCAGTTGCAGGGCAAGGAGATGAGCTTCAACAACTTCCTGGACGCCAACAGCGCCCTGGAGCAGGTCAAGGAGTTCGAGGACACCACCGCGGTCATCATCAAGCACAACAACCCGTGTGGCGTGGCGTCGTCGGACAGTCTGGCGGATGCTTACCGCATGGCCCGCGATACCGATCCGTCGTCCGCCTTCGGCGGCGTGATCGCATTCAACCGGGAGGTGGATAGAGAGACCGCGGAGGAGATCGCCTCCACCTTCGTCGAGGTGGTGATCGCCCCCGGCTTTGCAGCGGATGCCCGTGAGACCCTGGCCACCAAGAAAAACATCCGCCTGCTCGAAACCGGGGCGCTTTCCCTGCCGCAGGCGGGCATGGACTTGAAAAGGGTGGTCGGCGGCGTCATCTATCAGGATCGGGATCTGGGACGGATAGCGGACCTGCGGGAACTCGAGGTGGTCAGCAACCGGATGCCCACGGATGAGGAGTACATCTCCCTTGCGTTCGCCTGGAAGGTCTGCAAGCACGTCAAGTCCAACGCCATCGTCTATACCCGGGGCGCCCACACCATCGGCATTGGCGCGGGCCAGATGAGCCGGGTGGACTCGGCCAAGATCGCCGTGATCAAGGCCAACTTCCCGCTGCAAGGCACGGCCATGGCATCGGACGCCTTTTTCCCGTTCCGTGACGGCATCGACGCCGCCGCCGAAGTGGGGGTGGCGGCGGTGATTCAGCCGGGAGGATCCATCCGCGACGAGGAGGTCATTCAGGCCGCCAACGAGCACGACATGGCCATGATCTTTACCGGCATGCGTCACTTCCGCCACTAGGTGCGGGACCCCGCACAGGGGTAATGCGCAGGCTGGCAAACGACCCGGCGCGTACGGAAACCCCGCGCGCTTCCGGGTTCGAATTGAAAACACCCGTTTGAAAACGTCCATGGAGAGGCGTTTTCAATATCTTGGCGAGAGGCTCGGCATGATCCGTCCCTATAAGGGCATCCATCCCAGGATCGACCCCACTGCCTACGTGGACGAAAGCGCCCAGGTCATCGGCGACGTGGTGATCGGCCCCGAATCGTCCATCTGGCCGGGGGTTGTGATCCGTGGCGACGTCAATACCATCCGCATCGGCGCCCGCACCAACGTGCAGGACAACTCGGTACTCCACGTCACCCGCCGCACCCATCCGCTGGTGCTGGGGGATGATGTGACCGTGGGGCATGCCGCCATTCTGCACGGCTGTACCCTGGCGAACTTGACGTTCATTGGTATGGGCGCCACCGTCATGGATGGCGCGCTGATCGGTGAGCTGGCCATGGTGGGGGCACGGGCGCTGGTGACCCAGGGCCGCGAGATTCCACCCGGCATGCTGGCGGTGGGGGCGCCCGCGAAGCCGGTGCGGGCGCTGACCGATGAAGAGCGGGCGGTGATTCGCCAGTCCGCCATCAACTACGTGGAAGACCGGCTGGCGTTCATGCCCTGGGACGCCGGGGAGTGAATACAAGGCCTGCCGGACATGCGCCCGGAAGCGGCGGACCCCGGAAAGGGTGAAAAAGCCACTGCCTGTTGCGGCAGGTTAGCGGGGGCTAACCACGCACGTATGATCCCCCTTCGGCCCCCCGTGGGGGAGCCGCGAAGCTCTAGAGCGCGTAGTTTTCCTTCACGGTGGTGGCTTTGCAGCGCAGGGTGACCTGAACGCCCTCAAGCCGGTCGGTGTGGTCGTGGGCGGTCTGAATCACCGGCACATGCCGGAATTCCTTGCCCACCTGCACGAAGGCGCTTTCCGCGCCGAGTTGCCCGTTATTCCACAACACCCGCATGTAGACTTCCCCGCCATGGTCGCAGGTGCCGCTGACGACGGCAGTCAGGCGCGTTGCCTGCTGCAAAGTGTCCGCATCTACACGATCAATAATAAACTGGCACATCCTGCGCCCCGCCTCCCGCACAAACAGTCATTAAAAATAGCGATTTCCGCCACCTGTTCCGTCCTGCCGGCAGCCCATGCCGCCGATGCCCGGACTTTGAAGCTGCGCCGTACTATATCAGAAGCTTTGGCGCGGGTCGTGCCTGATGTGGGAAAGGGTGACAAAGCCTTGACGATGGGAGCCAACAGCCTGTCTGTCCACCCCCTTCCGTGGGGCACGTGGGGCGCCGGGAGGAAGGATTCACTCCCCTTCGGTGACACCATAACATACTGTTTTTTAACAAAAATATTCCGAAATTTAAAAAATAACGTGTGGATTTTTATGGCTTGGGTACGCCCTTTGCAGCCCAAGGGGTTCGGGAAAACCTGCCGCCTGGCCGGCACCGGAGAGAATGGCAAGAGACATGAGCTATTTGTCCTACATACAGATATTTGCCGACGTACTGTTACTGACCCTGGTGGGTCTGCTGTTCGTTGGCCGGAAAAAACAGACCCGGGCCATGGCGTCCTGGCGGAGGGAGATCCTCGACCTGGTGGATACCCTGGGGGAATTACTGGTGGAGATGGAACGGGTGGGTGACGCACCCGCCGAAGCGCCGGACATGACCGCCGCCGGGGCATCCGGAAAGACCGGCAAGACCGGAACGCAAAGCAAGCCGGAGCCGCCGTCGACGAAGGCCGCACCCGAGCAGGCGCAGCCCCCGTCAACATTGCCTCATCCTCCCCTCGTGGCGGAATCGGTACCGGCGATGCCGCTGGTGGAGCCGGTTCTGGCTCTTGCCGGGCAGGGGCTGGAGGCGGAAGAGATCGCCCGCAGGCTGGGACGTCCGGTCGGTGAAGTGTCGCTGGTACTGGGCGTACGGGGCAGCAAGGTGCCCGCGGGCATCTAGGCGGAGGTCAAGCGCTCATGGATCCGAGTTTCTACTATCTGGCGGCGGCCGCGGGCTACGGGGAGGCCCGTATGGCGGCCCTCTCCAACAACCTGGCCAACGTCAACACACCTGGCTTCAAGGCCGACCAGATGCAGTTTTCCGAGGTGCTGGATGCAGCCACCGGCACCGTCAGCCTCAGCGCCGATCAGTACATCGATTTTGCGCCGGGCAACGTGGAGACCACCGGCAACCCGCTCGATCTGGCCATTGAGGGGGACGGCTTTTTCGTGGTCGATACGCCGGACGGGCAACGGTTCACCCGTGACGGCGGCTTTACTTTGGGTCCGGGCAGTGTCTTGCAGACATCTTCGGGTCATCCGGTGCTCGGCGGTTCGGGTCCGGTGACGGTGGACCCGGCGGCGGTGAACATCAATATCACCCAGGACGGCAACGTTATCGTCGATGGGCAGTTGGTGAACACCATTCAGGTGGTGAGTTTCCCGGAGGGCACCAAACCGATCAAGGCGGGTGGCAACCTGTTCTTCGCCGAAGGCTCCCAGCCGGCGACGGAGACCGTGATCACCCAGGGGGCGCTGGAGCGCTCCAATGTCCAGTCGGTCACGGAAATGGCCCGGATGATCGAAGTGACCCGGGGCTACGAGGCCTATGTGAAGGTTATTCAGGCGATGGACGCAACCGCGGCCCAGACCACTGAAGTCGGTACCGTGTAATGCATATTTCACGGCGCCAGGCGCAAGTTAGGAGATTTCACCCATGATGCGCTCACTGTTTACAGCGACGACCGGGCTGGTCAGTCAGCAGATGAATCTGGACGTTGTGTCCAACAACCTGGCCAACGTCAACACCACAGGTTTCAAGAAGAGCCGGGCCGATTTCGAGGACCTGCTCTATCAGACCATTCAGGTGGCCGGTACCGAAACCACCCTGGGCACCCAGGAACCCACCAGCGTTCAGGTGGGGCTGGGTGTGCGGCCCCTGGCGGTGGAGCGGATCCATACCCAAGGTTCCCTGGAAGGTACCGATAACCCGCTCGACATGGCCATTGAGGGCGAAGGCTTCTTTCAGGTGATTCGCGAGAACGGCGAGATTGGCTACACCCGTGCCGGTATTTTCCAGCGTGATGCGGTCGGCAACGTCGTGACTCCGAACGGCTTGCCCCTTGAGCCGGCCATCACCGTGCCGAGCGATGCCACGGACATCATTATCTCCCCCACTGGCGCGGTCAGCGTGTTGCAGGGCACCTCCTCGACCCAGACCCAGATTGGACAGATTCAGTTGGCGCGCTTCGCCAATGACGTTGGATTGCACAGCCTCGGCGGCAACCTGCTCGCGCCAAGCGCCGCCTCCGGCGATCCGACCGTGGGCAATCCGGGTGACCCGGGTTACGGCGGTGTTACTCAGGGGTTCGTTGAGGGGTCCAACGTCAATATCGCGGAAGAACTGGTCAACATGATCGTTGGCCAGCGGGCCTACGAAGTAAACTCAAAGGCGGTTCAGACGGCAGATGAAATGCTGCAACTCGCCAACAACCTGAAGCGCTGAACCATGATAAACCTGCTTAACAAATGGCGGCGGGTGCTGCCGTGGATAATGGCCGTACTGTTGCCCATGTCTGTTGCGACCGCCGTATCCGCCGGTCAGACCGTGGATATGGAGGAGCGGGTGACCGATGCGCTGGTTTCGGCGGTGGCGGCGGGCAGTCCGTGGCCGGCGTCACAGATTACGGTATCCGACATCTCCGTACCGAACGGTTTTCTCTGGGAAAACGGCATGAGCCTGGCGGTGGAACTCCCCCGGCGGGATCGGCTGACCGGTCGGTTGCCGTTTCAGGTGGTGGTGACCCGTGGCAGTGAGCGCGAGCGGTATTGGTTCAGCGCCCATGTGGACGTCATGGTGGACGCGGTGGTGGTGACCCGTCCGGTCGGACGCCACCAGGTGCTGGAGCCGTCTTTCCTCAACACCATGCAAATGCCGATGTCGCGGGTGCCGGCGGGAGCGGTCACCGACCTGTCCAGTCTGGTCGGCCTGCAGGCCTCAAGGCGCATCTCCCAGGGACGCCCGGTTACCGATCAGATGGTGGAGTTCCCCCCCCTCATCCATCGGGGTGACCGCGTCACACTGCTGGCGCGCCGTCCGGGCATGTCGGTGACAGCCATTGGAGAAGCGCGCCAGGACGGTCCGATGGGCGGCACCATCCAGGTGATCAATCTGAAGTCGCGCCGCACGGTTCAGGGCCGGGTCATTGATGCGGGCACCGTGGAGATCGAGTTTTGAAGATGATGAAATCCGCACATTCCGCCGCCATTTCGGCAATGGCGCTTTCACTGCTGCTGTCAGGCTGTGCCCACAGTGTCATGCCGGTGTTGCATCAGGGCGAAATGGCCAGAAAATCCCAGCAGGTGGCGCCGTTGCCCCAGACGGTTTATGAAAAAGGCTCCCTGTGGAGTACCAATCAGGTTGGCAGCCTGTTCGAGGACACCCGCGCGCGTCGGGTGGGCGATCTGGTCATGGTGCGGGTGGTGGAAAACGCCAGCGGCAGCAAGGACGCCTCCACCGATACCGGCCGCACTTCGGACCTGTCCACCGCTGTGGGCGCATTCTTCACCTCTCCGGTGGCGGGCCGCAATATCGATGTGGGCACCAGCAACGAGTTTTCCGGTTCGGGTTCGACCGACCGATCCGGCAGCCTGTCCGCGCTGGTGGCGGCGGTGGTGGTGGAACTGCTGCCCAACGGCAATCTGGTGATCGAGGGCAACCGTGAAATCCAGGTCAATCACGAAACCCAGGTGATCCGCCTGTCCGGGGTGGTGCGGCCGGTGGATATCACCACGGACAATGTGGTGCTGTCTTCCCGCATCGCCGACGCCCAGATCAGCTACACCGGGGTTGGCGTGATCGATGAGAAACAGCGCCCCGGCTGGTTTACCCGCGTTTTCGACTACCTGACCCCGTTCTAGGTGCATGGATGAATAACAAACGCATTACGGCTCGTCTGTGCGGCCTTCTGTCCGTATTTTTGGTATGTGGGGCTGTTGCCTCGCCCATCGCCGGGGCGGTCCGGCTCAAGGACATGGCCAGCGTGTCCGGGGTCCGCGATAACCCCCTGGTCGGCTATGGCATGGTGATTGGCCTGTCCGGAACCGGCGATAAATCGGGCACCGGATTCACTAACCAGAGCCTGGCCAGCATGCTGACCAAGCTGGGGGTGACTCTGGATCCGAACGACGTCAAGGTCAAGAACGTGGCTTCGGTGATGGTGACCGCCAACCTGCCGGCGTTCGCCCGTCCGGGCCAGCGTCTGGATATCACCATTTCCTCTCTGGGAGACGCCACCACCCTGCAGGGCGGCATTCTTCTGATGACACCCCTCAAGGCGGCCAACGGCCAGGTGTACGCCGTGGCCCAGGGGCCGATTTCGGTGGGCGGCTTCATCGGTGGCGGCGAAGGCGATCGGGTGGTCAAGAACCACACCACCGTGGCCCGTATTTCGGGTGGTGCGACCGTTGAGCGGGGCGCGCCGATGGAACTCAACGGCACCGATTCCCTGGCGTTTTTACTCGATCGACCGGACTTCGCCACCGCATTGCAGGTGGCCCGCAATATCAACGTGGAAGTGGGCTCCGATGTGGCGCTTGCCACCGATGGCGGTATGGTGGAAGTAGAGGTGCCGGATGGTTACAAGAACCGCATCGTTTCTCTGCTGGCGCGTCTGGAGGCCCTTGAGGTGAACGTGGATGTGCCGGCGCGGGTGGTGGTGAACGAGCGCACCGGTACCGTGGTGGTGGGCGAGAAGGTTCGCATTCGTGAGGTGGCGATTGCCCACGGCAACCTGAACATCCGCATTTCCACCGAGAGTCAGGTGTCCCAGCCGGGCGCCCTGTCCGGTGGCACCACCGCGGTGGTGGCGCAGTCGGATGTGACGGTGGATGAGGGACAGGGTGGCCTGCTCATGATTCCCCAGGGGGTGAGTCTGGGCGAGGTGGTCAATGCCCTGAACGCCATTGGCGTGAGCCCCCGTGATCTGGTGGCGATTCTGCAGTCGATGCGCGCCGCCGGCGCCCTGATGGCCGATCTGGAGATGATCTGATGGATCCGTTTCTCTCCATGCCGGGGGCGCTGCCCGGGAACCGTCCCGCACACGCCCTCCAGCAGGTGGCCGGAAAGGCCGGCGGGGTTGCGCCGGGCGGGGGTGCGGATAACGCGCGCGCCGCCCGGGAGATGGAGGCCCTGTTCGTGGCCCAGTTGATCAAGGCGATGCGCAGCACCGTGCCGGAAAAAGGTCTGCTTTCCGGCGGCCGGGGCGAGGAGGTGATGCAGACTCTGCAGGACGAGGCCCTGGCTCAGTCGATCGCCAGACGTGGAGATTTCGGTCTGGCCGAGCAAGTGCTGGATACCCTGAACCGGATTAACCCGCAGGGACCCGGCAAGGGCGCGGCCAGTGGGGATGATCAGGGCAACGTCCCAAATTGAACGTAGTGCACAAAAATGTCATAACGCATTGAAATAAAAAGAAAAAATAAAACATTCCCCTCAAGGTCCGATGGTTCGGACCCGAAGAATACCCCTGAGATACGGGAAAGGGGAATGATGAGTTTCAGTTGGCGTTTGAGGCCAATTACCTGAGGAGTAGATCGATGGAAATTAATCCCACCCCGTCTCCCAACCCCGCTGCCATCAACGAGGCGGCACAGCCGAAACAGTCGGAAGCCGTCCAGAGGGAAGCGACCAATACTGCCACGGACCACGGTCGTGCGAACCGGGGTGTCGACAGTGTGGCGGTGTCCTCCCAGGCCCGGGAGCTTGCCGCCGCACGCAAGACGGTGGAGGTCTCCCCCGAGGTGCGTACTGACAAGGTCGAAGTCCTGCGCGACCAGATTGAGTCGGGTACTTACAACGTGGATGGTCGGGTGGTGGCGCAGGCCATGGCCCAGAACGCCCTGTTTGAAGCGATCGCCTGAGGAATGTGGCGATGAGCGACGCGCTTGCCACACTGCGCGCCGGGGTTGACCTGTACGCGGACCTTGCGGACCTGCTTTCCGGCGGCCGGGACTTCCTGGCGCAAAACGACCTGTTGGCCATCGAGGAGGCCAACCGGCGCCACCAGGAACTGCTCGAACGCATTGCCTCCTGGGAACGGGACGCAGCCGATCTGGCGGGCACGGCGGACGGCGGCGACGGTCCGGCCCGGCTCAGTGACGTGATCCCCCGGATGCCGTCCCACGAGCGTGCGGCGGCGCGGGCACTGCTCGATCAGCTGAAGACGGCCCTTGATCGGGCCCGCCACCAGGCCGCCGTCAACCACATCGTGGTGGACCGCAGCCTGTGTACCGTGCGCCACACCCTTGAGTTTTATACCGGCGGCAAAGCCGCTGATACCTACGACGCCCGGGGAGGGGTCGCCCGCGGTGCGGGTCACGGGTTGATTGAGCGGAAGGGATGACATGGGAATAGGCCCCATTGTAGATACCGCCCGTCAGGGCATAAACGCCGCCCGTGCCGGCATGCAGCTGGTCAGCAAGAACATTGCGAGTTCCAGCGTTGACGGCTATTCGCGGCAGGACATTTTATTCGAGGCGCCCCTGGGCAACGGGGTGCGTCCGTGGGTGATCCGCTCCCAGGTCGACGAATTTCTGGAGTCGCGCCTTACCACCGAGACCCAGGCCCAGGGTAAGCTCACCGCCCAGCGCGATCTGCTGGCGGAGGTAACCGCCGTGTTCGGCGCCACCGATAGTGGATTGAATACCGAACTCAGCCAGTTTTTTGCGGCGGCCTCGGCCCTGGCCACCACCCCGGAAGGAAGTGTGGAGCGGACCCAGCTATTGTTCGACGCCCAGGCCCTTACCGAAGAGGTTCAGCGGGAATACGGGCAGTTGCAAACCATTGCCTCCCAGATCGATCGTAATCTGGCCTCGACAGTCACCCGCGCCAATGCGCTGGCCGAGGAAATCGCCAGCCTTAACACCAGCATCGGCGCCACCGGCGACTCCAGTACCGCCGGTGAGTTGGAGGACTATCGCCGCGTCCTGGTCAACGAGTTGTCGGGCCTGATCGATATCAATACGTTCAAGGACGGCAACGGTGGCGTGGTGGCCTTTGTCGGCGGCGGTTTTCCCCTGGTGGAAGGGGGTAATTTCGGCCAGTTGCAGCTGACCGGCGGTATCGACGGTTACCGGCCGCACGCGGGCGTATCGATTTCCATTAACGGCGGCATCGCCACCGATCTCACCGGCCGGATTACCGGTGGTGAGATTGCAGGCATGCTTGATGTGCGGGACAACGTGGTGAGCGATGCCATGGACACGCTCGACCGGGTGTCCGCGACCCTGACCTACAATGTCAATCAGCTGCATAGCGCAGGCTATGGCCTGGACGGTTCCACCGGCAACGACTTCTTTTCCGGCATGACCGCGACCTCGGTGGCCAACAACAGTAACCAGGGAGGTGTGGGCGCCGCTGTCACCATCAGCAATATGGCGGCGGTCACCCTGGACGACTACGAGATCGTGTTTACGTCTCCCACCCAGTTCGACGTGCTCAATCTGACCCAGGGCACCACGGAATTAAGTGGGGTGGGGTACACCTCACCTTCGGCCTTTGCGGTTGACGGCATTGGCATCACACTTTCCAACGTCAGTGGCGCACCTCAGGCCGGGGATAAGTTCCTGATCTCCACCACCCGTGACCATGCCTCCGTCATGGGGGTGGGCATCACCGACATCCAGAAAATCGCCGCCGCCGGGAGCGTGGGGGCAGGCCCCGGCGACAACAGCAACATGTTGCAGATTTCCGCCCTCGAGAGCGCCAATCTGACCCAGAACGGGACCCTCACCCTGAGTGAGAAAACGTCCGAGAAGATAGCCCAGATCGGATTTAAGCAGCAGGCGGTGGAGCAGGCATTCGATGCCCAGTCAGCGGTGATGTCGGGACTTGAACTCAAGCGTGCGGAAGCATCCGGGGTATCGCTGGATGAGGAGGCTGCCAGATTGATTCGCTACCAGCATGCATTCGAGGCCAATGCCCGCTTGATCCGGGTGGCGGACGAAATGGTGCAAACCATTATCAGCATGGTGTAGGTCATGTCCCTTCGCGTTCCGGATAGCAACCTCCAGGACAGTGCCCTGTTCTACCTCGGTAAGAACCAGCAGTCGTTATTTGCCCTCGAGCAGCAGATCGCCAGCGGCAAACGGGTGCACAGCCCGGTGGACGACGCGGTCTCTTATGTACGCGCCAAGGACCTGCGGGATGTGCTTACCCAGGTGGACCAGTACAAGCGGAACCTGAACCGCAGTGAGGATCACGTGTCGGTGACCGAGAGCGCGCTCTCCACCATGGAGGGTGTGTTGCAGCGGGCCAAGGAAATTGCCATCAGCCAGGCCAACGCCACCATTGACGCCTCCCAGCGCGCCACCATGGCGGTCGAAATGCAGGACATCATCGACGAGTTGGTGGTGTTGGGCAACACCCAACTGGAGGGACGTTATGTCTTTGCCGGCAGCAAAACCGGTACTGCGCCCTACAACGCAGCCGGGGTTTATGGGGGGGACGCCCTGGCGCGGAATGTGGAGATCGGCGACGGTGTGACCACGCAGGTCAACACCACGGGGGACGAGATATTCAACCCCGCCGGCGGCACCGCGACGTTCACGGAGCTGATCGCCCTTCGGGATGCGCTTCAGAACAATAATGTCCCCAACATTCAGGCCGCCATCGACAATCTGGACCCGGCTATCGAACAGGTCACCAAGGCGCGGATGGTTAACGGATTCCGCCTGAAACGGATTGATACCCAGAGGGACACCCTGGAGGATATCGGGCTTCAGACCCGGACGATTTTATCGGACCAGGAAGACATTGATATGGCGTCCGCTATTTCGGAAATGATTCAGCAGCAGACCACCCTGGAGGCGACCCGCGCCACCCTGGGGCGGATTTTGAGCAGTCGCTCGTTACTGGATTTTATGGGGTAGTCCGGGGTTAAGCCGGAGATGACGGAAACGGGGCCGCGTGCCCGGAACAGTGGAGGGATCAAGTGCTCATTCTGACACGGAAGTTGGGTGAGGGAATCATCATTGGCCAGGACGTTGTGGTTCGGGTGGTGGAGGTCAAGGGTGGACAGGTCAAGCTGGGCATTGAGGCCCCACGGGCGATGTCGGTTCATCGCGAGGAAGTGCACCAGCGCATCTGTCAGGAAAATTTACGGGCCGCGGCCCACGCGCCCGCCGAACTTGCGGCAGTGATGGAAGCGTTGTTGCCCACGGACGGCAAGGACGGCAAGGACGGCAAGGACGGCAAGGACGGCAAGGACGGCAAGGACGATGACAAAGGTCAGGGTGAGGATGCGGAAAAGAAAAGCCAGTGAAGGGCCCACCGACCGAAGGTGCGGCATATGGGGCGGAAGTTTTACTGTTGGAGTTATAAGAACATGACTGAAGGCACCAAGATTCAGATGAGTACCACCCACTTCGGTGATATTGAGGTGGATGCCGATACCGTCATTACCTTTCCACAGGGTTTGGTGGGGATGCCGGAGTTGGCCCGCTTTGTCCTGATCGAGGGGAGCGGTCCGCTCAAGTGGCTGCAGTCGCTGGACGACGCCGATGCGACCTTCGTCGTGATCGATTCGGAGGAGGTCATCACCGACTACGAAATCAGTCCCACCACCGACGACCTGAATGTGGTGGTCAGCGCCCCCGAGGCGGAACTGCCGCTGGTGGCCATGTTGATTGTCACCATTCCGGAGGATGACCTGAGCAAGGCCACCACCAATCTCATGGCGCCGTTGATCGTCAACGTCGACCGCAAAGTCGGTGTACAGGCGGTGTTGCCGGACGGTTATCCGGTGCGTCACCCCCTGGCCCTGAGCATGCGGGAAACGAAAAAAGTCGCCGCAGGCTGAATAAAGTAGGCATTTCTCTTAAGTATTCAGGCGATCGCCCGATAAGTGTTAGTGAGTAGTGCCGTGCCCGTGGTGCGGCCGTGCCGGTTCACGCACCCATTGGGGGGTGCGCCGGCTGTTCGGCGGAGGGGATTTTCGCCTTACCATCCGCAATTCTGTGGGCGGTGGGGCATTCAAGACGGGGGTCAGGCAAGGATGCCCGGCCCTGGGCGGTCAAGGATGATCGCCTGATAAACATTCATGGAGGAGAAGCCACATGGCTCTTACAGTTACTACCAACGTATCGTCGCTGTCGGCTCAGCGTTCCCTGTCTCGTACGGGCGCCAAGCTGGGTGTTTCACTTCAGCGGCTCGCTTCGGGTCTGCGCATCAACAGCGCCAAGGACGACGCTGCCGGTCTGGCCATTTCCCAGCGTATGACGACCCAGATTCGCGGTCTCAACCAGGCCGCTCGTAACGCCAACGACGGTGTTTCTCTGGCCCAGACCGCTGAAGGCGCGCTGGGTGAGATGAACGGCGCGCTGCAGCGTCTGCGTGAGCTGGCGATTCAGTCGGCCAACGGCACCAACAGCTCCTCTGACCGTGCCGCGCTGCAGTCGGAGGCATCCCAGCTGACCTCTGAGATCAGCCTGATCGCCACCACCACGGAGTTCAACGGTCTGAAGTTGCTTGACGGCTCCTTCGGTACCGCGGCCTTCCACGTGGGTGCGAACGCCAACCAGACCATCTCGGTGACGATGACCGATTCCCGGACCAGTGTCCTGGGTGCGAACGCCTCGGTGACGTCCACCGGGAACGACATCTCCGCCAGCCCGTTGACTGCGGGTACGGTCATTGCGGCCTCGCCGGCGCTGACCATCAACGGCACCACCATCACCACCTCTGGGGACGGTCTGTCCACCACGGACGCGGCCTACTCGGCCAACGCCTATGCGGCGGCCATCAACGCCCAGTCGGCCACGACCAGCGTGACCGCCACGGCGGGGTCCACCACCCTGACCCTGGGAACCGTCGCCGCCGATGCCAACGGCCTCACTGGTGATGACTTCCAGATCAACGGCGTCAACATCACGGTGGCGGCCATCACCTCCGGTGACGGCACCGGCGCGCTGACCGCCGCCATCAACGCGGTGAGCAACCAGACCGGTGTGACCGCAGCGCTGGACGGCTCCAACAACCTGGTCCTGACGGCCTCCGATGGCCGCAATATTCAGGTGACGGCCGATGCCGGTGGTAGCGGTAACAACGATCAGGCCGTGTTCAGCAACTTCTCGCTGACCAACACGGGCGACCTCGATTACGTTGCCGTGGGTACCATCAGCCTGAGCAGTGACAACGCCATCGTGGTCGGTGGCGGTCTGGGTGGCAGCACCGAGGGTATGACCCTCGCGGCCAACACCTATGCTGTCAGCACCACCAACGCCGTGGCCAACATCGACGTGTCCACCGTGAACGGCGCCAATACGGCGTTGAGTACGGTGGATCGTGCACTCGATACACTGAACTCCAACCGAGCGACCCTCGGTTCGATTCAGACTCGTTTCGAGTCAACCATTAACCGTCTGACCACGACTTCGGAGAACCTCTCCGCTGCGCGGTCGCGGATCGTGGACGCGGACTTCGCTGCCGAGACGGCGGAGTTGACCCGTGGCCAGATCCTGCAGCAGGCGGGTGTGGCCATCCTGGCCCAGGCCAATCAGCGGCCGCAGCTCGCGCTGTCGCTGCTGCAGTAAGGTAAACCGAAAGGAACCTTACGACGGCCATGGCCGGAAACGGGGGCGGGCGGGTTGTAATAACCCGTCCGCCCCTCGCCGGATGGTCATACGGATGAGATGGAAACTGTGTTGTTATCAGTCATAAGTCAGGAGCCAGAAAACCGACTTTAATTTGTAGACTGATTTGAAAATTTGGATGTAACCAACGCTTGTTCTAGCGGGGAGCGCCGATTTGGGCCGATGAGGCCCGCCGGAGAGGGAATCCGGCAGAGGAGAGCGACCAAGCGCAGGCACGGGTAAGAAAACGCGGCAATCGCTGCGGGCTCCGACCGTGCGAAGAAGAGGCAGAAGCTATGATTGGCTTGGAAACACCCAGCGGATACCTTCCCGTCGTGGTTCCTCCACGACCGGGAAACAAACAGGAGGGTGCCAACCCTCATACCGCCAAGGTTCCACCGGAACCGGTGGTGGATCGCGATCGCGCCGTGTCCCCCGTGCAACTCACGGAAGACGGTCACCCGATTCGCGGCGGAGAAGAGACGGCGCTGGCGCCGACCGGGAAGTCCCGGCAGGTGCAGGAGCAGGTGCAGGAACTGGCCCAGCGGGTCACCGAGGCCTTGCGGGATGTGGACTTTCCGGCCAACACGAGCCTGCGCTTCAAGGTGGACGATGAGACCGAGGAAGTTGTCTTTCAAGTCGTGAACCGTGACACTGAAGAAGTGGTTCGTCAGTATCCCCGTGAAGAGGTGCTGGACCGGCTGGCGCTGGCCAAGGACTTCAAGGGGCTCATGCTCGACCAGGAGGGCTAGCTAGTTGGGTATTACCGTAGGAGGTCTGTCATCGGGCCTGCCGCCTGATCTGATCGATCAGCTGGTTGAAATCCAGTATGAGAGCGCAAATGCGCTGGCCGACAAAAAGGTCGAGCAGCAGACCCGTCTGTCCGCGGTTCAGTCCCTCAACACCAAGTTGTTGACCCTGAAAGGCGTGATGGATGGGCTGGCGACGAAGACCACCCTGTCCACCCGCGCCGCCGCCGTCACCAACGCCTCGGCATCGACCACCTCATACGTCAGCGCCTCGGTCGATTCCTCCACCACGGCGGCGGTGGGCACCTATACCATCACCGACGTGGTGCTTGCCACCAACGAGCAGTTTCGCCACACTGGCGGTGTGGCCGACAAGTCCGACGTGCTTTCCAGCGGCACCTTTGCCTTTAAGTACGCGGGCGGCACCGAGCAACAGGTGACCATTTCCGGCAGCGAGACCATGTTGGACCTTCAGTCCAAGATCAACGCCCTGGATGCCGGAGTGACCGCGACCATCATCAACGACGGCAGCAAGGATTACCTGGTGCTGACCGGTGATGACGAGGGTGCCTCCAACACCATTTCGATCACCGCCAATACCACCATCACGGGCTTTACCAGCAGCGACTTTACCGATGTAAACGGCGCGGGCCCCACGGACGCCACTTTCAAAATCGACGGGCTGACCATTACCAGCAGCTCGAATATCAACACCACCGCGATCGAAGGGGTGACCCTCACGCTCAATGAAGCGACCGCCAGTGAAACCATGACCTTGTCGGTAACACGGGACAATACCGCCCTCGAGGATAAGATCAAGTCGTTTGTGGAGTCCTATAACACCGTGGCCACGGAACTTACCGCGCACACCAAGTACGATGCCGACACCGGATCCAAAACGGTGCTGTTTGGCGACAGCGCCATCCGTGGCATCCAGTATCAGATGCGCGATACCATCTCCAATGCCATCACCGGCCTTACCGGTACCTATAACACCCTGGCCGAACTCGGGATCACCACGAATACCAAGGATGGCACCCTGTCGATCGACGACGCCAAGCTCACCAAGGCGATCGACACCGACTTTGACGGCGTGAGCGCCATGTTCTATGAGGACCCGGATGCCGGAACCTCCGGCTATGCCTCCCTGCTGGCCACCTACGTGGGGAGCATCACGGATATCTCGACGGGTATCATGGCGGGTAAGGCATCGGCCATCTCGGATCGCATAGCGACCTTCGACAGCCAGATATCCGAAGCCCAGCAGCGTGCCGACATCAAGGCACAGCGTATTCGCACCCAGTTCCAGTCCCTGGAGTCGCTCATCTTTGAGCTGAAATCCGCCACCGACAGTTCACTGCAGTCGCTGCAGTCGCTCGCCAACAACCCCATCACCCTGAATCAGAAAAAATAGCCGTCCCCGGCCCCCCCGGATCAGGGCGTGAGTGAAGGCCGGGATTGCCACCCATCGGTGTCCGCCATGGGCTATTCTCCGGCCTTTTTTCCGATGCCGCCAACCTACATGGTTTGACGGATGTTTCGGCCATTTTTGACCAGACGGCACCAGGGCGTTCCGGAATGAAAAAAAAGCACAAAGCATTAGCTGTGTAGTCTTAATGCCACACTCCTAAGTACCGATACGGATTAGTAGGGAAGCAAATCGGGTAAAAGGAGTCGGTGTTGAATCCGTATCACCAGTACCAGAAAACTCAGGCGACCACCATCAGTCAGGAAAAGCTCATGCTGCTCCTGTACGAGGGCGCCATCAAATTTCTCGGGCAGGCCCGGCAGGACCTGGAAGATGGCCGCTTGGGACCTGGAAAGACCGCTCTTTCCAAAGGCATGGCGATCGTCGCCGAACTCCAGAACTCCCTGGACCACGAAGCCGGTTGGGACGGTTCCGAGGACATGAGCCATCTATACAGCCACATGATCCTGGAACTGACCGAAGCGAACCTGCGCGGGGATCTGGACCGGATCGACGGTGTCCGCGGTCTGCTGACCGGGCTTTACGACGCCTGGGCGGAAGCCATAGAATCACATCAGGTCGCGGCTCCCGACCTGACGGAGGCGGCGGCCGGTGGCGAATCGGAGTCGATGTCCCGTAGCATCAAGTCCTAGGGAACCGGGGAGCGGCGGCAAAGAACATCGGGCGTGGTCCGGTTGCTTCGCCTGCGCGGTGCCCGGAAGTTCGGCGCATTCGGAATATGATTTTGGACCCTGCGCGCCTCCCCCCCTGCACGCGAACCACCCTCGGCGATTGTTAAAGGAGGGTTCGGGATGAGTTCAGCCCAATCCCTGATTCAGGAACAGATTAACGAGAACCGGGCACTCACCGAGCTTGCCCGGAGTCTCATCCGCAGTGAGTTTCCGCCCGACGCGGTGGAGGACTATATGCAGCGGCGCAGGACCGGTGCGGAGCATGCGGCAGAGCGAGATGCGGCGTTGTCCGTGTTGCTTGCGGAGAATGTGCCGGAAACCCTCTCCGAAATCATCCGGCAATACGATGAAAGCCACCGGGCGATGCTGGCCGCCGAACAGGACCTGATACGCGGCGCGGAACATGTAAAAGAAACCTTGTCCGGGCGTCTTGCCGAGTTTGCACGGGGAAACCGGGTGCTTTCCGGCTACCGTATCGATCGCGGAAAAAGAGGACCGATTGCCATCGACGAGAAAGCCTAGTCCCGGTCGGGACCTTCAGCCGTTTTACGGTCCGCCCAGGACCACCTTGGCCTGTCCGGCTTCGGCGCCGCCGACATCATTGCCCGGAACCCCCACCGCCACATCGGCATAACCGTCGCCGTTAATGTCCCCCACGCCGGATACCGCGCGTCCCAGACCGTCGTAGGGGGCGTCACCGTCCACGGCGAACAGGTAGGCGCCGCTGATGCCGCCGTATACCTCGGCCCGTCCGGCGCCGACCGTGGCGGTATCATCTCCGGGGATGCCCACCACCATATCCCCATAGCCGTCGCCGTTCACGTCTCCGGTGGCGGCCACCGAGAAACCGAACTGGTCGCTGGAGGTGGTGCCTTCCAGCGAATAGATCAGGGTGCCGTCGACACCGCTCAGGACTTTCACCTGGCCGCCGTTCGGGACAATCTGGCTGTGGTTGGGTGTACCGACCGCCAGGTCGGACACGCCGTCGAAATCGATGTCGCCAAGCAGGCTCACCACGTGACCGAAGTTGGTGTACAACGTGTCGCCGTCCACCTGATAGAGCACCAGCCCGGTGGCGCCGCTATAGACCAGCACCGTGCCGGAGTTGATACCGAGGGTGCCGTTGCCGGGCGCGCCGACCACGATGTCCGGCGTAAGATCGCCATTCAGATCCACTGAACCTGCAACGCTGGCGCCGAAACGGCCACCCGCAACGGGCCCGGTCAGGGTGTGCAGCACACTGCCGTCAAAGCCGCTGAATACCTTGACGTAGCCGGTGTTGTTGTTTGCCGTCGGTGCGCCCGCCATGACGTCGTCGAAGCCGTCTCCGTTCATGTCTCCGGCGGGTGCGACACTGCTGCCAAGGGCATCCGAGTCGGCATCGCCGTCAAAGCTGTGCAGCACGATGGCGTCGGTACCCCGAATCACCCGCACCAGGCCGGCCCGGGTGAGTGTGGTGCTGGCGCCCGGTGCGCCCACCAGCAAGTCCATCAGGCCGTCGCCGTTGGTATCGCCCGCAGGACTGAGGGTTTGCCCGAACAGATCCCCCGGCGCATCCCCGGTGAGCCCGTACAACAGGGTCGAGTCGGCCCCGGAGAATACCCGAACCTGACCGGTGCCGTTGCCATTGTGGAAGGCGCCCACCGCCAGATCCGGGGTGCCGTCGCCGTTGACATCTCCGGGACCGGTGAGGGCGTATCCAAACCAGTCGTTCGCGGCCTGCCCGATAAAGGTATAGACCGAGGTGCCGGAAGCGGGCGCGGCCACCACCACCGCCACCTGATCCGCCGCTGTCGCTCCCGCGTTATCGGTGACGGTGAGGGTGGTGAGGTAGGTGCCGGCCAGATCCGGGGTGAACGAGGTCTGTTGTCCGGCGTTGGTGGACAGCACGGCGGCGGTGCCGACCGGCTGTGAAACCATCGCCCAGGCGTAACTCAGCGCGCCGCCTTCCGGATCGCTTGATCCGCCGCCGTCCAGTACCACGGTGGTCTGTGACGTGACCTCCAGGTCGAGTCCGGCGTTGGCGGTGGGCGGCAGGTTCGGCGGGTCGGTCGCGGTCACCGTTACGGTGCTGGGCAGGGAGTCGATGAGGCCGTCGTTCACCACCAGGGAAACGTTGTAGACACCGGCAAGGTCCGCCACGAACGTGGGTTTAATGGCGGTCGGGTTGGACAGCGCCGCGGTGCCGCCCACGGGCTGGCTGTCCAGGGTCCAGGCGTAGGTCAGGGGGTCGAGTTCCCCGTCCCGGGAGAGACTGCCGTCCAGGGTGACCGTATCGCCGGTGGTGACGGCCTGATCGGTGCCCGCATCGGCGACGGGGGCGCCGTTTGGAACGGGTGACAGGGTGACCAGCATCGTATTCGGGGTGGAATCGACCTGACCGTCGTTGGTCACCAGCGAAAGGATGTATGTGCCATCCAGATCACCACTGAAAGTGGGTTGCCGGGCGTCGGCGAAGGACAATTGCGGGGTGGCCCCCAGCGGTGCCGAGGTCACCGACCATAGATAGCTGATCAGGTCGCCGTCCGGATCGAAGGAGCCGGAGCCGTCGAGGCGGATGATATCGCCTACGGTGCCGGCAAGGTCCGCCCCGGCATTGGCCACCGGCGGCTGGTTGGTCACCGGCGTCAGACTGACCGTGACCTGAATCAGGTCGGGGGTGGAATTCTCCAGGCCGTCGTTCACGGTCAGGGAAAAGGTGTAAACCCCCACCGCCTGAGGTGTGAAGGTAGGCACCTGAAGGGTGGTGTCGGAGAGCTCCGCACCACCGCCCACCGGTTGTCCGGTAACGCTCCAGAGGTAGGAGATCGGGTCCCCGTCCGGGTCGGATGAGCCACTGCCGTCCAACGCCACCAAGGCTCCCACGATGGCGGCCCAGTCGGCCCCGGCGTCGGCCGTCGGCGGCTGGTTGGCGGGACTGCCGCCGCCCGGGCTGATCAATTCCGGAGACACCTCGGCCAGGGGCGTGCCTTCCACCAGTATCGGGCCCATGTTGTCCTGGCCGTCCAGGGTGCCGTCGGCGGTGTCCCGATCCAGCGCCGCCATGAGGTTTTCCGCCGCGGTAACGGCGTCTCCGGTTTGCGCCTGGAGACGGGTGACACTGGCGTGAAATCCGTTCAGAAATCCGGTCAGGGCGACGTCGTTTGCACGGTCGCCGCCGTATATCGCAAGCCATAGTTCCCACCCCATGCCGAGGCTGTCGGCAAGGGCGGCATAGGCCCAGCGGATCGCCGAGGGCGAAAAGTCACCGGCGGCCCGCAGCCGGTTGTAAACGATGGTGGTCAGCGGGTTGATGTGGGCGGACACCTGTTGGTCCAGGGCGATGTCGTCGGGCACCACCACCGCGAGTTGCGGGGCGGGGATTTCCGCCGACTGGCCTCCCACGGTGTTGCACAGGATCGGCCCCGCGTGGGCCTTGGAGACGCCAATTTGATAGCCGCCGCCCGCATCGCTGACCGCCTGTCCCAGCACCGGCACGCTCGGGGTGCCCGCAGCGTCCAGGGTGGCGCAAACCACCAGGGCGCCTGATACCGGGCCGTCCACCACCAGGCCGGAGATGGCTCCGCCATCGGCGGTTCCGGTTCCCGCGCCACCACCGCCGCCACCACCGCCGCCACAGGCCGTAAGCAGCGGCAACAGCACAAGCAGACGCCACCCTATGGATTTTTTCCAGCACATGCCGACGAGGCTTTATACATGCCTCATGCCATTTGAAAAATGTACGCATAACCAACTGAATTAACAGGTTAACCTTGTCATTTGAGCGGGCTTGTCGAAACCGTCTCCGGGCTTGATTCGCCAATGAATTGACGGTCTCCGTCCGGGCGCTGACTTTCCGCTGCGGCCGCCTTTCAGGCGTCAAGGGTTCGGGCAGCCCGGGACAAGTTTTTGACGGTTTAATGTGGGTGGGCGGATGTTGGCGCTATAGCCGGTTCCGTTTCGCCACGGTTTGTATATCAGCCTGGCGCAGACCGTGGCGGGGCTCGGTAAAATATCTAAAATCCCTGTATTCAAGCAGAAAATACGCTACCATCCCGAGGGGGGCGGGCAAGATTCCAAGAGGTTTGGAGATCGCGTGTATCCGTGCGTTGCAGAGGGGAACGGCAACAATCCTGCATTAGACTTCTTCCTGTCCCCGGCTCTGCCGTTTTGGCATCCGTGGGGGGAAACCTGATGGCTGAATTAAATACGGCAGCATCCCAAGGCAAATCTCTGGACCCGGCGTCCGGGTTTGACTCGCACACCATCCTGGAAAGCCTGGAGGCGTTTGGCGAAATCGCCCACTCCGTCAGTGGCGCCTCGGACATCCCGGAAATGTGCGACCGGGTGGTGGCGGTGCTCAAGGCGCGGCTCGGGCTGCGCACCTGCTCCATCATGCTGGTGGGCGAGGACGGCGAAACCCTGGTCAACGTGGCGGGCACCTCGCCGCGCAACGGCGGTGAAGGGGCGCCCACGGTGCACCGCAGCTTCCGCATCGGTGAGGGCGTCGCGGGGCTTGCAGCCCAGACCGGTGAGCCGGTTTTGGTGGCCGATGTCGAGGACGACGCCCGCTTTTCCGGAACCAACAGCGTGTCGTCGGTCCGCTCCCTGATTTGTTTGCCCATTATGCGCGGTGGCGCGCCCCTCGGGGTACTCAATCTGAGTCACGATGCCCCCGGCTTTTTCCGCAAAGACCACCAGACCGTGTTCAGTATTCTCGCCACCATCCTGGGCCGGATGCTGGCGGAGGCGCGTCTCACCGAGGAGCTGGCCTGCTTCAACCGTGACCTGGAAGCCCAGGTGGCGGCCCGCACCCGGGAGATCCGGGCCTCTCACGCCTACCTGGAACAGATCCTGAGTCAGGCCAGCGAAATCATCCTCACCGTGGACTGGCGCGGGCGGGTGACCTATGTGAACCGCCGTATCCGTGATATGGGTTACGGTGACACCGACCTGATCGGCAAACCGTTTTCCGCCCTGTCCGATTCCGAGACCCTGCCACCGGCGTTGATAGACGCCATGGCGGGAGAGGTATCCCATAACGTGGGACTCACCCTGTACGGCACAGACGGGTCCGCGGTCGACTCCCTGTGCAGCTTCTCCCCCATGGAGGATCCGGGGGGCGAAGGTGGAAACGGTGCCCTGGTGATGATCCGTGATGTGAGTGACAACCGGCGCATGGAGCAGAAACTCCGGCAGATGGAAAAGCTCACTGCCGTCGGCACCCTGGTGGCCGGAATTGCCCACGAGATCAACAACAAGCTGGTGCCGATTCTGGTCTATTCGGAGTTGTTGCAGCGCAGTGATATTCCGGAAAAGGAACTGAAGCTCATCAAGACCGTGCACCGCTCGGCGGTGGGGGCGCGCCATATCATGGAGTCGCTGCTGCGCTTCTCTCGGCAGGAGACCTCCAAAAAGGAGGTCAAGGGCGTCAACAGTGTGGTGGATGAGGTACTGGGCATGGTTCAGTTCCGCGCCCGCAAACAGGATATCGACCTGTCCTCGGAACTTGCCGAGGGGCTGCCGGAACTCACCATGGATGCCCACCAGATCGCCCAGGTGACCCTGAATATTCTCAACAACGCCTGTGATGCGGTGGAGGAGGGACAGGGCCGCGTGGTGGTCAGCACCCACCTGGAGGGCGACTGGGTGCGCCTGCGGGTGGAGGACAACGGACCCGGCATGGACGCCGACACCCGGCAACGGATTTTCGACCCGTTCTTCACCACCAAGGAGGTGGGCAAGGGTACCGGTCTTGGCCTTTCCCTGTGCTACGGAATCATTCAGGAACATGGCGGCGACATCCGCGTTGACTCGGGCGCAGACGGAACCCGTTTCGATGTGCTGCTGCCGATCCACGCCGCCGGAGACAGCCACCTGATCAACACGGAAGGTGGTGGTGATTTGCAGAACGTCTCCGCCGACTGTCTGATTGCGGACGACGACCCGGTCCTGCTCGACGTACTGGAACACGTGCTGGGCAACGAACACCAGGTGGTGCGGGAGGCAAGCGGCGCCGGTGTGGTGCGGCAGCTCAGCGAGCGGGATTTCGACGTGGTGGTGCTTGACCTGCATATGTCGGACATGGACGGCGAGGCAGTCTACGACTGGATCGTGGACAACCGCCCGGAGATGAGCGAACGGGTGCTGATCATGACCGGCAGTATTACGGATTTTGAGACCCGGCTGGGCAGCCGGGTGCCTGTGGAACGGCTGATTCCCAAGCCGTTCCACGTGCGCGAGGTGCGGCAGGCGATCGGCCGCCTGCTGGCGGTCGAGGAAGAGGCGGCCTCATGACCGCTCTCCGGAACAACCACATGGAGCGGATACCGATTTCGGTGCTGGTTGTCGATGACAATACCGACATTCTGGGCATGTTCCAGACCCTGCTGGGACAGCGCGGTGAATCGGTCACCCTCAAGTCCTCCGGGCAGGAGGCCATCGACCTTTTGGCTGAGCGAACCTTTGATCTGGTGGTGACCGACCTGAAGATGGGGGAGGTCAACGGTCTGGATGTGCTGAAGGCGGTACGGGATGTCTCGCCCCGCACCATCGTGGTGATGATGACCGGCTACGCCTCCCTGGAAACCGCCATCGAGGCCATTCGCGGCGGTGCTTACGACTACATTACCAAGCCGTTTACCCTGCAGGAGATCGATGTCCTGCTCGACAACCTGAGTGAGCGCATTCGCATGCAGCAGGAGAACGACCTCCTGATTCGCGAGTTGGGGGATGCCTATCGGCTGATCGCCGAGTTGCAGGATATTGCGGCGGACGGCGCCACCCGGGGGACACCTCCGCCGGTGGGCGCGGCGGCTTCGCCCCCGGACCGGCGGACACCCCGTCGCGCCCGCTCCGATGTTCAGGATGTGCCGTTTCCGAAAGGGGTTGCCGCCTATCAGGATGTGAAGTGGGCATCGGTTCGCTCCCGGGACCGGTTACGGACACTGTTCGATCTGGGACACCTGTCCCGGATGGACTACGACAAGTTATGCAGGTTGATACCAAAGGAGTTTCCGACGGCATAGGGCCGTCAGAAAAATAGCGGACGTACATTGGGGTGACGGACCGTTGGGGGGCAGCACCGGGAAATGGAGCCTGATGCTGCTGCAAACCCGAACTGGGGAATACCATGGAAGAACAGGTTTATCGGATCATGGCGTTGGGGGATGGAGAGATCATCGACAAGGCGGTCGCCTGCCTTGCCTTTGAGGGATTTGCCGTTGCTCAGGTAAGTGATCAGGTGCAGGCGGAACGGCTGCTCAAGCGTGGCGGCATCGACGCCGTGGTGGCGGATGGCGGGGCGTCCGCACTGGGCACCCTGCTTCCCGCGGAGCGCTCGGACCGCCCCTGGGTGATTCTGGGTGCGAGCGAAGGCGGGCCGATCCCGGAGGGTCGGGCAACCATGCTGGCGCTGCCCATGTCCACCGACACGCTCTGTGTGCAGTTGAAGACGCTGATCTCCGGGAGCGCACAGGCCAAGGCCCGCGCCAAGCGGCGCAAGCGGCGGGTCAAGGCGCTTCAGGTTTCCTGATCGGACTTTAAACGTCCATCGGCGTCGGGGGCCCGCTATTTCAACTCCCACCGGATGGTATAGGGAAAGGTGGCCTGAACCGGCTCGCCGGACGCGGTCTCAACCGACACCTCCACCTGCCACTCCCCACCCATCGAAAAATCTCCCACTCCCGTGTAGCGACCGCGCTTTGTGTGCGGGGCGTTGATCCACACGGTGTCGGTGGACATGGGCATGCCCGCCATGAACATGCGGAAACGCACTATCCCATCCGTCAGCGGGGCACCGTCCCGCGTTACAAAAAAGGTGATCGTATTATCCCCGAGTTCCGCCGGAGACGGATCGGTGCGAACCCCCACCGTGAGGTTTCCCACCCGTTTTTCCTGTTCCGCGGCGGGGGTGCAGCCGATGACCAGCGCGAGGGCGATGGCCAGGGCGGCCGATGTCAGGTTATTTAAAAAACGGTTCGGGAGCGGCATCAGACATATCGTTGGAAACGGGAGGCTTCTCCTCCTCCAGGGGCGGAGGCGGTGGTTCGGTATACATCAGTTGCAGCAGTGAATCGATCTGGGCCCCGTTCAGCGGGCCACCGTTGTGGATCGCAAAACCGGGCATCTCGGTGCCGGGGATGCCGTTGGCAATGGTGTTGACGACGTAATCCGCCGCGCTGGGCGGAAAGACACCAAGGGCGGATGCTGTTTTCCCCTGCCGTTCGGCGCCGTGACAGAACCAGCACACCTTGCGGTACAACTCCTCGCCGATGAGGCCCTTGGCCGGGTCGTAGTGGCAACTGCCGCATTTTTCCCCGAACAGGGCTTCACCCGCGGAAAACCCCTCGTGCATGGAGGCATCCACCTGGGCCACCATACGCAGGATCAGTTCCGGCTTTTCCGGGTCGTTGGACAACACGGTGATCAGCCGAATCACCTCGCCGCTGCGCGCCGCCGAATCGTAGGTCAGGTCGATCCAGCTGGATTCGCCGGGGGGGACCACCTCCCGGTCCGGCAGTACTGCGGTGCAGCCGCAGGGGGTCGACACCTCACTGATCACCAGGTCCGAGTCCCCCTGATTGGTGAAGGGGAAGCGATGCTCGACGATCTTGCCCTGGGTGATTTTGCCGAAGTGGTGTTCCATCTCTTCGAACACGATGGACGCGCCCGCCCACACCGGGGCGGCGGTGGCCAGAAACAGGGTGGTCCACACCAGTACCGCCATCGGGAGGGCGCGGACGGGGAGGAAGCCTCGCATTATCCGTTTTCGCCCAGCACCTCGGCGATGATGGCCTCAAGGGTGCGTATGCTGTTGTCGGTCACCTTCAGGTGGTTGTCGATCAGCAGGGTCGGGGTGCCGCGCACGCCGATGGCCTGTGCCGCCTGAATGCCTTCCTCGACCCGTTTGCCCGCGGTGTTGTTGTTGAAGCCCGCCTTGAAACGCTCCAGGTCGAGACCCGCCTTCTGTGCGATGCCGAGCAGCACGTCCGGGCGGGTGACGTCCATGCGGAGGTCCCAGATGGCGGAGAACAGGATGTCCTTCATCTCCTCCCCCCGGCCCTGATCCTCGGCCAGATAGTAGGCCAGGATCGGGATGTGGGAGGCCTGCGGATCAACAATCGGATACCCCACGTAGGTCACCTCCAGGGCGTCGCCGTGCTCCTTCAGCAACACCGGCACGATGGTGGTGTCGAAGTGGTGGCAGTGGGAGCAGAAGAAATCCAGAAACACGGTGATCTTGACCTTGCCCGCCTCATGGGAGCTGTCGCGCCCCTTGATTTCCACATAGGGGGGGGTGGGCGGTGCATCCGGGGCAGCGATCGCGGGGGGTGCGGTGGGCGCGGGCGGTGTTTCCGAGAAGGATGTGGCCGGCAGGGACAACCCGGCGATGGCCAGCAGCATGATGATCAGCGGAGCAAACGAAGTAAACAGACGGCTTTTCATGGTCGGATCTTTCCTTAAGTCTTATTCGGCGGGGCCGGCTAAATCGGGTGAATCGGATAAACGGGTTGAATCGAACGAACGGGTCAGCATCTCCATGAGCGCCACGCTCTCCTCTCCGGCCCAGTCCCGGGGGCCGAACGAGCGTCCCAGGATGGTGCCTTCGTGACTGATCAGGTAGGTGGTGGGCATGGCCCGCACGGCGTATGCATCGCCCGCCTCGGTGAGTGGGTCGAGCAGCACCTGAAGGTCCCAGCCGTAACCTTTGACGAAGTCGTACACGTCACTGCCCGGTCCCGCATCGAGAGACACCGCGAGCACCGCCACGCCGTTTTCCTGCATGGAGTTTGCGAGCTGTTCCAGGGACGGCATCTCCTTGATACACGGGCGGCACCAGGTGGCCCAGAAATTCAGCACGACGATCTTGCCGCGAAAGTCCGAAAGCTGCACCATCGGTCCGGCAAGGGACGGCAACTCGAAATCCGGGGCGGTGCGCACTGTCTCGGACGGCGCCACACCGGCCCGGCTGTACGCCGCCTTCAGGGCCTCGTCCATGCCTGCGAATGCGGGTGTGGAGGTCAGGAGCATGAGGCTGGCAAGCAGGCTAATTCGGAGTCGGTTTGGCATGGCGCTTAAGGTAGGCGAGGATTTGATCCCGTTCTTCATCGGACATCTGGGGCACATTCTGGGCGCGGATGTTCAGGGCCATGCGCGCCACCACAACTTCCCATCCGGCATAGGTCATGCGGATCGGGTCGGGCAGGGCGTGGCACAGGCTGCAACGGCGGATGAACGCCTTGCCTTCCGGGCTCTGCATCTCCGGCACCTCAAACGCTTCCACGCACCCGGACAGCAGCAATGCCGCCATACCCAGGGCCTGGAGCCGCCACCGCTTTACCACGTCGAACATCCGTAGGATTATACCGCACCCGCCCCTCATTCCGTTGGCCACGGCTGTCACGGGCGTGGCACCCCCCCTTCGGGCGCCCTTCACCATTGACCCGCCCGGAACCCGGCGACTATGCTGCGGGCTTCCCGCCCGGCTTCCGGGCCTTGTTTTTAAGGAGCACCCCGTTGTCGCAAGATTCCGCCGCCACTCGCTTTCCGGTTCAGGCCGTGCGTGGCGTCAAGGACGTGCTGCCGGAGGAATCCCCCGCATGGCAGCACCTGGAGGCGGTCTGCCGCGAGCTGTTCGGCCAGTATGGTTTTCGGGAGATCCGCGTCCCCATCTTCGAGGTGACACCGCTGTTCGCCCGCGCCGTGGGCGAGGCCACCGACATCGTGGAAAAAGAGATGTACACCTTCGAGGACAAGGGCGGCAACTCGCTCACCCTGCGGCCCGAAGGAACCGCCGGGGTGATCCGGGCCTACATCCAGAGCGCCCTGCAACGGGAGGCCCTGACCCGAATCTACTACATGGGGCCGATGTTCCGGCACGAGCGGCCCCAGGCCGGCAGATTGCGTCAGTTTCACCAGATTGGCCTGGAGGCATTGGGACCGGAGGTTCCGGCGGTGGACGCGGAGGTCATCACCCTGCTGGCGGACCTGTTCGACCGGCTCGGCATCAAAGGTCTGGCCCTGGAGCTGAATTCCATCGGTTGCGCCGACTGCCGCCCGGCCTATACGGATGATCTGAAGGCCAGGCTGGCGGCGCTTTCGGACCGTTTGTGCGATAACTGCAACCTGCGCCGGGAGACCAACCCGTTACGGGTGCTCGACTGCAAGGTGCCCGAGTGCGGCGAGGCCACTTCGGACATGCCCGCCATCACCGACTGCCTGTGCGAGGCATGCGAGACCCACTTTACCGAGGTGAAGGAGCGGCTGGAGGCGGCGGATGTGGCATTTACCGTCAATCCGCGCATGGTGCGGGGGCTGGACTACTACACCCGCACCGCCTTTGAGTTCATCTCCTGCGAACTGGGGGCGCAGAGCACCGTCGCCGCCGGCGGGCGCTACGATCGGCTGGTGGAACAACTGGGCGGGCAGCACAAGCCCGGCATCGGCTTCGCTCTCGGGGTGGAACGGCTGCTGCTGCTCATGCCGGAGGTGGCGCCGCCGCGCCCGGACCTGTTCGCGGTGCTGGTGGGGGAGGATGCCGACCGGCGTATGCTGCCGCTTCTGCGACAGTTGCGACAGGCCGGGATCTCCGTGGACCGGGCCTTCGGCGGCAGCATGAAGAGCCAGATGAAGCGCGCCGACAAGTCGAACGCGCGGCTGTGTTTGATTGTGGCGGAGGATGAGTTGGCGCGGGATGTCGTGACCCTGCGGGACATGGACACCCGTGACCAGCAGGATGCGCCGATGGCGGATCTGCTCGAGACGGTGCGGCAGCACCTGGGTTAACGGGACTTTCCGGCTCCACCCCACCGGCCTGTTTTCCAGCCCGCGTTTACCCCCGTGCGGGGCGCACCCCCCGTGCGGGGTCCCGCACCTAGTGGTCGACCATTTCCTTGAGTTCTTTGCCGGCCTTGAAGAAGGGCACCTTTTTGGCGGGCACCCGCACGACCTCGCCGGTCTTGGGGTTCCTGCCTTCGCGGGCGGCCCGGTCGCGCAGGCGGAAGCTGCCGAAGCCGCGAATCTCCACCTTGTCACCGACCGCCAGAGCGTCGCGCACACAACCGAATACGGTGGACACCAGCACGTCCACCTGGGCGCGGGTGAGTCCATCGACCTTTCGGGACACATTGTCGATCAGTTCTGCCTTGGTCATCTCGAAAACCTCTTTTCGTGGCTGACTAATATGGAGTCATCATATACATTGCGCGCATTCCGGCAAAGTCCGAGCCGGGCTGCATCCACCAGGGCAGCATGTTTCTGGCTTCGCCAAATATCTGTTCCCAGCGCGGGGGTTTGTACTCGAGCACCTTGGGCCGGCCCTTGATGCCCGCCAGCTCCCCGGCGCGCAGGATGGCGCTGTCCAGGTCGCCCAACTCGTCCACCAGCCCGACCGCCAGGGCCTGCTGACCGGTGAAGATGCGGCCGTCGGCCAGGGGCCGGATTTCGTCCTCGGTCCGCCCCCGCCCGGTGGCCACGGCATCGATAAACTGGTCGTGGATATCGTCCATGACGCTTTGCAGGAGCGCGTTTTCGGCGTCGGTCATCTCCCGGAACGGGGAGCCCAGGTCCTTGTTTTTCCCCGCTTTGATGGTGACGTTGTGAACCCCCACCTTACGCATGAGTTCCTCGACGTTGGCCATGGTCATGATGACCCCGATGCTGCCGGTGAGGGTGCCGGGGTTGGCCATGATCAGGTCGGAGGGGGTGGCGACGTAATAACCGCCGCTGGCGGCCACCGTGCCCATGGAGGTGACCACCGGTTTGCCCGTGGTCTTGAACCCGATCACGGCATCGTGCATCTCCTGGGAGGCGACGACACCGCCGCCGGGGGAGTCCACCCGCAACACCAGGGCCTTTACCTGGGTGTTTTTCTTGTATTTGCGGATGATCTCCACCGCATTGCGGGTGTCCAGGATCGGGCCTTCCACCCGCACCAGCGCGACCCGATCACCCGTCATGGCGGGGGAGATATGCACCCCCAGGTAGCTGGCGGCGAACACCACGGCGGACAACAGCACGAACAGGACGAAACCGACCTTCAGTGCCTTTCCGGGTGGGGTTTCCATGGGCGTGACGCCTGAGGTCAGGCGTCTTCGTCACCCTCACGGTTCTTGAGCTGATCCTGAATCAGGCTGCCCAGGGTGGCGGGAGCGGGGGCATCCGACTTCTGCTTGGAGCGGAATTCGGCCATGTTGCCGCTGTCCGAGTCCTCGGTCATGGCGCGGATGGAGAGGGCGATTTTCTGATCCGCCGAATCCAGGCGGATCACCTTGGCTTCCACCTCGTCGCCGACGTTCACCACATCGCTCATGCGCTTGCCTTCGCCGGTGGGGATCTCGCTGGCCGGGATCAGTCCCTCGATGCCCTCTTCGATCTCGGCGAACACGCCGAAGTCGGCGATTTTGACCACCTTGACCTTGTGGGTGCTGCCGACCGGGTAGGTGTCCGGGATGCGGGACTCCCACGGGTCCGCCTCAAGCTGCTTGTAGCCCAGGGAGATGCGCTCCTTGGAGCGGTCCACCTTGAGGATCACCGCTTCCACTTCCTGGCCCTTCTGGAACAGGTCGGACGGGTGCTTGATGTGCTTGGTGTAGGAGATGTCGGAGACGTGGATGAGTCCGTCGATGCCTTCCGGAAGTCCAACGAAGGCGCCGAAATCGGTGAGGTTCCGGATCACACCGGTGACCCGCTGGCCCGGAGCGTAGTTCTCCTCGATCAGGTCCCACGGGTTGGGCTGGCGCTGTTTCATGCCGAGGGAGATTTTTCGGGTCTCGGGGTTGATGGCAAGCACCTGCACCTCGACTTCATCACCCACGTTGACCGCCTTGGAGGGGTGCTTGACGTCGGATGTCCAACTCATCTCCGAGACGTGGCACAGGCCTTCAATGCCCTTCTCGAGCTCGATGAAGGCGCCGTAGTCGGTGAGGCTGACCACCTTGCCCTTGAGGTGCCCGTCCACCGGGTACTTCTCGGCGGCGGTGGTCCAGGGATCCGGGGTCTTCTGCTTGAGACCGAGGGATACGCGCTGGGTGTCCCGGTCGAAGCGCAGCACCACCACCTGCAGTTTGTCGCCCACCTTGAGCACTTCGGAGGGGTGGTTGATGCGGCCCCAGGACATGTCGGTGATGTGCAGCAGGCCGTCGATGCCGCCCAGGTCCACAAAAGCGCCGTAGTCGGTGATGTTCTTCACGATGCCGTCGATCAGAAGGCCCGGCTCCAGGTTGGCCAGGGTGGTTTCGCGCAGCTTGCCGCGCTCCTCTTCGAGCAGCACCCGGCGGGAGAGCACGATGTTGTTGCGCTTCTGGTTGATCTTGATGACCTGCATGGCCAGGCTCTGGCCGATGAGGGCGTCCAGGTCGCGCACCGGACGAAGGTCGATCTGGGAGCCGGGCAAAAACCCCTTGATGCCGCCGACATCGACGATGAGGCCGCCCTTGATGCGGGACAGGATGACGCCCTCCACCGGGGTCTGGTCGTCGTGGGCGTCCTTCAGGGCTTCCCACACCTTCATGCGGTCGGCCTTCTCCTTGGAGAGGACCAGCTTGCCGTCCCGATCTTCCGGGTTCTCGATGTAGACCTGGAGGGTGGAGCCGTTTTCCAGCGATTCCCACTCGTCGGCCTCAAATTCATTTTTGGAGATCACGGCTTCCATCTTGAAGCCGATGTCGATCATCACGCCATCGGGCTGTTTGGTGATGACGCTGCCTTCAACCACTTCTCCTTCGTAGAAGTTCTTGAAGGTTTCTTCACACATCTCGAGCATCTGCTCGTTAGTAATCTCTTCGGTAGTCATTTTGGGGGTAACCTGTTTCAGACAATGCCGTTTGCCGCATCCATCCCGCAGCTCACGGTCCAAGTGTTTATAAAAAAAACGGGAGACATCCGGGATATCCGGTGCATCGGCCTGCCCGGCACGACCATATGGATGGGGGTCGTTGCCGGGTGAGCCGGGCATGTCCCGATTCCCCCGCCTGCTGCACCCTGCAGCACCTTCAAAAAGGCGAATCCTGAAACTATACGTAGAGTGGCGTGTTGTGTAAAGAAATACCGGCAGGTAAATGGGGGAATGCTTTTCCGGTGACGGCCCGGTCCGGGCGGGGGTTACGACCCGTTTCCGGCCTTTCCGGAGAGCCGGGCGAGCGCCGCCTCGGCGGCGCTACGCTCGGCCTCCCGCTTGCTGTGACCAATTCCCTCGCCCATCCGTTCATCCCCCAGGTGCACCGCCACCCGGTAGGTGAGGTTGTGGTCCGGGCCGTCGGTGGACAGGGTTTCGTAGGCGGGCAGCCCCATGCCGTGGGCCTGGGTCCACTCCTGCAGGGCGGTTTTGTAGTCGCCCCGGGGCGCACTCTGTTCCCGTACGTTGGCGATGGGGCCGGAAAAACGTTCCAGGATGACCTGCTCCACCGCCTCCATGCCGCCGTCCAGATAGACTGCGCCAAGTATGGCCTCGAAGGTGTCGGACAGAAGCGATGGTTTTTCACGTCCGCCGGTATCCTCTTCCCCCCGGCCCAGAATGAGGTAGTTGCCCAGATCCATTTCAAGGGCCCGTTCCGCCAACCCCGATTCGGATACCAGGGCGGCCTTGAATCGGGTAAGTTCCCCCTCCGGGGCGTCCGGGAAACGCAGGAACAGGGCGTGGGCGATGACCAGGTCGAGCACGCCGTCACCGAGGAATTCGAGCCGTTCATTGGATTCCGGGTAGCGTCTCCGGCGCTCGTTGGGGGCGGAGCGGTGCACCAGGGCGGTTTCCAGCAGGGCGCGGTTACTGAAGCGATAGCCGAGCACCGCTTCCAGTGCTGCCGGGTCCGCTTTAGCCGGCATGGGCTCCCAGCGCCTCGTCCACCATGCGCCGCACCGTGGCGGCGGTGTCGGCGAGGGGGACTTCGACGGCCTCGCCATCCCGGCGGGTCTTGATTTCGCAGACGCCGTTTTCCAGGCCGCGTTCCCCCATCACCACCATCAGCGGAATGCCGATCAATTCGGCATCCTTGAACTTGACCCCGGCACGCTCCCTGCGATCGTCGTAAAGCACTTCCAGCCCGCTATCCGTAAGCTGTTTGTAGAGCAGGTCCGACGCCCCCCTGAGTGGATCGGATTTCATGTTCATGGCGATCAGGGTGACTTGATAGGGGGCGATGGCCATGGGCCAGACGATGCCCTTGTCGTCGTGGTTTTGCTCGATGGCGGATGCGGCGGCGCGTCCCACGCCGATGCCGTAGCAGCCCATGACGAACGGTTTTTTCTTGCCGCCCTGATCCAGGAAGGTGGCGTCCATGGCCATGCTGTATTTGGTGCCGAGCATGAAGATATGGCCCACCTCGATGCCGCGCCGGATGGCAAGGTGGCCGTCCTTGCAGCGGCGGCACTTGTCCCCCGCCTGCGCGGTGTCCAGATCGGCGGTCTCGGTGATTTCAAAATCCCGTCCGGGGAGCACGTGGGTGTGGTGGGCGTCGGCGGCGTTGGCGCCGGTGACGGCGTCGGTGATTTCGGCGATGGAGAGGTCGGCCACCACCCGCGCCCTTGAAAGACCCACCGGGCCGGAGAAACCGACCGGGCCGCCGGTGATTTTTTCAATGTCGGCGTCGGAGGCCAGTGTGACCTCGGTGGCACCCACATGGTTGGCCAGCTTGACGTCGTTGATCTCCCGGTCGCCCCGGATAAGCGCCACCACAAAGCGGTCGCTGCCGGTGTCGTCACCTTCTGCGCCGGTATCGAACACCAGTGTTTTAACCAGTCGCTCCGGCGCGGTGTCGAGGAACTTTGCCACGTCCTCGACGCTATGCACCCCCGGCGTATCGACGGTGGTCATGTCCGGGGTATCGCGCTTTTCCGGGGGGACCGGCCGGGAGACAGCCTTCTCGCTGTTGGCGGCGTAGTCGCAGGCGTCGCAGTACACCACGTCGTCCTCGCCGGTATCGGCCAGCACCATGAACTCGTGGGAGAAGCTGCCGCCGATCTGCCCCGAGTCCGCCTCCACCGCCCGGAAGGAGAGCCCCATGCGTTTGAAAATGCGGTGGTAGGCGTCGTTCATCTTGCCGTAGGTGACTTTTGAAGCGGCCTCGTCGGCGTCGAAGCTGTAGCCGTCCTTCATGATGAACTCGCGGCCGCGCATGAGGCCGAAACGGGGCCGGGTCTCGTCCCGGAACTTGGTCTGGATCTGGTAGAGGTTGAGGGGCAGTTCCTTGTAGCTGCGCACGTCCCCCCGCACCAGATCGGTGATGACCTCCTCGTGGGTCGGGCCGATGCAGAAGTCGCGGCCGTGACGGTCTTTCACCCGAAGCAGTTCGCCGCCGTACACCCCCCAGCGTTCGCTCTCGTCCCACAGTTCCTTGGGCTGCACGGCGGGCATGCGCAGTTCCTGAGCCCCGGCGGTGTCCATCTCCTCCCTGATGATCTGCTCCACCTTGCGCAGGGTGCGCCACGCCAGCGGCAGGTACGTGTAAATCCCGGAGGCCACCTTGCGGATGTAGCCGCCGCGCATCATGAGACGGTGGCTGACCACCTCGGCATCGGCCGGGTCGTCGCGCAGGGTGGGGATGAGGGCGGCGGTATATCGCATGAAAATTCCTAAACGGTCCGGTCGAACGGCAACCAAGTAAGGGGCGGCCGGGTGTGATTACCCGCTGTCCGCGGAAATGACCTTGAGCGGGGAGGGGTCTGCGTCGGCAGGGTGCCCGGCCCGTTGTTGAGCCATGGCCTCGGCATCGGCCACCAGCCGCTCGACCAGTTCCGCCTCGTCGATCTTGCTGACCAGGCGCCCTTCCTTGAACAGGATGCCGTGGTCCCGGCCTCCGGCGATGCCCAGGTCGGCCTCCTTGCCCTCGCCGATGCCGTTGACCACGCAGCCGAGCACCGCGATATCGAGGGGCTCCCTGATGTGGGCGAGGCGGGCCTCCACCTGTTCGGCAATTTTTACCACGTCGATCTCCAGCCGCCCGCAGGTGGGGCAGGAGATGACGTTCACCCCCCGGTGCCGCATTCCCAGACTCTTCAAAATCTCGAAACCGACCCGTACTTCCTCTTCCGGGTCGGCGGACAGGGAGACCCGGAGGGTGTCGCCGATGCCCTCTGACAAGAGAACCCCCAGCGCCACGGCGCTCTTGACGGACCCTGTTTTCAGGGTGCCCGCCTCGGTGACCCCCAGGTGCAGGGGATAATCGGAGACAGCGGAAAATTTGCGGTAGGCGTCGATCATGAGCCCCGGGTTGGAGGCCTTGAGCGAGACCTTGATCTCGCGGAAATCCAGGTCTTCGAGGATGTGGATGTGGGACAGGGCGGATTCCACCATGGCGTCGGCGGTGGGGTAGCCGTATTTTTCCAGCAGGTTTTTTTCCAGGGAACCGGCATTGACGCCGATGCGGATCGGTACCCCCTCGCCCTTGCAGGCCGCCACCACCTCCCGCACCTTGGCGGTGTCGCCGATGTTGCCCGGGTTCAGGCGCAGGCAGTCGATGCCGCTGGCAACGGCGGTGAGGGCAAGCCGGTGGTCAAAGTGAATGTCGGCGATCAGCGGGATCGGGCTGGCTTTCCGGATGGCGCCCAGCACCCCGGCGGCCTCCTCATCCACCACCGCCACCCGCACCAGTTCGCAACCGGCATCCGCCAGGCGGGTGATCTCGGCGATGCTGGCGGCGGTGTCGCGGGTGTCGGAGACGGTCATGGACTGCACGCTGATCGGGGCGCCGCCGCCGATCTTTAAGCCGCCCACGTCCACCTGACGAGTGGTTTTCCGCTGAATCTGCATGGGGGGAATTTTACCTTACCCGGACAACTTCAAGCGAACTGCAGTCCGCGGGGCATGATGTAAACCGGATACGGCGGGACCGCCATAAATGGGGTATGCTGGTGTCGGACGGGCGTTGCCGAGATGCCTGTCGCGATTTTTTTTGTCATTTTTGCAGCGGGTAACATACATGCAGGGGGAGGATAGGGTGGCACGCTCCGTAACGGGGAGTCACATCATTACGGTCCGGGTGACGTTCCGGAACCGTCCCGGATTTACCGGTGAGTTAATGGTCGCCATCGGACGCGCCGGCGCCGGAGTGCTCGGCATGGATCTGGTGCGGGTCAAGGAAGAACGCACCACCCGTGACATCACCCTGGAAACCGACGACGCAACCCACGCCGAAGCCGTGATTGCGGCGTTGGCGGAACTCGATTACCTGAAAATCGAGCACGTTTCCGACCCCACCTTCCTGATGCACCTGGGCGGCAAGATCACCGTTACCAACAAGGTACCTCTCAAGACCCGGGAAGATCTGTCCCGTGCCTACACCCCCGGTGTCGCCCGGGTGTGCGAGGCCATCCACAGCCGTCCCGAAGAGGTCTGGAACCTCACCATCAAGCGCAACATGGTGGCGGTGGTCACCGACGGCACCGCGGTGTTGGGGCTGGGGGACATTGGTCCCGAGGCGGCCCTGCCGGTGATGGAGGGCAAGGCCATGCTGTTCAAGGAGTTCGCCGGGGTGGATGCCTTCCCGATCTGCCTGGCCACCCGGGACGTGGACGAGATTGTCGAGACCGTCACCCGGATCGCGCCGGGCTTCGGCGGCATCAACCTGGAGGATATTTCCGCGCCGCGCTGTTTCGAGGTGGAGGATCGCCTGAAGAAGACCCTCAATATCCCGGTGTTTCACGACGACCAGCACGGTACCGCGGTGGTGGTGCTGGCCGCCCTGTTCAATGCCGTGAAGGTGGTCAAAAAGCCGATTGACACCCTGCGCGTGGTGGTCAGCGGCATCGGCGCCGCCGGCGTGGCCTGCACCCGCATCATGATGGAGGCCGGGGTTCGGCACGTTGTTGGCGTGGACCGCACTGGTACCTTGTACAAGGGGCGCACCGAGGGCATGAACCCCCTCAAGGAGTGGTATGCGACCCACACCAACCCGGACAACCTGAAAGGCTCTCTGGCGGATGCTGTCAAAGGCGCCGACCTGTTTCTGGGGGTCTCCTCCGGCGGTCTTCTGACCCGGTCGATGGTGAGCAGCATGGCGGACGACCCGATCATCTTCGCCCTCGCCAACCCGACCCCGGAGATCATGCCGGAAAAGGCGGTGGGGCTTGCCCGCATTATCGCCACCGGCCGTTCCGACTACCCCAACCAGATTAACAACGTGCTGTGCTTCCCCGGCATCTTCCGGGGCGCCCTCGACTGTCGCGCCACGGAGGTGAACGATGCCATGAAACTGGCCGCCGCCCGCGCCATTGCGGATGTGATCGGCGCGGACGAGTTGTGCGAGGACTATATCGTGCCGAGCACCTTCAACCTGCGGGTCGGTCAGGCGGTGGCGGAGGCGGTGGTGGCGGCGGCAAAACGTACCGGGGTGGCCCGGCGCGAGCCGCCGGATGTGAGTGTCTAAATCCCTTCCATGTTTATGACCGCTCCCGATACAGACCGGAACAACAGAATATTTGCCCGTCTCCTGGCGCCCATGACATTGCTGGTGCTGCTGGCGTGGGGGTGTGCGCCGGGCAGCCTGAACCGTCCGGGCGGGTTGCTGGTGAGCCCCGTCTCGGGTGTGTTGGCCGAGGCCCGCGAGTTGGCCGCCAACGACCGTCCCGGCGAGGCGTTGGCGCGGCTTCAGGGCGCCCTCGACCGGGGTGTGTCCCAGGGCGATGTGGTGCGCTTCGAAATGGTGATGCTGTTAATCCTGCCGGAAGTGCGTGACTACGACCGCGCCCACCTCCTGGCCGACCAGATCATCCTGCAATTTCCCGACAGCCCATACCGTCAGTGGGCCCGCGCCATGGACTCCCTGATTGAGGATCGCGCGCAACTGATGCAGGACCGGGAGGAGGTTCGCGAGGACCTGAAGCGGGTTCTCGATATCGACGTGGAAGCCGAACGGGCCCGCCGGGGCGAGTAGATGGTGCACGCCCTGCAAGGGGGCTCATTCGCTTTGCCGGGGGGGGTAACCGAGGGTAAGGGGGCGGGGCCGGAATTCCGCCCCTATTTTTCCGGTTTCTTTGCCGTCGGCTTTTTCACGGGGGCTTTCCTGGGCGCCGGTTTCTTTGTGGCCGGCTTTTTAGCCGGGGATTTGGCCGCCGCTTTCTTTTTGGGGGGCCGGGTGTCGTCGATGGCGTCCATGGCCTTCTTGCAGGCGTCGTGGAACTCGTCCTTGAGGGTCTCCATCTCGCCGTAAAGGGCGGAGATTCGCTCCATGGTCGGATCCGGCATTTCGGTGTGGTCGAGGGTCTGCTCCGGAAATTCCGCTGCCGCCGCCTTGTGGATAATGCGGCCGGGAATACCCACCACCGTGCAGTTTTCCGGCACCGACTTGAGCACCACGGAGTTGGCGCCCACCTTCACGTTGTCCCCCACCTCGATATCCCCCAGCACCTTGGCGCCTGCCCCTACCACCACATGGTTGCCGAGGGTCGGATGGCGCTTGCCGCGCGCCTTGCCGGTGCCCCCCAGGGTGACCCCCTGGTAGAGGGTGACGTGGTGGCCGATCCGGGTGGTCTCGCCGATCACCACACCCATGCCGTGATCGATGAAAAAAGCCGGACCGATCTCGGCCCCCGGATGAATCTCAATGCCCGTGAGCAGACGCGAAAGCTGACTGATCAGGCGCGGCAGAATCGGCACCCCGGCGGACAACAGGGAATGGGCGATGCGGTGGGACAAAATGGCGTGCCAGCCGGAGTAGGACAAAAATACTTCGGCCTTGCTCACCGCCGCCGGGTCGCGCTCGAATACGGCGGCGAAATCCTTTTTCAATATGTCCAACATCGATCCCATCGGGGTCAGGTTTCCTCGCTTGCGAGCAGGCACACCGCCTGGGCGGCGATGCCCTCGCCGCGTCCCAGGCTGCCCAGCTTCTCGTGGGTGGTGGCTTTTATGTTAACGCACTCGGCTGCACATCCCAGCGCCGTGGCCAGCCGTTTTTCCATGTCGGCCACGTGAGGCGCAAGTTTGGGCGACTGGGCGATCACCGTGGCGTCCACATTGCCCACCCGATAACCCGCCGCAGTTATCTTCTCGGCCACACGGGCCAGTAACTCCATACTGTCCGCGCCCCGGTAGGCGGGGTCGGTGTCCGGAAAGTGGCGGCCGATGTCCCCCAGGCCGAGGGCGCCCAGCACCGCATCCGCCACCGCGTGGGCCAGGGCGTCTGCGTCCGAGTGCCCGTCAAGGCCCTTGTCGTGGGGGATGGTGACGCCCCCCAGCACCAGCGGCCGGCCCAATACCAGGGCGTGAACATCGTATCCGATGCCGATTCTCATGGCGTGCTTTCCGACATGCTGTCTGACGTCATTGCCGATGTTTCTTCCGACCTGTCCCGATCGAGCCAGTCGCGGGCCGTTTCCAGGTCTTCCGGGGTGGTGACCTTGAGCGCTTCGCGTCCGCCCGCCAGCATCTGCACCGGTTCCCCCAGCCGCTCCACCAGCGAGGCGTCGTCGGTGCCGGTGTAGCCGTCCCGGTGGGCCGAATCATATGCGGCGGCGATCATTTTAGCCGGAAACACCTGGGGGGTGAAGGCTTGCCACAGGGTCGAACGGTCCAGGGTGTCCACGATCCGGCCGTTGTCGTCCACCCGCTTGATGGTATCGTGGGCGGGGCGTCCCACCACCACGCCGGTACCTTTGGCCGCTTGCCGTATTGCCCGGTCCAGGCGCTCGGGATCGGGGAACGGCCGGGCCGCATCGTGTACCGCGATCACGTCAAAACCGTCGGGCACCGCCAGAATACCCTGACGCACCGATTCCTGCCGGGTGGCGCCGCCCGCCACCGGGCCGATCACGCCATTCAGGTCGTGGGCGGCCATGGCGGCGGCGGTTTCGGCCTGCTCCGCCTTTGGCACCACCAACACCACCGCCTCGATCAGGCTGGCTGCGAGCAGTTGCCGAACCGTGTGCACCCAGAGGGGAACGCCGCCGATTTCGAGGAACTGTTTCGGCCTTGCGCCACCCATGCGCGTGCCCCGCCCGCCAGCGGGCACCACGACCGCTGCATGCGGGTTATTTCGGCAGGGATTGCTCATGGTTTTCCGGTGCGGCAAACCTTGATTTCACAAGGACTGGAATCGGGCTGAAAATCAGTACCGGGCGCCAGCATACCCAAAAAGCCGGGTCCGCCGGTAGCCGCAAGGGAAAGAGGCATATATAGACACCCGGAAACACTTGACAAAATTCGGGCCAAAGACCTATTGTCCAGTAAGTGTTTTTATCAAGCGGGGCGCTGTCGACAAGGGCGATGCTCCGGTCACCTGTTCAGGTCTTTCCCAGCCGATTGCGCTGGGTGGCAGGGGGTAGCAATGCAAGGGGCGGAAAAGCTCGAGGTTATGGGTCTTCGCAATCTGGGGAAGGTCCATTGGCACCTGTCACGCCCTGCCCTTTACGAGGCTGCGGTCAAGCGGGGCGAAGGGGTGGTGGGGGAGCACGGACCACTCATCGTCCGCACCGGTGCCTATACCGGTCGCGCCGCCAATGACAAGTTCATTGTGGATGAGCCGTCCTCCCGTGACCACGTCCACTGGGGCGAGGTCAACAAGCCCGTGTCCGAGGAGGTGTTCGACGCCCTGTATAAGCGGGTGTGCGACTACTATCAGGGGCGCGAAACCTTCGTGCAGGATCTGTACGCCGGGCACGATGAGCGCTATCGGCTGCCGACCCGGGTGATTACCGAGAACGCCTGGCACAGCCTGTTTGCCCGCACCATGCTGGTGCGTATCTACGACAAGACCGAACTTGCGCGTCACACCCCCGAGTTCACTGTGCTGCACGCGCCCCACTTCGAGGCGGATCCCGCCCTCGACGGTACCCGCTCCGGCGCATTTGTCATGCTGCACCTGGGCCGCCGTATCGCCCTGATCGGCGGCACCCGCTACGCCGGGGAAATCAAAAAAAGCGTCTTCAGCATGCTCAACTACCTGCTGCCGTTGCAGGGCGTCATGAGCATGCACTGTTCCGCCAACGTCGGTGACAGTGAGGACCCGGCGGTTTTCTTCGGCCTTTCCGGCACCGGAAAAACCACATTGTCCGCCGACCCCGAACGTCACCTGATCGGTGATGACGAGCACGGCTGGTCGGACACCGGGGTGTTCAACTATGAGGGCGGCTGCTACGCCAAGGTGATCAATCTGTCCCCCAAGGCGGAGCCGGAGATTTACGCCTGCACCCGCCGTTTCGGCACCATCATCGAAAACGTGGTTTACGATCCGGAGCGCCGCTCCCTGGACCTGGATAGTGCCGAGATCAGCGAAAACACCCGTGCCGCCTACCCCATCGAATTCATTCCCAACATGCTGCCTTCGGGGCGCGCCGGTCATCCGAAGAACATCATCATGCTGACCTGTGACGCCTTCGGGGTGATGCCGCCCATCTCCAAGCTCACCCCGGCCCAGGCCATGTACCACTTCCTGTCCGGCTACACCGCCAAGGTGGCGGGCACCGAGGCCGGCATCAAGGAGCCCAAGGCGGCCTTCAGCACCTGCTTCGGGGCGCCGTTCATGCCGCTGCATCCAGGCCAGTACGCCAAGCTGCTGGGAGAGAAAATCGAGCGGCACAACGTCACCTGCTGGCTGATCAACACCGGCTGGAGCGGTGGTGGATACGGTGAGGGCAACCGCATGTCCATCGGCCATACCCGCGCCATGGTGCACGGTGCCCTGAACGGCACACTGGCCCAGGTTGCGACCAAGACCGACCCGATCTTCGGCCTGTCCATCCCGACCAAGTGCGACGGCGTGCCGCGGGACGTGCTGTTTCCCAAAAACACCTGGGTGAATGGCGCCGCCTACGAGGCCAAGGCCAAGGAACTCGCCCATCTGTTCCACGAGAACTTCGCCCAGTACGCGGACGGGGTGACCGAGGAGGTCAGGAACGCCGGTCCCCTGGTCGGCTGACTCCTCCCTGTTCGGAGGCTTCCATGTCCCGCCGTTACTGGCTCATGAAAAGTGAGCCCGACGCTTACAGTATCGATGACCTGGCGGCGGAGCCTGATGGCACCGGGCACTGGGACGGGGTGCGTAACTATCAGGCGCGTAACCTGATGCGTGACGAAATGAAGGTTGGCGACCAGGTGTTGTTTTACCACAGCAACACCAAGCCGCCCGGGGTGGTCGGCATCGCCGAAATCGCCCGCGAAGGCTACCCGGATCACACCGCCTTCGACCCGGCGGAACATTACTACGACCCCAAAAGCGACCCGGACAACCCGCGCTGGTTTATGGTGGATGTACGGTTTATCCGCAAATTCCCGCGCAAGGTATCCCTGGACGAGTTGAAGGTCACGCCGGGGCTGGAAGCCATGAAGGTGATCCAGCGTGGTCAGCGCCTGTCGGTGCAGCCGGTCACCCGGAACGAGTGGGACATCATCGTACAACTCGCCGACAGCTGATGGGGCGCTCCGCATCCGCTGCCTTGCTCCGGCTGTATGGGACGGCGTTTGGGCGCAGGCTTCGGGAAGAGGCTGCGGTGCTGCTGGTGCTCGCCCCGTTGATGGGCGGTACCGCACTGCTTTTACTGGCGCGGGTGGCGTCTGATCTGGCGCCCCGGATGGATGGCTGGGAGCCGCTTCTGTGGGGGCTGGGCGGTGCCGCCGCGCTACTCGCCTGCCGCCGCGCGCGGGAGGTGGGCGGTACCGGACTGGTGGCGGTGCAGCCGATCTCTCCTTTTATTCTGTGGCTGGACCGCACCCTGCGCGCCGCCGTGCGGGCGTTGCCGGTGGGCTTGGCGCTGGCGGTATGCGTGATGGCGTTGGGGGGCGGTACGGCCCGCTGGCTGGGGGTGGTCGCCGTGCTGTGGGTTGCGCCGCTGGTCGCTGTCCTGATCCCGGTACCCACCGGCAGCCTCGGTATCCGCCTGCCGGCGCTGCTTGCCGCCGCCGGGTCGTACCTGCTGCCGGAGCGTCTGCGCGCCCTGGCCCGGCGCGACCTGTTAATCCTGGGACGGGGGCCGGAACCGGCTGAGGGGGTTCGTTTGGCGATCGGCGCGGTGGCCCTGTTTGCGTCCCTGGAGCGGGCACTCACGGCGGGGCCGGACGGTGTGCGGGTAGGCCTTCTTTTGGTGGGTGTGTGCGGCTGGGCGTGGGCCAGCGCGCTGTCACCGCTTTTATCCCGCCAGCTTGCCGCCCACTGGGTGGAACTGGATGCCGGGGTAACGGCGCGAAGGATCTGGAGGGGCAAGCTGGCGCTGTCCGGGCTGCTCGGCGCCGCCGCCGGTGCGGGTGGGGCGCTGGTGTGGGGCTGGTCGGTGCCCCAGGCGGTGATTCCGGCCCTGTTTCTGGGGCTTGCCGCCGGGCTTTCCAGCGGTGCGGGGCTGATGGAGGGGGATGGCCGGCCCCTGCTTTCCGGGGTGGTATCGTTGATTCTGGCGCTGTTGGTGACCACCCTGGGTCAGGTCTCTCTGGGGTTGTTGCTGGTCGTTCCGGCGCTCATCGTTTATCTTGAGAAACTTGGGGTACCGCGCCTGGAGAGGCGGCTGGGGGAGATGGCTCGCACGCTGTAACCGGAGCCTCCCCATGTGGTTTGCGGGGGCCGGTTTTTTTTAGGGAAGGTGCCGGAACCGTTGGGAATCAGCGAGTTTTCCGGTTAATATGACTTCTTCGGTCCGTTGCGGCGGATCCGATGGGGGTTACGCGTTCCGGCCCTGTGTCTGGGCGTTACTTGAGAGGAGTGTCGGTGCATCAGCAGATTGAGGTCCGTCCGTCCCTGCCCGAGCCGATTGCGCGCCTGGCGGAACTGGCGGGCAATATGTGGTTCAGTTGGAACGCCGAGGCGCGATCCTTACTCTTCCGTCTGGATAGAGCCTTGTGGCGGCAGGTGGGTCACAACCCGGTCCTGTTCCTGCGCTGTATCAGCCAGAGAAAGCTGGAAGCGGCGGCCAAGGACCGCACCTATCTGGAACATTACAACCGCATCATGGCGAGCTTCGACAGCTATGCCTCCGACGCCCACACCTGGTACTCGGAACATTGCACCTCCGGCTCGGAGGGGCCGATCGCCTATTTTTCCGCCGAATTCGGGGTGCACGAAAGCCTGCCCATTTTCTCCGGCGGCCTCGGGGTGCTGGCGGGAGATCACTGCAAGAGCGCTTCCGACATCGGGCTGCCGCTGGTGGGGGTGGGGCTTTTGTACCGCAAGGGCTACTTCATCCAGCACATCGACGGGGAAGGTCAACAGCAGGACCTCTACGAAGACCACGATTTCAGCGAGATGCCGGTACGCGCCGTATTCGGAGCCGATGGCAAGCAGCTGATGATTCCGGTGGAGATGAGCGACCGCACCGTGCTGATCAAGGTGTGGGAGGCCCGGGTGGGCAGAAACCCGCTCTACCTTCTGGATGCGGACATCCCCGAAAATCAGCTGCACGACCGGCTCATCACCCACCAGCTCTACGGTGGTGATATGGAGATGCGCATCTGCCAGGAAATCATCCTCGGCATCGGGGGGGTGCGCGCCCTGACCGCCCTGGGGATCGATCCGGTGGTCTGGCATATGAACGAGGGGCACTCGGTGTTCCTCGGCCTGGAGCGCATCCGGCAACTGGTCAACAATGCGGACCTTGGCTTTTATGAGGCCCTGGAGGCGGTGCGCGCCAACACGGTGTTCACCACCCACACCCCGGTGGCCGCAGGACACGACGCGTTCCCGCTGAACCTCAAGGACAAGTACTTCAAGTCCTATTGGGAGTACATGGGGTTAAAACGCCATGAGTTCATGGAACTGGGGCTGGAGGTGATGCCGGACGGGCACGAAGTGTTCTCCCTCACGGTGCTTGCCCTTAACCTGTCGTCATGGTGCAACGGCGTCAGCCGTCTGCACGGTGAGGTGTCCAGCACGATGTGGCAGGATATCTGGCCTGGGGTGCCGCCGGACGAAAATCCGATCAGTTACATCACCAATGGGGTGCATACCCATTCGTGGCTGGCGCCGCAGATGATGGACCTGTTCGACCAGCACCTCGGTATAGAGTGGCGCGGTCACCTGACCGAGCGGGACTTCTGGGACAAGGTGGACGACATTCCGGACAGCCTGTTCTGGGGTGTGCACCAGGACATCAAGTGCCGCATGATCGAGCGTATCCGTGAGCGGGTGTACGATCAGTTCCTCAGAAATGGTGAGGGCTCCGCAGCCATCCGCGAGCTTGATCACCTGCTGGACCCGGATGCCCTCACCATCGGTTTTGCCCGGCGTTTTGCCACCTACAAACGCGCCACCCTGATCTTTGCCGACCTGGATCGGCTCGACCGGATTGTCAACGATCCGGAACGCCCGGTTCAACTGGTGTTTTCCGGCAAGGCGCACCCGGCCGACATACCGGGGCAGAAGTTGATTGCCCGTATCTACGAAATTTCCCGGCAGCCGCGCTTCAGGGGCAAGGTGGTGCTGGTGGAGGGCTACGACATCAGCCTGGCGCGCTACCTGGTCTCCGGCGTCGACATCTGGCTCAACACCCCGCGCCGTCCCCACGAGGCCTCCGGTACCAGCGGCATGAAGGCGGCGATGAATGGTGTGGTGAATTTCAGCGTGCGTGACGGCTGGTGGTGCGAGGCGGTGGAGGAAGGTGAGAACGGCTGGTCCATCGGTGACGAGCGCGACGACAATGACGAGCGGCTGGCGGAACAGGACGCCCTGTCCCTCTACCAACTCCTTGAGACCGAAATCATTCCCCGCTACTACGCCCGCAACGTCCAGGGGCTTTCGGAGTCGTGGATCAATGTCTCCAAGGGATCGGTCAAGACGGTTACGCCGCTGTTCAACACCGACCGCATGGTGGGAGAATACGCTACCCGGTTCTATTTCCCGGCGGCAGCCAAGGGGGTTGGCGTGGCCGATAGCGGCTTTGCCGTGGCCCGTGACATGGCGAAATGGAAGGCGTTCGTGCGGCTGAACTGGCACGACGTACAGATCACCTGGTCGGACGATCAGGGCGCGCCGCGCCAAATCACCTACGGTGAAGAGGTCGTGGTGCGGACGGAGGTGAAGAAGGGAGCCATCCCAGGTTCCGATATCCGTGTGGAAGCGTATATTATGGACGCCTCGCCGGGCAGTGAGCGGCGGGAGCCCTATCGGGTGGCGATGCAGCCGGAGTCTGAAGACGGCTCGGACTGGATCACCTACCGGGGGGTGTTCATGCCGCCGGACAGCGGGCGTTTCTCGGTGTCGGCGCGGGTGATCCCCTACCACCCGGAACTGGCTGGACCCCACGAGACCGGGCTGGTGACATGGCTGGACGGTGGAGACGGTGGAAGCATGTCCGCCCCGGCAGGCGCCACCAAGGCCGACAACCCGATTAAGGTGGATACAACAGATGAAAGATCGCCGCAAGTTCAGGCGTGAGAGTCTGGCGCCCTTCACCGAAATTTTCCCCGAGGATGGGGGAGAGCCAATCAGCGGATTTCCCACGGACATGAGCCGTGGGGGGCTTGCGCTTGAGGCTGACGACCCCATGGAACTGGGCAGTGATGTGACCGTTTGCATCCACTTCAAACCGGTGGTGCCGGAAGAAGAGGAAGAGGAGCCCGGTGAAGACACGCCGGTGGAGTTTATCAGCGCCACCGTCAGGCGGGTCATGCCCATGGGCAAGCGTCACAAGGTGAGCGTTGAATTCAACGGCCTGAGCGAGTCCGAGCACCCGATTCTGAACGGCGTGCTGAGCTTTATCGACGGATAAAAAAAGAGACCCCCGAAAGGGTCTCTTCCGTGCACCACCTCCTGGTGCATACCCGGCGGCTGGGGGCCGTGTCGCCCCCCCCGGCGCTTACCTTAGTAAAACGCCCGCGCCCAACTGTCGTTACCGCTGACGATATCCACCCAGATGCCCTGTTCACCGGTGGTCATCACCGAGTACATGCGCGCCATCTTCTCGGCGCGGGCGATCAGCGCCGCCCGGTCGCGGTACTCACGCCAGTGGTAGCGCACCTCGATGCCCGAGGCGCGCGGCACTTCCAGCCACTGGATGGTGGGGTCCTGCTTGCGTGCCAGATCGATGAAAATCTCCCGCATGTCTTCGTAGCGGGGTTTTTTGTTGATCTGACCTTCGGGAATGATGATGCCGTCTTCAAACACGAAGGCCTTTTTCTCCCACGCCAGCCGTACCCATCCGTCCTTGGCCTTTTTGAGCGGAATCAGGTCACCCTTGTCGAGTTGAGTGATCAATTCCGCATCCTTGGAGGCTGCGGCGCGGACGTTGAGCTTGGAAACCTTGACCTCGGCGTAGGTCGGAGGCGGCGGCAACTCCGTCACAAACTGCTGCGCCCGCACCGTGCCTGAAAGCGGCATGGTCAGCGCAATTACCGCCAAAAATCCGAATGAAATCGAAACGTTGCGCAGCATCTGGTCCTCACTCGTACACGGGTTTCATCAAGAAAAATATCGGTTCCATGTCAAGGCGATCCCCAAGGCACGCCGAACCGATGCGGAACATGCATAACAAAAGAGTAAAAAGGGTAGGCAACCGGGGGGGAAACGTCAAGGGGGAACCCACCCCGGAAGGTGGATTCCCCCTTGTTCAGACGGGTATCGGAGCCGTTGGAGCTGGGCTCAGACCTCGGCCAGGGCCGGTTCCGGTTTGAAGTCGACCTCACCGTCCTCGTTGATGAAGACCCGGACCCGCTCGGCGGTGCCGAAGGTGCCCTTGATGATTTCGTCGGACAGGGGCGCTTCGATGTACTTCTGGATCACGCGCTTCATGGGGCGCGCGCCAAAGGCCGGGTCGTAGCCCTCCTCGGTGACCCACTCCTTCACCGAGTCGTCGAATACGAGTTCGAGCCCCTGCTCCTTGACGCGCTGGTTCAGGTGGTCGAGCTGGATGGCGACAATCGGAAGCAGGTGCTCCTTTTCCAGCGGATGGAAGATCACGGTTTCGTCCACCCGGTTCAGGAACTCCGGATTGAAGGTCCGCTTGAGTTCTCCCGAGACATCCTCGCGCATGCGCTTGATGACCTCTTCCGAGGTCTTGCGCTTGAAGCCGACGTGGGTGTCGCCATCGATCTGGCGGGCGCCGACGTTGGAGGTCATGATGATGATGGTGTTGCGGAAGTCCACCTTGCGGCCCAGGCCGTCGGTGAGCTGACCGTCGTCCAGCACCTGCAGCAGCATGTTGAACATGTCCGGGTGGGCCTTTTCGATCTCGTCGAACAGCACCACCGAGTAGGGGCGGCGGCGCACCTTCTCGGTCAGCTGGCCGCCCTCCTCGTAGCCGACGTAGCCCGGAGGCGCACCAGTCAGGCGGGAACCGGCGAAGCGCTCCATATACTCGGACATGTCGATGCGGATCATCGAGTCCTCGTCGTCAAACAGGAACTCCGCCAGGCCGCGCGCCAGTTCGGTCTTGCCGACACCGGTGGGGCCCAGGAAAATGAAGCTGCCGATCGGCTTGTTGGCGTCCTTGAGACCCGCACGGGAGCGGCGGATGGCCTGACTGACCGCCTCGATGGCCTCGTCCTGTCCGATAATGCGCTCGTGCAGCACGTCGGCCATACGGATAAGCTTCTGGGTCTCCGCCTCTTCCATCTTGTAGAGGGGGATACCGGTCATCTTGGAGATCACGTAGGCGACCTCCTCCTTGCCGATCTCCGGTTTGTGCTCCTCCTGCTGGCGTTTCCAGGTGGCCTTTTCCTCGTCCAGCAGCTTCTTCAGGCGCTCCTCCTCCTCCCGGAAGCGCACCGCCTGCTCGAAGTTCTGCAGGGTGATGGACATCTCCTTTTCCTTGGAGACCCGCTTTAACTCGGCCTTCATGGATTTGAGGGTCTCCGGCAGGGAGTAGTACTCCAGCTTGGCGCGGGAGCCGGCCTCGTCGATTACGTCGATGGCCTTGTCCGGCAGGAAGCGGTCGGTAATGTAGCGGGCGGCCAGCCGCACCGCCTCGCTGATGGCGTCATCGCTGATGGTGACCTGATGGTGGTCCTCGTAGCGGTCACGCAGGGAACTGATGATCTCGATGGTGTCCTCGATGGAGGGGGGCGCCACGTGGATGGTCTGGAAGCGGCGTTTGAGCGCCCCGTCCTTTTCGATGTGCTTGTGGTACTCATCCAGGGTGGTGGCGCCGATGCACTGGATCTCGCCCCGTGAGAGGGCTGGCTTGAGCATGTTGGAGGCGTCAATGGAGCCTTCCGCGGCGCCGGCGCCAACCAGGGTGTGCAACTCGTCGATGAACATGATGACGTTGCCGGCCTGGGTGATCTCTTTCATGATCACCTTGAGGCGCTCCTCGAACTGGCCGCGATACTTCGTACCCGCCACCAGGGACCCCAGATCCAGGGCGATCACACGCCGGTTCAAGAGGTTATCGGGCACCTCGGAGGCGACGATCTGCTGGGCCAGTCCTTCGACGATGGCGGTCTTGCCGACGCCGGACTCACCGATCAGCACCGGGTTGTTCTTGTTGCGGCGGGAGAGGATTTGCAGCAGCCGCTCGATCTCGTCGGAGCGGCCGATCACCGGATCCAGGAGGCCGTCGGCGGCGGCCTGGGTGAGGTCGCGACCGAACTCGTCCAAGGCCGGGGTGTTGCTCTTTTTTTCCTTCTCACGGTTGGCGGCCTTGCGCAGGAAGCTGACGGTCAACTGGCGCGCCGTGAGCAGATTGGCGCCCAGGGAGCGGAGAATCTTGCCGCCGATGCCTTCTTCCTCGCGCAGCACGCCCAGCAGCAGGTGCTCGCTGCCGATGTAGTTGTGGCCGAGCAGGCGGGCCTCCTCGATGGCGTATTCGATGACCTTCTTGACCCGGGGGGTAAAGGGAATTTCGCCGAAGGTCACGCTCTGCCCGCCGGAGGGCAGGTTGCGTTCCACTTCCAGTTTGACGTGGTCCGCCGAGAGGCCCATTTTCTTCAGGATGGCCAGGGCAATGCCGTCGCCTTCCCGCAAAAAAGCAAGGACCAGGTGCTCGGTCCCCAGATAATCGTTGTGATGTTTCTCCGACTCCTCGCGGGCGAGAATGATGATCTTGCGCCCTCTGTCGGTGAACCGCTCGAACATGTGACCTCCCGTGCGCCCGATGGCGCGTGGCTGCTGTGGACCGGATAAGCGCCCCGGCCGCACTGAATTGAACCAGTCGTACTTATTGCGAGGGTCCCTCTCCCATTCGCTTTTCGGACATACTGGTGCCGCATTGGCGACACTTCAAGAATATGGGCAGATTCGGAAAACTGTCAAGGGTTCCCACGGTGTGGAAAGGATGTGAAAACAGCCGAGGAAGCGCTTCCGGAAGGGCTTTACCGAGGAACCGGGGCGTGTGTCGAAAGGGCCTTGGGGAGGGTGTCGAGGGCGCCCAGCACGGTGGCGCTTCGCCATGCCGGGTCGAAGGCCCGCCGAGCCAGGCGTAAAACCTGTGCCGGATCCACCGCATCAATACCGGCGAGCACGGTCTTGATCGGCTGTGGAGCGCCCCAGTATATCTGGTCCTGGGCCATGCGGCTCATGCGGCTGTAGGTGCTTTCCATCCCCAGCACGATCTGGCCCTTGATGTGTCCCTTGATGCGGTCCATCTCCTCGGCCGTTGCCGGGGTGGCGCAGATCCGCTCAATCTCGGCGCACATCAGCTCGGCCACCTTGTCGGCGGAGTCTTTCCCGGTGGCGGCGTAGAGGGTGAATTCACCGGTATCGCGGTAGCTGGACAGACCACAGTAAACCGAGTAGGCAAGTCCCCGTTGTTCGCGGATTTCCTGAAACAGGCGGCTGCTGCTGCCGCCGCCCAGAAGGTCACTCAGCACGTACATGCCGAACCGGTCCGTGTGGTCGACGGGCAGGCCCCGGGCGCCGATGCACAGGTGGACCTGTTCAAGCTCGCGGAAATGGAGCTGAGGATGGGCACCGCCGAATCCGGGCACGGGCTCGGCGGCATCGTCCGGGGTGGTGGCCGCCGGAAGTTGTCCGATGGTGGCGGAAAGCTGTGCGAACAGGGCGTCCGGGTCCATGCCGCCGGCCGCCGTCACCACCATGCGGTCGGGCCGGTAGCGGCGCGCCACGTAGGCGCGCAGGGCGGCGGCATCGAGCCGTGATACCGAGTCTTCGGTGCCTAAAATCGTGCGCCCGAGAGGGGAGTGCTCACCCCAAACCTGGGCGGAGTGCAGATCGTGTACCCACTCTTCCGGGTCGTCCTCCACCATGCGGATCTCCTCCAGCACCACCTTGCGCTCCTTGTCGAGCGCATCGGCTTCGAAGGCGGGGCGGGTGAGGATGTCACAGAGCAGGTCGGTGGCTTCGTGCAGTCGGTCGGAGAGCACCTTGACGTAGAAGGCGGTCTGCTCCCGGGAGGTGAAGGCGTTCATTTCCCCGCCCATGGCATCCATCTCACGGGCGATCTGCATGGCGTCGCGGGTGGTGGATCCCTTGAAGAAGGTATGTTCGAGAAAATGCGAGACACCGTGCTCGTCCGGGTGCTCGTCCCGGGTTCCGGTGTTCACCCAGACCCCGAGGGATGCGGAGTGCAGGTGCGGCAGGGGTTCCATCAGAACCGGAATGCCGTTCTCAAGATATCTCTTGTCGATGGCTTCGGTCATGGGACCATCAAATCAGGGGAGGCGGTCAAATTGGAGGGCGTGCGCATGGCGCCCCATTCACGGGGCGGGGTGATTGAATCACCCCGCCCCTGAGGAAATGGCGTCGTCGCGGCTTAAGAACTGCTGCCGGCGAGTTCCTGCTCGGCCTCGCGCATGGACAGCCGGACCTTGCCCTGACGGTCCACGTCGAGCACCTTGACCTTGACCTGATCGCCTTCCTTGACCACGTCGGAGACCTGGGCCACACGGTGGTCGGCGAGTTGGGAGATGTGCACCAGGCCGTCCTTGCCCGGCAGGAATTCGACGAAGGCGCCGAAGTCCATGATCTTCTTCACGGTGCCGTTGTAGATGGTGCCGATTTCCGGCTCCGACACAATGGCCTTGATCATGTTGACCGCCTTCTCAGCGGCAATGCCGTCGGTGGCGGCCACATGGATGGTGCCGTCGTCCTCGATGTCGATCTTGACCTCGCAGGCTTCGCAGATACCGCGAACCACCTTACCGCCAGCGCCGATGACCTCACGGACCTTGTCCGCAGGGACGTTGACCGTGGTGATACGGGGCGCGTGGGGGGCCAGTTCCGGACGGGGACCGGACAGCGCCTCGTCCATCTTCTCCATGATGTGCAGACGTCCCTGACGCGCCTGCTCCAGCGCTTCGGTCATCAACGCCTGGGTGATGCCGGTGATCTTGATGTCCATCTGCAGGGCGGTGATGCCGTCGCGGGTGCCACAGACCTTGAAGTCCATGTCGCCCAGATGATCCTCGACCCCCAGGATGTCGGACAGCACCGCGGAGCGATCCCCTTCCTTGATCAGGCCCATGGCGATTCCCGCCACCGGCTTCTTGAGGGGCACACCGGCGTCCATCAGCGACAAGGCGCCGCCGCACACACTGGCCATCGAGGAGGAGCCGTTCGACTCCGTGATGTCACTCACGATGCGGATGGTGTAGGGGAAGTCGTCGTGGTTCGGGATGACCGGCTCCAGGGCGCGCTGCGCCAGGGCGCCGTGGCCCTTTTCACGACGGCTGGGCGGACGGCCCGGACGGGCTTCACCCACGGAGAACGGCGGGAAGTTATAGTGCAGCATGAAGTTTCTGAAGCTGTTGCCCTCCAGGTTGTCCATGCGCTGGTTGTCTTCCTTGGTGCCCAGGGTGGTGGTGACGATGGCCTGGGTCTCGCCGCGGGTGAACAGGGTCGAGCCGTGGGCACGGGGCAGAAGACCCACGTCGATGGCGATATCCCGCACCGTCTTGGTGTCACGGCCGTCGGCGCGCACACCGGTGTCGAGCACCAGGTTACGCATGATCTTGGATTCCAGGTTGTGGAAGATCTCCTTGGCCTCGCCCTTGCGCTCGTCCTCGATGCCGAGGCTTGCGATGGTGTCGTCGATCACTGTATCGATGGCGGCGTAACGGGCCATTTTCTCTTTCACCTGCACCGCCTCGGTCATCGGAGCGGTGGCGGCGTCGGCAATGCGGCCGGCGAGGTCCTCGTCCACGGTGGGCAGATCGACTTCGCGCTTGGCGAGGCCGGCTTTTTCCACCAGCTGCTGCTGCAGCCCCACGCCGATCTTGATCTGATCGTGGGCGAAAGCCAGGGCGTCGAGCATCTCGGCTTCGGGCACCTCGTTGGCGCCGCCTTCCACCATCATGATGGCTTCGGCGGTACCGGCCACCAGCATGTTGATGTCGCTGCGCTCAATCTCCTCCATGGTGGGGTTTGCCACCAGCTTGCCGTCGATGCGGGCCACACGCACGCCGCTCACCGGACCGGCAAACGGGATGTCCGAAATGGCCACGGCGGCGGAGGCGGCGCACATGGCAATCACGTCAGCCAGCCCCGAGGTGTCGGCACTGAGGGTGTAGATGGTGAGAATGGTCTCGTTCTGGTAGCCCTTCGGGAACAGCGGCCGCAAGGGGCGGTCGATCAGTCGGCAGGTAAGCACCTCACGCTCGGTGGGCGGCCCCTCGCGCTTGAAGAAGCCGCCGGGGATCTTGCCCGCAGCGTAGTACTTCTCGCGGTAGTCCACCATCAGCGGGAAGAAGTCGGCGCCCTCTTTGGGCTTGTAGTCGGACACCACACAGGCGAGCACCATGATGTCGCCGTAGGTGGCGAGCACGGAGCCGTGGGATTGTTTGGCGATTCGGCCGGTTTCCAGTACGAGGTCTTTGCCTCCGTATTGGGCGGAAACGGTTTTTACATCCATTTTCATGGGATCAGGTCCTTATCTCTTGTTTGAGAGTCAAGGAACCGGCCCAAAGATGACCACATGAAAAATGACGTCGGGATGTCGCCGTCTTTCATGTGTCCACCTTCTGGCCGGTTCCTTTGCATGGTCAGGGCTCCCGGAGACGATCTCCGGGAGCCAATTCGTTATGTTACCGGCGGATGCCCAGCTGACCGATGATGGTCTTGTACTTGGCTTCGTCGTTCCGCTTCAGGTAGTCGAGCAGCTTGCGCCGCCGGGCCACCATCTTGAGCAGTCCGCGCCGGGAATGATGGTCTTTTTTGTGAGAGCGAAAATGCTCGGTCAGGTAGGAGATCCGATTGGTCAGGATTGCCACCTGCACCTCCGGCGACCCGGTGTCGGTGTCGTGGGTCTGGAAGTCACTGATGAGCTTTTGCTTATCGTCCTTTGCGAGGGTCATTTGTCTGTCTCCAAAAACTTACGGAAGTAGATTGTAACGCTATGCGGCGTTTGGCTTTACGATTCTGCGAATTTTAGCCGGACGACCCGGATCCGTACCGGTTTCGGCCAGCGCGAAAAATCCGCATTTTTCCCCGTACACACGACAGAGCGTGCCCTCGGGAAAGGTGGTGTGGTCAAAGCGGCCGCCATCGGCCATCGACCATTCGGAAATATGTGGCGAGATACCCTGAACCATGCGGGCGCGGGTGTATTCACTCACCTTCAGGATGGGCCGGTCGCCCAGCAGGTAGTCGTCGGCCTTGAGCACGTCCTCGATGCGCCCTTCCGCCACCGCCTCGGCGAGGTCGTCCAGGGTGATCGACTCGTCCAGGGTGAGTGGCCCGCAGGCGGTCCGGCTCAGGGCCGTCAGGTGGGCGCCGACCCCCAGGGCGTCGCCCACGTCGGAGGCCACGGTGCGCACGTAGGTTCCCTTGGAGCAGGACAGGGTAAAGTGCACCTCCGGCAACTCCACGGAAATATCGTCGATGCCGTACACCGTGATCTCACGGGGGGGACGCTCCACGGTCTCGCCGCGCCGCGCCTTCTTGTACAGCGCCTCGCCATCGATTTTGACGGCGGCGTACATGGGGGGGATCTGGGAGATTTTGCCGACCATTCCGGCCAGTTGTTCCCGCACTATCCTGTCCCAGTCCAGCGCCGGGTCGAGATCGTGGGTGGCGGTCACCTCTCCGGTGCTGTCCTGGGTGTCGGTGGAGACCCCGAGGCGCATGGTGACCTGGTAGACCTTGTCCGCCATCTGGGCGAACCCGGCCAGCTTGGTGGCGTCGCCCACGCAGATCGGCAATACCCCGGTGCCCATGGGGTCGAGGGTGCCGGTATGGCCCACCTTGCGGGTCTTGAGCAGGTTCCGCACCTTGGCCACCACGTCGTGGCTGGTCCAGCCGGAGGGCTTGTCGATGATCAGTACGCCGGATGTATGGGTGCCGGGACGGGCCGGTGCGGGTGTCAGTAAAGTCTTCATTCCGATGCGGCCTATTTGGTGTCCGGGTCCGAATCCGGGCGACCGTCGTTGATCAGGCGGGTGATACGGTCGGCCCGCGCGGCGCCCTGGTCGAGGATGAAGCGCAGCTTCGGCGTCCACATGATCCGTACCCGGCGTGCGATCTCCCGCTGGATGATGTGGGCGGTGTCGGTCAGGGCGGACACGGCATCGTCGGGGTCACCGGTGAGTACGCTCACGTAGACCTTGGCGGTTTTCAGGTCGGGGGCGGCTTCCACCCGGGTCACGGTGACAAAGCCGACACGAGGGTCGTCAATCAGCCGCTCGATGGCGTCGGCCACGGTCTCCCGCAGCACGTCGCCCACGCGATTGTAGCGCCTGTAACCCTTGCGCTTCCAGGAACTTCCTGGCCCCTCTGACTGCCGGTTTTTTGCCAATGCGATAGCCCCCATGCCGCTACAGCTTGGCCGCAATTTCTTCGATGGCGAACGCCTCGATCACGTCGCCGACTTTAATGTCGTTGAAACGCTCGAAGGAGATGCCGCACTCGTAGCCGGTGGCCACTTCCTTGACGTCGTCCTTGAAACGCCGCAGGGCGCTCAGGGGACCTTCGTGGATCACCACGTTGTCGCGTACCACGCGGAGCCCGGCGCAATTGCGCTGGATCACGCCGTCCACCACCGAACAACCGGCCACCATGCCGGCGCGGGGGACCTGGAACACCTCGCGCACTTCGGCGCGGCCCAGGTGTACTTCCTTGTATTCCGGTGACAGCAGCCCTTCCATGGCGGCCTTGACGTCGTCCATCAGGTTGTAGATGACGCTGTACAGCCGGATATCCACGCCTTCCTGTTCCGCCAGTTTGGCCGCTTTTGGCTCCGGCCTTACGGAGAAGCCCATGATGATGGCGTTGGAGGCTGCGGCCAGCATGACATCGGTCTCGGTAATGCCGCCGACGCCGGTGTGCAGCACCTTGACCTTGACCTTGTCGGTGGAGAGTTTCTCGAGGCCATCCTGAATGGCTTCGACGCTGCCCTGCACGTCGCCGCGCAACAGGAGCGGAAGCTCGACCACCTCGTCCTCTTTCATCTGATCGAACAGGTCGGTCAGGGACATCTTTTTCTCGCGGGCCAGGATGCGGCTGCGCTCCGCCTGGCGGCGGGTGTCGGCCACTTCCTTGGCGGCCCGCTCGTTGGTGACCGCCTGGAACGAGTCACCCGCGCTGGGCACGCCCTCAAGCCCGATGATCTCCACCGGGGTGGAGGGGGGGGCTTCTTCCAGGCGGGTGCCCAGGTCGTCGTTCATGGCCCGCACCCGACCGGTATGGTTGCCGGTCACGAAGAAATCGCCCGCTTTCAGGGTGCCGCCCTGGATCAGCACGGTGGCCACCGGTCCCCGGCCACGGTCAAGGCGGGCTTCCACCACGATACCGACGGCCGGCTTGTCCGGGTTGGCCTTGAGCTCCATGACCTCCGCCTGCAACAGGATCTTCTCGAGCAGCTCGTCGAGGCCTTCCTTGGTGTGAGCGGAGACGTTCTGGAACATGGTGTCGCCACCCCACGACTCGGGCACCAGTTCGTGTTCGGAGAGCCCTTGCATGACCTTGTCCGGGTTTACTCCGGGGCGGTCCATCTTGGTGATCGCGACGATGATCGGGACGCCCGCTTCCTTGGCATGGTGGATGGCCTCGATGGTCTGGGGCATGACGCCGTCGTCACCGGCCACCACCAGCACCACGATATCGGTGGCCTGGGCGCCACGGGCGCGCATGGAGGTGAAGGCGGCGTGGCCCGGAGTATCGAGAAACACCACCTTGCCGCGCTCGGTCTCCACCGCATAGGCGCCAATGTGCTGGGTGATTCCGCCCGCTTCCCTGGCGGTGACGCGACTGTCCCGGATGGCGTCCAGAAGGGATGTTTTACCGTGGTCGACGTGGCCCATGATGGTGACCACTGGCGCCCTGGGGACCAGGGATTCGGCGGAATCCTCCACCACCTGGAGGAGCTCCTCCTCGGTTTTGTCCATCACCACTTCCATGTTGACGTCCATGTCGGTGGCGATCAGTTGGGCGGCATCCAGATCGATGGGATCGTTCAGGGTGGCCATGGCGCCCATTTTCATGAGTTCGGCGATGATGACGTTCACCTTCACGCCGAGGGCGTCGGCAAACTCCTTGACCGTGTTGCCTTCCTGAATGCGGATGGCCCGGACCCGCGGCAGGGAACCTTCGCTGACATCCTTGCGCGGGCGCGCAAGCTCGAAACGGGTCTCGTCCCGACTCCGGCCCTTGCCCTTTTTACCCTTGAAACTCTGCCACTTGCGCTTGTCGACCGCACCGGGAGCGGGAGCGGGCGCCTTCGGCGCGTCCATTTCCCGACCCTTTTTGCGCTCCTTGCGCTCCGGCTTGGCGCCCCGGCCCGGGGCGGCGGGTGCGGCCTTCGGCAGATCGATGATCACCCGTTCCTTGGTGGTGTCCCCGGATGGGCCGAGGTGCGGGGTCAGACCCTCCGGCGTGGAAAGCCCGTGGGTTTTTGCGGCGCGTACCCGGTCACCGGCGGAAGGCAGGGACGTCGGCGGCGTCTTTTTCAACGGCGGCTCGGGCGTCGTCGCCTCGGCGGCTGGTTCGGTTTCCGCCGCCTTGGGGGCGGGTTTCTTAACCTTCGGTTCGAGGTCGATAACCACCCGCTTCTTCTTTTTGGCCTCGGCCAGGGCCGTATCGCCCAGATGCGGGGTCAATCCCGGAGGCGTGGCTGCCGGGGTTTCCGTGGACACCGGCTTCTGTACCGGTGGGGTTTTGGGCGCCGGGGCGGGGCTGGCCTCGGCGCTGCTCTGGTTTTCGGTGGCCTTGGCGGAGGTGGGGGAGGCTTCCGGTGCGGGCTTTTCGGCGCGGCGGCGTTTGACCACAACCCGGGCCTTGGGCGCCGCCGGGGCGGTTTCGACCGGCTCCGGTTTGGGGGTCGCCACTGGCTTTTTCCGGGTTTTTTTGGTGGTGGTCGCCTTGCCGAGCTTCTGGCGTACCTTCTTGATCGACTCGTCGTCCAGCTGCGAGGCGTGATCCTCGACCGCAAACCCCATCTTTTCAAGGGAAGTCAGAAGATCCCGGCTGGTCAGACCCAAGTCGCGTGCTAGCTCAAATACCCTCATCGTGTTCCTTCTGCCGTGCCTCCGGTCAGTCCCTCTGGAGAGGTCTATGCCTTGGCCTGTTCTGCGGCCTTGGTCTCGGTCGAATCTTTCTCTGTCGCCTCGGCGGTCTCGGCCTCGGCGGTCTCGGCCTCGGCGGTCTCGGCCTCGGCGGTCTCAGCCTCGGCGGTCTCGGCCTCGGCGGTCTCAGCCTCGGCGGTCTCGGCCTTGGCGGTCTCGGCCTCGGCGGTCTCAGCCTCGGCGGTCTCGGCCTTGGCGGTCTCGGCCTCGGCGGTCTCAGCCTCGGCGGTCTCGGCCTCGGCGGTCTCGGCCTTGGCGGTCTCGGCCTCGGCGGTCTCGGCCTCGGCGGTCCCGGCCTCCGCCGCTTCGCCTTCCTTGGCCGGGAAGTTGGAGAACAGGGCCTCGGCGTCGGTCAACCCCTGTGCCTTGGCGCGGGCGTGATCCAGCAGCGCTGCCTCAAGTTCCTCATCCTTGCCCTCGAAGGCATCCTCGCGGTACTCACTCTCGGACAGGATGTCCAGGTTCCAGCCGGTCAGGCGGGAGGCCAGTCGCACGTTCTGCCCCTTCTTGCCGATGGCGAGTGACAGTTGGTCGTCGCGCACGATGACAATGGCCGAACCCTCATTCTCGCTGATACCGACCCGGTCCACTTCGGCCGGGGACAGGGCCTCGGCGATAAAGCGCTGAGGGTCGTCGGTCCAGGAGATGATGTCGATTTTCTCGCCGTGCATCTCCCGCACCACCGCCTGAACGCGGGAACCCTTCATGCCGACGCAGGCGCCCACCGGGTCCACACCGCGCTCCTTGGACCAGACCGCCATCTTGGTGCGGTCACCGGCGTCCCTGGCAATGCCCTTGATCTCGACAATGGACTCGGCGATTTCCGGCACTTCCATCTCAAACAGCTTCTGTACGAACAGGGGGCTGTTGCGGGAAAGGATGAGTTGCGGCCCGCGAGGGGTTTCGCGCACCTCGAGGAGCAGGGCGCGAATACGGTCGCCGCGCC
>JBHHVE010000015.1:0-63053 GCA_046754085.1 Leptospirillia bacterium
GATAATTGCCCGCTGACCCCGAACACGGACCAGACCGACACGGACGGGGATGGAGCCGGTGACGCCTGCGACGATGATGACGACAACGACACCGTGCCGGACGGCTCTGATAACTGCCCGCTGACCCCGAACCCGAGCCAGACCGATACCGACGGCGACGGGCTGGGTGACGCCTGCGACGACGACGACGATAACGACGGGGTGCCGGACAGTGGCGACAACTGTCCCCTGACCCCGAACCCGGACCAGACCGATACTGACGGGGATGGAACCGGTGATGCCTGTGACCCGGATGCCGATGGCGACAAGATCCCGGACACGGCTGATAACTGCCCGCTGACCCCGAATCCGGGGCAAGAGGATACCGACGGCGACGGGCTGGGTGACGCCTGCGACGACGACGACGATAACGACGGGGTGCCGGACACAGGCGACAACTGCCCGCTGACGGTCAATCCGAACCAGGTCGATACCGACGGCGACGGGCTGGGTGACGCCTGCGACGACGACGACGACAACGACACCGTGCCGGACGGCGCCGACAACTGTCCGCTGGTCGCCAATACGGATCAGATGGATTCCGACAATGACGGGATCGGAGACGCCTGCGACGACGACGACGATAACGACACCGTGCCCGATGTCGCGGACAACTGCCCTCTGGATCCGAATCCGGGACAGGAAGACCTGGATGGGGACGGAATCGGGGACGTTTGCGATCCGGATAAGGATGGGGACGGCGTCTTGAACCAGGACGATAATTGTCCCATTGTTCCCAACCCCGGCCAGGCGGATAACGACGCCGACGGCATTGGCGATGTGTGCGACCCGGATGACGACAACGACGGCATCGCCGATGTCGCGGACAACTGTCCGCTGGTGTACAACCCCGGCCAGGAAGATGTGGATATGGATGGCATCGGAGACGCATGCGATGTCTGTCCCCTCGATCAGGCGAACGATATTGACGGTGACGGTGTATGCGGCCACACGGTGACCGACCCGCTCTACGAACTGCCAACCTGTTGTATGCCAGGGCCGGACGGCGTGAACCGCTGCCCGGACATCGACGGCGACGGTATCCGGGATATTCTCGATCCCGACGTTGATATGTGCGTGGACGATTGCCCCACCATCCCCAACGGCCCCCTGGCCACCACCTATCCGGGTGACGTGCAGTGGGATACGGACGGCGACCTGATTGGCGATGCCTGCGAAACCTGTCCCACCGCATGGAACCCGCCGGACGCCAACGGTACCCAGAATGAGGGTATCTGCCAGTATGTGGACACGGACGGAGACACGATCCTCGACCCCCAGGACAACTGTGTGCTCACCCCCAACACCGATCAGGCGGACGCGGACTTCGACAGCGTCGGTGACGTCTGCGACAACTGTCCGGATGTACCGAACCCGTATCAGGGCGATTCCGACAACGACGGTATCGGTGACTTGTGCGACTCCTGCATCGACGGCGTGGGCGATGGGTGTGACTTCGACAACGACGGCGTGCCGGATGTGGTGGACAGCTGTCCGCTCCAGTTCAACATCGGCGACAGCGACGGCGACGGTGTCGATGACGTCTGCGACAATTGCGTGGGGACCTTCAACCCGGACCAGATCGACGAAGACGGCGATGGCGTCGGCGACCTGTGCGACAACTGCCCGGTGGCCGCCAACCCGGATCAGTCCGATATGGACTTCGACGGCATCGGTGATGCCTGTGATAACTGCGAGACGGTGCCGAATCCGGATCAGGGTGACGATGACGGTGACGGTTGCGGCAACTCCTGCGAACACCTGGATGACGACGGCGACGGTATCTGCAACGACAAGGACAACTGCCCGAACTGGCGCAACCCGCACCAGATTGACATCGACGGTGACGGTATCGGCGATTACTGCGACCGCTGCATCACGACCCCGAACCCGTCCGGCGTGAACCACGACACCAGCGCCCAGGACTACGACGGCGACGGCATTCCGGATGCCTGCGATCCCGACATTGACGAGGACGGGCAGGAGGATTGGTCGGTGGATGAGCACGGCAAGCGGCACGGGCACGATCCCGACGTGGACAACGACTCGATTCCGAACTGGGCCGATGAGGACGACTACGACCACGACCACGACCACAACAGCGAGCGCCGTGGAGACAAAGGCGACCACGACCGCAGCAGTCACCCGAACAAGAGCGACTACATCGACGGCCACGGCAAGGACAACGACTTCGACGGCACCGTGGACGACGGTGAGGTCAACGGCTCCGCCGGCAGTTAGGGGGGTGGTGCCCGCCCACCTTTTTCGACCCCCCTCCGGTTTCCCGCCCGCAATCGGGAATCAAAGCCCCGCCGATCGGGGCTTTTTTCTTATCCGCTATACTGGTCGCCGACTGATCCGCCCGCACTCCTTCCAACGGGGCCAGCCTGTGTCAATTACCGATTTTAAACGCCCGTCAGTCCAGCCAAAGCCGTGGCCGGAAAGGTAGTCACCGCCGTTAAATGGGCGACTCTGACCACCATTGCGTCGCGTCTTGCTCCGCCCCTGTTCACCATATTTCTGGCGCGTATCCTGGCGCCGGATGTATTTGGTCTGGTGGCCATGGCGATGGTGGTGGTGGCGTTTGTCACCATGTTTCAGGATGTGGGGTTCCGGCCGGCGCTGGTGCAGCGAAAGGAGATAAGCGAGGAACTGAAAAACGCTGTGTTCTGGGGCACCGCCCTGTTCGGCGCCGGTTTCTTCCTGATCCTGTATATGCTGGCTCCGGTGGCCGGACAATTGTACCGCACACCGGAGGTGGTGCCGGTGTTACGGGTGCTTGCCACCCTGTTTCTGATTACCCCGCTGGGGACGGTGCACGGGGCAATGCTGACCCGGGCGCTGGATTTCCGCCGACTGTTCTGGATCGAACTGATTCCGGCCTTGGCGCCCGGCGTGGTGTCGGTGAGCCTCGCCCTGGCGGGGCAGGGGGTGTGGGCGCTGGTGTGGGGCACTCTGGCCGGAGCCGTCATCCGGGTGTTCGGGCTGTGGCGGTCGGTGCCGTGGCGTCCGAGCGGAGGTCCCCACTTTCGCGAGTGGCCGAGGCTTCTGCGCTTTGGTGGCTGGGTCTCGCTGGAAGCGGTCCTGGGTTGGTCGATCACCTACTTTGATTTTCTGTTTGCCGGCCGTTATCTGGGAGCCGTTCAGGTCGGCTACTACCGCATGGGGATGAGCCTGATTATTCTCCCGGCGGGTACCGTGATCCGGGCTCTGAACAGTGTGATGTTTCCTGCCTTCAGCCGGGTGCAGAACGTCCGGGCCCAGGTGCGTGAGGGATTTGAGCGGGCGTTTCGGGTGGTGGCGGTGCTGGTGGTGCCGTTTGGGGTGGGGATGTTTGCCTTTGCCGACCCGGTGGTGCCGCTCCTGATCGGAGAGAAGTGGCGCCCGATGGTCGAGGTCATCGAGGTACTGGCCCCGGTGGGGGTGATGTCGGCTCTGGTAAACGTGGCGCCGCCCTTGTACAAGGCGATCGGACGGGTGGACATCATCCCCAAGTTCTTTCTGGTACGGGCCCTGGTCACCATTCCGGTGTACTGGATAAGTGCCCGCAACGGATTGATGCCGCTGGTGTGGGCCAAATTGTGGCTGACCGTTGGCTTTGCGCCGATCAACCTGTGGATTGCCACCCGGGTGCTCGGTTCCCGGCCGATGGTACTGCTGAGACCGGTGGCGGTGGCCGTTATCGTCGGGTTGGGCGCGATGTGGGTGGCCGGGGCCGTAGGGGATGGGCTTCCCGGCCTCCACGTGGTGTTGCTCACGGGAATACAGCTTGCCGTTTACGCCGGTGTTTACGTGGGGGTGATTTATGGGATGCTCCCGGATATCCGGAAGGATGCGGCGGAGGTGATCAGGGGCTCCCGGGTGAGAGGCTGATATAATGCCCTCCCGCGTATTTATCCCGTGTGTCCGCACTGTTGGGGCGCGTGCCGGGATGGCGTTGCAATCAACGCCAGACGCATGACTGACTTGGTTGAACTGGAGGCGGAATGGCTCACGGCAAGGTACTTCTGATCGGGTTGGACGGGGGAACCTACAAAATCCTGGAGCCGTTTGCCGCCGAGGGGCTGATCCCCAATCTGAAGCGGCTGATGGACGAGGGTGCGAAGGGGGTGTTGCGTTCTACCGTACCGCCGATTTCCGCCCCGGCCTGGGCCACTTTCCAGACTGGCAAAAACCCGGGGGGGCACGGGCTGTTCAACTTCTTCGACCTGTCCGAGGACGGCTACCGCTCAAGTCACGATTTTCGTAAATCCCGTGTGGTCAACCACGCCAGCATTGGCTCCGCAACGGTGTACGACTACCTGCGCGAAGGGAACCGCAAGGTGATTTCGATCAACATCCCGCTCACGTACCCCACCCCGGAGGTGGACGGCGCCCTGGTGTCCTGCTGGCTCAGCCCGCCGGGGTCGAAGGAGTACACCTGGCCGCGGGAGCTTGCCGACGAGATTCCGGACTACCGTATCGATCAGGACTTTGGTGAGGGCATGTACGCCATCACGCCGAAGGGCACAAAGATCGACAGCAATTTCCTGATGGACGACCTGGACGACATCCTGACCAAGCGTGCCGATACCACCCGCCACCTCATGCAGAGCCGCCCTTGGGACGTGTGCATGGTCTGTTTCACCGAAACCGACCGGCTGCACCACTATCTGTGGCGGGCGATTGATCCGGACCACCCGGATGCGGACACGGAGGAGGTACGCACCGAACGGGAGCGCTTCAAGACGTTTTACCGCAACCTGGATGCGCACATCGGCAAACTGATCGAGGCCGCGGGGCCGGACACCAACCTGATCGTCATGTCCGACCACGGGTTCGATGCGCCCCCCCAACGTCGCTACCGCATGAGCCACTGGATGCAGGAGCAGGGTTGGCTGGTCACCCGGCCCGACGAGGGCGACACGCCGGGACGGGAGGGGACGGGTGCCACAGGGAGGAAAAAAACACCGAATCCCCTGGGCCAGGTCGGACGTTATCTGTGGCAACGTCTGGTGCCCCCCTCCCTGCGGGACCAGATCTACGCCCGTGTCCGCTACAAGCCGACCCGGCAGGTGATGGACTGGGAAAAAACCCGGGCCTGGTCGTTCGGGGTGAACAACAACCTGGGCGCCATCTGCATCAATGAAAAGCAGCCGAACGGTGACGGCTGCGTGGCGCCGGGGGAGGAGACCGAAAAGCTGACGGACGAGATCGAGCAGGGGCTTCGCGCCCTGACCCATCCGGATACCGGCGCCCCCCTGGTCCGGGAGGTCATGCGCCGCGAGGCGGTGTATGACGGTCCTTACCTGGAACGCTTTCCCCATCTGATTTTCATTCTCGATACGGACTTCGAGGCCGACTTCGAGAGCGGCTTCAACATCGCCTCCCAACGGATCGAGGCGGGGCCGATCTATCCGGACGGGCGAGGCAACCACCGGCCGGAGGGGATTGTCCTGGCTGCGGGCCCCGCGATCTCCCCCGGAGAGAAGCGGGAGTATGGACTCGCCTGCATCATGCCCACCGTGCTGCGCCTGGTCGGCTTGCCGGTGCCCAGTGACGTGGATGGTGTGGTGATGGAGGATTACATCCGCCCGGATGTGCTGGACAGGGACGGCGCGGGGGTGAGCGAGCCGGTGGAGCATCGCTTTTCCGAGCCCACCGACGAGGATGTGGCGGCGTTGCAGGACAAACTAAAAAAACTGGGCTATATGTAGGCGCTCCGGGAGCGGTCGTCCCGCCCGGAGTGTATCACCTGAAGTGAAGCCCAGAGCCAGCATCATCATCCGCTGCAAGAATGAGGTGGTCGATATCGGCGGCGTGTTGTGCGCCATCCGTTCCCAGCAGGTTGATTTTCCGTTTGAAGTGATCGCCGTCGATTCCGGCTCCACCGACGGCACCCTCGACGTACTGCGCCATTTCGATGTCCGCATTATCGAGATTCCGGCCGAATCGTTTACCTTTGGCTACGCCCTGAACGTGGGGTGCGCGGCGGCCGAGGGCGATATCCTTATCGCCCTGTCCGCCCATGTCTATCCGAAGGACCGGGGGTGGCTGGCCCGGCATGTGGGCTATTTTGACGACGACCGGGTGGCCGCCACCGCCACCGGCCGGGTTTTTCTGCGTCAGGATCTGGCCGGGTTTGAGAGCAACCCCTACGTCGGCTGCGACAACGCCAACGGTGGCTTTCCCGCCGCCCTGTGGCGTCAGCGGCCGTTCGACGAAACCCTGAGCGGTACCGAAGACAAGGAGTGGGGCCACCATTTTCAGCGTCAGGGCTATCTGGTGATATGCGACCCGCAGCTGATGGCATTGCACATCCACCCGGCGGACAGTGCCGCGGATATGATGCGAGAACGTTACTGGCGCGCCTGCCGGGAGCACATGGGCTATGCCGCGTTTCTGTCTCGCACCGTGCTGTTCAAGGCGCTCATCAGGCGGTTTTTGAAAAGGCCCCCGATGAACCGGGAGTCCCTGGCCTGGTACGTGGGGGCGGTCCGCGGCATCCTGGCTCCGCCGCAAAAAAAGACGTCGAAGCGCGAGGGGCAAGAAGGTGCCGGCGCCTAGGGTATCCATCCTGGTCTGTACCCACAACCGCGCGGATATTCTGCGCGATACGCTGGACTCCCTGACCCGCGTGCACCTGCCGCCGGGAGGGGGGGAGTTGATCGTGGTGGACAACGCCTCGTCGGACCACACCCCGGCGGTCTTCGAAGAATTCGTATTGGCCTTCCCAATGCCTGCCCGCTTGGTGAGGGAGGAAAAGCTGGGTCTTTCCAACGCCAGAAACCGGGGGGTGGCGGAGGCGGACGGGGAGATTCTGGCGTTTCTGGATGACGACGCCGTGTGCGAGCCGAAATGGCTCATCGGGCTGATCGAGGTGTACGACCGCCACCCGGATGCCGGATGCGTTGGCGGGCGCGTGCTGCTGGACTGGAAAACCCCGCCGCCGGACTGGTGGAGCGACAGCATGAACCACCACCTGAGCGCGGTGGATTATGGCGATGCCGATCGCTTGACCTACCCCCACTACCCCTACGGCGCCAGCATCTCGTTTTCACGGGGGGTGTTTGCCGATGGCCGGGGCTTCAACCCCGCTCTGGGGCGTCGCGGCGATGACCTGGGCGGCAGCGAGGAGATGGCCTTGTGCCTGCGCATCGAGGGCGACGGCGGCGGCGTGTATTACGCCCCGAATTCCGTGGTTCACCACCGCGCCGAAGGGGCGCGGGCCAATCCCGACTACCTGTACCGTAAGTCGTTCGCCCACGGTCGCTCCTGCGCCCGTATGGAGGCGGCCCACTTTGATCGCAGGTTCCGAATGCGAAAGTGGGTTTCGTTCGTCCTTCAGGGGATGGATTATGCGATCCGGGGCCGGGGCGTGGATGGTGGCTGCCGCTGGCGTTATCGCGCCGGGTACGTGCTGGAAACGCTGAGATTGGCGCTTCACGGGGAGGCCGCATGATTTCCGTTCTGGTGGCGTCCAGAAACCGGCCGGAGCAGATCGTGCGCTGCCTGCGCGTCATCGGCGAGGGGGCGAAGGCGGCGGTGGGGGAGGTGATCGTGGTGGATCAATCCGATCCGCCGTATGAGGGACTGGCAGGGGCTCTTGGCGATACGGTGCCACTACGGCATGTGGTGAGTGACAAAGTGGGGGTGTCCCGCGCCAGGAATCTGGGGGTGGCCTGCGCCCGCCACGAGGTGGTGGCGGTGACCGACGACGACTGCGTGGTGGATACCGGCTGGGCGTCACGTATCGAGGCCCGTTTCGAGGCGGAGCCGTCGCTCGATGCCCTGTGCGGCCGCATCCTGCCCTACGGCGCGGGGCGTCCCGGTGCGGAGCCGGTGTCGGTTCGGCCGTCCACGGTGGCGTGCCGTCTGCCCCGCTTCGGCGATCCGGCACGCTACGGCTCCGGCAACAACCTGGCGTTCCGCAAGGCCGCCTTCGATGCCGTTGGCGGCTATGACGAAGCCATCGGTCCCGGTACCGACATTCTGGCGGGGGAGGATTCCGAACTGCTGTTTCGACTGTTACGTTCCGGGCACGCTGTGTCCTACGATCCGGAGGTGTTGGTGCATCACGACGCCTGGCGTCCGGAGACGGAAATGCTCGGGCTGATCAGCTCTTACTCCTTCGGCTCGGCGGCGTACCTGGCGCGGGAGGTGGTGATGCGGGGCGACCCGGCGGCCGGGGCGATTCTGGCGGAACGACTGCTGCGGCCTCTGGCCCAATGGCTGTTCAATCTGGCGGTGCAGCGTCCGGAGCGGCGGATGGCCGCACAGCAGCGCCTGACGGGTTCGGCGGCGGGGTTGTGGGCGGTGCTTACCTGCGATGCCGGGCGCGGCATCACACGGCAGTGGTTGCGCGCCCGGCGGCGGGAGGAGGCATGAGCACATCCCGTCGGCTGTTGTGCGTCGCCCCCTATCGGGTCTATCCACCGGTGACCGGCGCCAACCTGCTGGTGGACGGGGTGAACCGCGCCCTCGCCGGGAAGGGGTGGAAGGTCAACCTGTTCTCCACCGGCATCCGCCGCCACGATCTGCTGGGCTCGTTGTGTTCGACCACCCGTGTGGCCCCCGGCTACACCGTGTACAACCACGCCACGCCGTTTTCCGTGCTGCGCAACTGGGGTTCGCGCCAGAGTACCGGGGTGCCGCCCCTGGGGATTGAGGGGGTGTTTCGCTCCCTGCGCTCCCGGCGGCTGCGGGAGTGGCTGGAGTCCTGTGATCTGATCCAGGTGGAGCATCCCTTCGGTTGCAGCGCGATTGCCGCAAGAAAACGACCGGAAACACCGTTGGTGATGGTGGCCCACAACGTTGAGGCGACATTGGCGGAAAGCACCCTGGCGCACCTGCCGGAGGTGGTGAAAAAAATCGATCATCAGGAGCGGGAGGCCCTGAGCCGCGCCGATGCCGTGATCGTGCTTACCGAGGCGGACCGGGAGGAGATGATGCGCCGCTATGGGGTGGGCGCGGATCGGATTCATGTGATTCCGGTGGGGGTGGATCTGGAACGCTTTTACCCTGCCAGCAACGCCACGCGTGCGACCGCAAAGGCGCGCCTGGGGCTTTCGGGGAAGACCGTGGCGGTGTTCGCCGGGGCGCGTTTTGGCCCCAATCTGGAAGCGGCGGCGGAAATCGAGCGGATGGCGGCGGAAACGGCGTTGCCGGAGGATTTGGTGTTCCTGATCATCGGCCGCATTGGTGAGGTAATGACGCCGGGGCCGCGCATCACCGTGACCGGTTTCGTGGACGACGTCATACCGTATCTGCATGCGGGTGACCTTGCCTTCAACCCGATGCGGAGCGGTGGCGGCATGCACCTCAAAATGCTGGAGTTTCTCTCTCTGGGGCTGCCGGTGGTGAGCACCGGGGTGGGCCTGCGCGGCCTGGGTGACGCCCTGCCGGAAGGGGTGCTCGAAACCGACCTTGCCCACATGCCCGAATCCCTCGCGACCCTTGTGACGGACCCGGACAGGCATGCGGCGTGGGGCGCCGCCAACCGGGACTGGGTGGCGGCGCGCTACGGCTGGTCGCGTATCGCCGAGCAGCGCGCCGAAGTGTATCGCAGCCTCATGAACAAAGGGTGAACCTCCATGCCCGAACTGCCCGAGGTGGAGACCACCCGGCGCGGCGTCGCACCCCACGTCCGCGGCCGACGCATCGACAACCTGATCGTGCGCGATCCGCGCCTGCGCTGGCCGGTGCCGGACGGTCTGCCGGAACGGGTGGCCGGGCGCACCGTGGCAGAGGTGTCGCGGCGGGCCAAGTACCTCTTGCTCCGGCTTGAACAGGGTGGTGTCCCCGATGGCAGTCTGATCCTGCATCTGGGCATGTCCGGCAGCCTGCGGGTAGTGGGCTCCGGGACGCCGCCCGGGCGGCACGACGCCTTCGATCTGGTGCTGGAAGGGAGCATCCGCCTGCGCCTGAACGACCCGCGCCGTTTTGGCTGCCTGCTGTTCACCGAGGGGAATCCCGCCGCCCATCGCCTGCTCGCCCATCTGGGGCCGGAGCCGTTGGGGGACGGCTTTGACGGGGCTTACCTGCACGCTGCCGCCCGGGGCCGCACGGCACCGGTCAAGCATTTCATCATGGATGGGCGAACGGTGGTGGGGGTGGGTAACATCTACGCCAGCGAGGCCCTGCACCGGGCCGGTATCCATCCGGGGCGAGCCGCCGGGCGGATCTCCAAAAAACGCTGTGACCGGTTGGCGGGTGCGATCAAGGGGGTTCTGGGGCAAGCTATCGAAGCGGGCGGCACCACCCTGCGGGACTTTACCGGCAGTGACGGCAAGCCGGGCTATTTTCAGCAACGTCTGGCGGTGTATGGGCGCGCCGGGGAGCCGTGCCCCACCTGTGGCGACGCCGTACGGCAACTGCCCTTGGGGCAGCGTTCCACATTCTACTGCCCCTCATGTCAGCACTGAATGCTCTTGGTCGTAACAATGCTAGGATGTGGGCTTGCGGGACTTGATTCGAAACACTGATTTTGTAGCTTGACCCCTGCCACAACAGTCGACCCCCAGGGTGGCGGAGACTTCGGAACCCGATGAAACCAGCGCTCGCAAAATTCCTGATGGTGGTATTTTCCACGGTCGTTACCGTGTCGGTCGCGGAAGTGGGAGCCCGCCTGCTGTTTGGCCCTCCCGGTCCTCATACCACCTTCCTGAAGTCTCACCTGGAATTGTTGGCCGATCTGCCGGATACAGAACGGGAGCAGTTCATTGCTGATTACCGAACTCTCCGGCAGCGCGCCTTTACCACATACCACGACTATCACCTGTTCTCAATCCGCCAACTGGACACAGAGACTATTGGCTACATTGGGCCGATGTCCGCGCGCCGGACGCCGGACTCGATTCCTATGGAACAGGCGGATCTGGTCGTGTGGATGTTTGGTGGCTCGACCATGCAAAATTTTGAACTGCCTGATCAGCGCACCATCGCCAACTTGGTGGCCCGCAACCTTCAACAGGCCGGGCGTGCCGCCCATGTCGTGAACTACGGGGTTGGAACTTTCCAGTCAAGTCTGGAATTGATTAAGTTTCAAAGCCTTATCGCCCGCAATTCGGGCTATCGGACCCCCGATATCGCGGTGTTTTACGACGGCTATAACGACGCGGATCAAGGGTACCAGTTCGGCGCCGGGGTGCTGCAGCAGGACCTGCGTGCAAAACTGTCCCTGCTGGTGGGGCGCGATCACGGTGGCCTGCTGCGTTACGGTGCCGCCATGTATCTGTCCGAGCGTTTCCGGTTGTTTGAGCTGCTCCTGTTCAAAGTGCTCGCACCCGCCTCCATCTTCGATGGCAATGTGTACGATTCCAGCCCGGCCAATCTGGATCACGCGGTGGACATCTACCGCACTAATACCGACATGATTCGCGCCAGTGGCAAGGCACTGGGGATCAAAACCCTTTTCCTGTTGCAGCCGTTGGTGGTGACCAAGGAGGGGCTGAGTGACGCCGAGCAGGCTTTTGTGGGTGGCCTTGCCCCGGCGCGCCGCACCTTCGTCCGCGACTTCTACGAGCGGACCCGGGCCACGGGAGGGGCCCACGACGATTTTGTAGATCTCTCGGGGGGGGTCGACCAGAGCGGAAATACCGATTTTTTCGATCTGGGACACATCGGCCCCAAGGCTGCGGAACCCATCGCTCGCGGCATTACAGAGGCAATTTTGGTGCGCATCAACGCTCCTGCGTCCCCTTAGGGTCGGGATTTGGCAGAGCGGGTGGCAGCCAATCCAGTTCGGGTGTAACCGCGTTGTTTGACTGTGCCTGTTGGAACATGGCTATCGCTCGGGGGATGTTGTTCAACCGAGCGTGAGAGGCTTTACCGGAAATACAACATTGAGTTTGTGCTACCTCCTCCGGGCAGTAGAGTGTGTGACATGCCAGGTGACCGGACGGGGGAGGTGATTACGTGGATGACGCCCGGTCGGTGCTTAATCCACCTTACACAACTTAACAGGGAAGGTCGGGCCTACCTTGTAGACCGGATAGGCTTTAGGGCCGAGGCTCTCTGGAGCGGGGCGCCAGCCGTTCCAGCTCCGGCGTTACCGCGCCGTTGGCCCGTGCCCGCTGGTACAGGGCCAGCGCCCGGGGCATATTTTGCATCTGCCGGTAGAGCAGCATCAGGTTGACATAAACCTGGGGGTCGGTGGGGTCCAGTTCCAACGCCTGTTGCATAAGTTTTTCGGCTTCGTCGAGCCGCCCCTGCCGGGCCAGCAGGATGCCCAGGTTCATGCGGGCGGGCTTGTTGGCGCGGCGGAGCTTGATGGCCTTCCGGTAGGCGGTTTCCGCCGCTTCCGTATCGCCCTCCCTTTCGGACAGTATCCCAAGGGTGAAATAGGCCGGTGCGTAGCGGGGATAGAGCTTGATGGCCTGATCCAGAGAAGCGCGGGCGCCCGCCATATCCCCCTGTGTGAGGAGTGCGCTGCCCAGGTCGGCGTGGACCGAGGCCTCCCAGGGGAACAGGGCGATGGCCTCGCGGTAGTGGGCGACGGCGGATTCCAGATCATTTTCGGCGTGGAAGGCGGTGCCCAGATTGGCGTGGGCGCGAAAGTCGCCGGGGCTTTTTGCCACCGCGTCGGACCACAGGGCATGATCGCTGGCCCACACCGGGTTGCGGCTGACGGTGGTCGCCGGGAACAGCAGGGCGGGAACCAGCAGGGCGACGGCCCAGCGCCGGTCCAGCCGCAGCCTCAGGGCGCCGGCCTGAAACAGCGCGGCCAGCCCGAGCATCAATCCGGCCACGGCGGCGTAGCCCCGGCCCTCCTGCAGAGGCGTGTTGAGGGGCAGCACGGTGGTGGGGGAGAGAATGATGAGAAAAAATCCCCAGCCGAGCAGGGCGAGGGGGGTATGTTTTCGCGCCCTGATCGCCAGCACCGTGATGCCGAGCAGTAACAGCAGGCAGACCCCTGAGAGCAGGTTGGGCCGGTCGGCACCGGTAAAGTCGTGGGCGATGGACAGCCCGGTGGGCAGCAGGGTGAGTTTGACGTAGCTCATCAACACCTGCATCTGCAGCCACAGGTTGTCGCCAAAGCCCCGCACACCAACCCCTTTGGTCAGGATGTTCCAGGCATGCTGCAGGTAGTGCTGCCAGAACAGCACCACCACGCCACCCCCCAGCAGCAGCAGACTTAGGCCGTGACCGTGGATGCCCCAGCGCAAGCGCCGTTCCGGCGGGTAGATCAGGTCGTACAGGACAAACAGCAGCGGCACCGCCACCGCCACCTCCTTGGTGAGCACCGCGCAAACGGTGAGTCCGAGGGATGCCCCAAGCCAGCCGATGCGGCGGTTGTTCTCCCCCTGGCGGGCGCGTACGAAGGCGTAAAACGCGGCCAGGGAGAACACCCCGCTGAGCAGGGAGGAGCGGGCGGAAATGTAGTTTATGACTTCCGTATGCAGCGGATGCACCAGAAATAAAAAGCCGCAGCCCACGGCCCAGAAAAAGGCAAGCCCCATCCGCCGCCCGATCAGCGCCACCAGAAGCGCCCCCAGCGCATGCAGCACCACATGCAGCAGATGAAACCCCCGCGGGTCGTCGCCGCCGGTCGCGAAATTGAGGGCGTAGGTGGTGAGCAGCAGGGGCCGGTAGTGACGGGCCTTCGGGTCGCTGGGGGCGAAGTAGCGTTTGCCGTCGGTCACGGAAAAGAACCGGGGGATGTTGCCCGGATCGCGCAGGTAGTGATTGTCGACGATACCGTGGTGGTCGTCGTAGTGGAACGGGTTGTTCAGGGCGTTGGCGTACAGCCCGAGGCCCACCAGCAGAAACAGGAGACCGGTGGCGGCCCAGGCGGTGGGGGTGTCGGGCCGCAACGGCGCGCCTAGAGCCGGGTTTCGATGGTGCCGTCCAGGGCGGCGGCCGCGGCCCAGCACCATACCAGCTTGGCGAGAAACACCGCGGGCGCGGTATGCACGTCCTGAAACAGTTCCGGATGCCGCCACCAGATGCGCGCGCTGACTCCGGCGGCGATAAACGGGGAAAGAACGCGCAGGGCCCAGGGGTTTCGCATGTACCACGGGGACTTCAGCACATCGGCGTACTGGCGGCGGATCATCACCGAGTAGGGTGCCCAGGCGATGGCGTGGCCGATGAAGCTTTGGGCGTCGGACCGGCTGTGACGGTGGGCGGCGGCGGCGCGCGGGTTGAAATAGAACGTGTACCCGGCCTCGGCGATGCGCATCATCAGCTCGAAGTCCTGGCCCCGGAAATAGCGTTCGTCGAATACCCCGACCTCATCAAGCACCTTTTTTTCCATCAGGAGATTGGCCACCGGCGGATGGTGCCGGGTCATGATCCCCTCGGGGTTGGAAGGCAGGGCACCGTGGTGGGCCGAGATGTTATCGGCCAGGGACCAGAAATCACCCCGGTCGAAGGTGAGGGAACCGGCCACCAGAGGGTGCCCCTGGGCATGGGAGCTCAGGAGTTCCCGCATCCAGTGGGGTTCCGGCACGCAGTCGGCGTCCAGGAACGCGAACAGCTCTCCCCGGGCTGCGCGGATGGCCACGTTGCGCGCTTCCGCCGGGTTCAGGTCCCGGTCCGACTCGATGAATGTCACCCGGGGGTCGTCCGGGATGCGGTGATAGCGGTCGCGGCCGACCACGATCACCTCGAACGTATCGATGACGCCCTCCTGCGCCAGAACGGCGGAAACCGAGTCGCCGATGCGCGGGCAGTGCAGGTTGGGGATAAGTACAGAGATTCGCACGCGTTTTCCAGGTGAAATCGGCAGGACCGGAACCGCCCGGACACCGTGCCCGACGGGTTGCGCTCCACGGCCCCGGCGTTCGGTCGCCGCCCGCCGTAAGGCCCGCCAAAGAATAGCATAGGCGTTGAAAACCGTCGTGAGCGGCCCGCTTGCGGGGTCTTATCGGTATCCGCAAGCCCAATCCACAGCGATGTTCCCTTCACGACGGGTTTTATTATGTGCTCCCAGGCGTTCCGGGGTGGCTCTCCGGCGTTTTGGTGTGTGGTATGATGCCCCGGCTTTTTTTGTCATGCATCTCGTGTTTCGCACCCTCATTCTCTTCGTCTTCCTGGCCCTCTCCTGCGGTGTTTCCCTCGCGGCGGATGAGAGTTTGTTGGGCCGCACCGTTATGCAGATCGATATCACCGGCAACCGGGAGATCGAAACCACCACGGTGGCGGGTGCCATCCGCACCAAGGTGGGAGAGCCCCTGAGCGCCGGCACCGTGCGCAGCGACGTGGAGTCGGTGTTCGCCCTCGGGTTCTTCCGGGATGTGGTGGTGGAGGCTGAAGCCCTGGGCGATGTGGGGGTGGCGGTGCGCTACCGGCTGACGGAAATGCCGGTGCTCGGCAATGTCGCTTTCTCCGGCAATCGCAAGGTGATCGAGGAAACCCTGAACGAGGCGGCGGCGGGCCTGAACGAAGGCGGCTTGCTGGCCTCGCGGGATCTGGCCCGGGTGCGAGAGCGCATCCTGGCCCAATATGAAGAAGACGGCTTCCGCCGGGCAAAGGTGGTGGCGGTGGAGGAACTGCAAACAAGCCCCGGCGCCGGGCGCCAGGTGGTGAACGTCACCTTTGTCATCGACGAAGGCAAGAAAACCAAGATTCGCGAAATCGAATTTGCCGGTAACGAGTTTGTGACAGACCGCATCCTGAAGCGGCAACTCAAGACCGGTGAGCGTTTCTGGCTCACTTCCTGGCTGACCGATTCGGGGCTGTACCGGGCCTCGGACGTCAGTGAGGACCTGCTCCGGCTGGAGGACTTTTATCAGGACCGGGGCTTCCTGGATGTGGAAGTGGACGAGCCCGCCCTGGAATTGAGCGAGGACCGGGAGTGGCTGGTGCTCACCTACCCGGTGCGGGAGGGCAAAAGGTATCAGATTGGCGAGGTGACTTACGATCACGGTGGGCTGGTTTCCGAGGAGGACCTGGCCGAGGGAGTGTCCGTCGTGACCGGGGAGCGTTATGGCCGCAGCCAGCTCCGGCAGGATATCGGCACGATTACCGATCATCTGGGAGAGCGGGGCTACGCCTTCGCCCAGGTGACCCCCGACCTGGTTCCTGACCCGGAGGCCGCCATTGTGAACGTGCGGTTTCGTATCGACGAAGGGGATCGGGTCCGCATTCGCCGCATCAACATCAGTGGCAACACCAAAACCCGGGACAAGGTGATCCGCCGCGAGGTGCGCCAGCAGGAAGGGGAGGTCATCAACACCTCGCTGCTCAGGCGCAGCTTCCAACGCATCAACAACCTGAATTTCTTTGAGTCCGTGGACATCGTTCCGGTGGAGGTCGGGTCCGGCCTGCTCGATCTGGACGTCAAGGTGGAGGAAAAATCCACCGGCCAGTTTTCGGTGGGTGGCGGCTACAGCTCGGTGGATGGTCTTGTGGGACTGGTGGAGATCACCCAGGGCAACTTTGGCGGACGCGGCCAGACCCTGGCCGGACGCTTTGAGCGCAGTGGCCGCCGTACCGTATACAACCTCAGGTTTCGGGAACCCTACCTGTTGGACACCGAGTATTCGGCCGGGTTCGATGTGTTCAAGACCGAGCGGGACTTCGAGTCCTACACGGAGAACCGCGCCGGTGGAGGTGTCAACATGGGCAAGAGTCTGGGCGAGTACACCCGGGGTTCGCTGTCATATACCTACGAGGTGGTCGATATCGATGTCACCGATCCCACGGTGCCCGCCATTATCCAGGATCAGGACGGCACCTCGACCACAAGTTCAATCGCCCTGTCCCTGTCCCGGGATGCCCGCGACAACTTCTTCGACCCGCGCTCGGGCACACGCAATGTGCTGCGGACGGAGGTGGCCGGAAAGGCGCTGGGCGGCACCAACGATTTTGTGAAGACCGTGCTCGACTCGAGTGTCTACTTTCCGCTGATGAAAAGCTCGTCGCTGTCGTTTCGCAACCTGTTTGGCTGGGGGACCGGGATCGGCGATGCGGAACTGCCGCCGGGTGAGCGCTTTTTCGTCGGCGGTATCAGCACGGTGCGCGGCTTTGATTTCGGCGAGGCCGGGCCGATGGCGCCCAACGGTGACCCGATCGGCGCGGACAAGGAGTGGGTGGTGTCCGTCGAATTTTCGGTGCCGCTGATCAAGGTGGCCAAACTGAAGGGGGCGCTGTTTATGGACTGGGGTGGCGGCTTCAATACCGGCCAGTCGATCGCCGCCAGCGAGATGAACCGCAGCTGGGGCTACGAAATCCGCTGGATATCCCCCCTCGGGCCGTTGCGCTTCGGTTACGGCTGGGTGCTGGACGACCGTCGCCCCACCCTGTTCCAGCGCAAGGGCGAGCAGTTGTTCACCATCGGCACCCTGTTCTAGCGCGGCGGAAAATGCGGTGTTCCCCGGCCTTCCGGGTTTCGGGGGGCGGGGCCATATCGGTCCCGGTTTGCAGGGGGATGCCCCAAATGCGGTATCCTCATCGAGTCAATCATGCGCGGGTGCCCCCCCCTTCCCCCAAGGGTGGAAATTGTGCCTGAGGTTAATAAGGTTGGAATCATGTTGAAACGGTTAAAAATGATTCTGGTAGCCGTGTTTGCGGCCATCGGGATGAGTGCGGGATTTGTTGCGGCGGAGCCGGGGCAGGTGGGCTGGGTGAATGCCCAACGAATACTGGATGAAACCCGTGCCGGGCAATCGATCAAGGATCGGGTGGAGGCTTACCGGGCCAGCAGCCAGCAGATGATCGACCTGGAAGAAAGCGAACTTGCCGCCCTCGAAGAGAAAATCAAGACCCAGGCGTCCCTGCTCAGCGAACAGGCGCTCCATGAAAAGGAGCAGGAGTTCCAGCGCAAGCTGTCCCAGTATCAGAAAAAGGCCATGGAGTTGAACAAAAGCCTGCAGGACAAAAAACTGGAACTGCTCGAAGAGTTCAACGACACCCTCATCAGCGCGGTGGCGGTGGTGGCCGGGAAAAAAGGACTCGCGTTCGTGCTCGACAACGGCTCCGACGGTACCGTGCTGTATGCGGATGACAGCCTCGACGTGACTGCGGACGTGATGGCCCAGATCGATGGCCCAGCCCAGTAAGGGCTTCAGCATCGCGGAGTTGGCGGAGCGCATCGGCGCCCGTGTGGTGGGTGATGCCACCGCCACCATCACCGGGGTTGCGCCGTTGGAGAGCGCGGGGTCCGGGGATGTGACCTTTCTGGCCAACCCCAGGTACCAGAAGCAGTTGACGGATTCCGCCGCCTCGGCCGTGATTATCGGTGCGGAACAGGAGGGGCTGTCTCTCACCCAACTGGTGGTGGACAACCCCTATTTTGGTTACGCCAGGCTGATGGATGCGTTTTACCGCACGCCGCGCAAGGTGAGGGGAATCTCCCCCGACGCCCGTATCGACCCCGCCGCGCGGGTGGGGGAGGCCGCGGATATTGCGGCGTTCGCCACCATCGGCGCGAACAGCGTGGTGGGCGACCGGGTGACCCTGCACCCCGGCGTCCATATCGGCGAAGGCTGTACCGTGGGTGATGACGTGACGCTGCACGCCAACGTGGTGGTGGGGGACCACTGCCGCCTTGGCAACCGGGTGACGCTCCAGGCCGGCAGCGTGGTCGGTTCCGACGGCTTTGGCTACGCCACCGATGCCGGTGTGCATCACAAAATTGTTCACGCCGGCGCGGTGGTGCTGGAGGACGACGTGGAGATGGGCGCGTGTGTGACCGTCGACCGGGGGGTGATGGGGGACACCGTGATCGGCGCCGGCAGCAAGGTCGATAACCTGGTTCAGGTGGCCCACAACGTACAGGTGGGGCGTGGCTGCCTGCTTACCGCCCAGCTCGGCATCTCGGGCAGTGCGGTGTTGGGGGACTACGTGGTGACCGGCGGCCAGGTGGGCATCGCCGGACATGTGACTTTGGGAGACCGCTTGGTGGTGGCCGCCAAAAGCGGTGTGACCAAGGATATGGACGGCGATCAGATGGTGTCCGGTTTTCCCGCCGCTCCCCATCGGGAACAGCTAAAAATGCAGGCGGAACAGAACCGCCTGCCGGACATCAGAGAGCGCCTGGACAAGCTGGAAAGGGTCGTGCGGGGTTGCCTGAGTGATGGCGACGCCCCCTGCAAGTCGTAAAGGATGGAGCCTTTGACATGGTGATGGACTTCAGAGAGATTTTCGAGGTGCTGCCACACCGCTACCCGTTCCTTCTGGTGGACCGGGTGGAGGAGATGGAACTGGGCCGGCGCATCGTGGCGATCAAGAACGTCACGATCAACGAGCCGTTCTTTCAGGGCCACTTCCCCGGACGTCCGATCATGCCGGGGGTACTGCAGATCGAGGCCATGGCGCAGGTGGGAGGCATCCTCGCCTACAAGACCGCCGAGGACCGGGAGAAAGAAGCCCTTGGGCGCAAGCTGACCTACTTTATGGGTATCGACAAGGCCAAGTTTCGCAGCCCGGTGGAACCCGGCGATACCCTGCGGATCGAGGTTGAGATCATCAAGGAGCGCACGCCTTACTGTAAGTTCAAGGGTGTGGTTTACGTGGGTGACCGGGTGGCGAGCGAAGCGGAAGTGTCCGCCATGCTTGCGGACGAGTAATCCATGTCGCATCCCCCCGGCATTCATCCCACGGCCATTATCGACCCCAAGGCCCAACTGGGCGATCAGGTCCGGATCGGTCCCTACAGTGTCATCGGCCCGGACGTGGTCATTGGCGATGGCTGCGATATCGGCAGCCACGTGGTGATCGATGGCCGGACCACCCTGGGGTCGGGCAACCGCATCTTTCCCCACAACGCCATCGGTCTGGCTCCTCAGGATTTAAAGTTCAAGGACGAGCCGTCCAGACTCGAGATTGGTGATAACAACACCTTCCGCGAGTTTATGACCGTGCACATCGGTACCGAGGGCGGCGGCATGCTGACCCGCATCGGCAGCGACAACCTGTTCATGGCCTATGTTCACATCGCCCACGACTGCATCATCGGAAGCGGCTGCATCCTGGCGAACGCCGTGACCCTGGCCGGCCATGTGACGGTGGGTGACAGGGCGGTGATCGGCGGCATCACTCCGGTCCACCAGTTCAACCGCATTGGCGAGGGCGCCATGGTGGGGGGCGGCTCGGTGGTGACCGAAGACATATCGCCTTACTGTCTGGCGGTGGGCAACCGCGCCGTCCTGCGGGGGCTCAACCTGGTCGGATTGAAGCGGCAGGGGCTGAACCGGGAACAGATTCGCATCCTCAAACAAGCCTACGCGATGATCTTTGATGGGGACCAGCCGGTGCGGGAAGCGGCGGAGAAGGCCAAATCGACCTGGCCTGACGACCCCCGTATCGAGATCCTTACCCAGTTTATTACCGGCAGCGACCGGGGGGTGTGCAGCTGAGCGCCTCGACCGCTTCTCCAAGGATATTTGTGTCCGCCTGCGAGGCGTCCGCCGACCTGCACGGCGCGCACCTGATGGACGCCATCCGGCGCATTGCCCCCGATGCCCGTATCGAGGGCATCGGCGGTGACCGCATGACGGCGGCGGGCCTTGAGCCGGTATTCCATGCCCGCGAACTGTCGGTAATGGGCATCGCCGAGGTGCTGGGCAAGCTGGGCGTGGTGCGTCGCGCCTTCGCTAAGGCGGCGGCGATGTTTTCCAAGGGAGAAACCGACGTTGCGGTGCTTATCGATTCACCGGATTTCAATCTGCGGCTGGCTGCCCGCGCCAGGGCCGCCGGGGTGCCGGTGGTCTACTTCATCGGCCCCAAGGTGTGGGCGTGGCGAAAAGGCCGGCTCAAAACGATCGGGCGGTTGGTGGACCATATGATGGTGATTCTGCCGTTTGAAGTCGGCATCTACGAGCGCGCGGGCATCCCCGCCACCTTTGTCGGCAATCCGCTGGTGGACGAGATGGCCGGGGTCAAGGCCGGTGCCCCTGCGGACGGGCGCTTTCGCCCATCCGACTTCGGCTTGAAAGACGACCGCCCGACGGTGGGCCTGTTTCCCGGCAGCCGGGGCAAGGAGATCGACACCATCCTGCCGGGGCTGCTTGCGGCGGCGGAACAGCTTGCGCGCCAACTGCCGGAGGTCCAGTTCCTGTTGCCGGTGGCTGACACGCTGGACCTGGGGGTGATCGAATCCCGGGTGCGGGCGGCCACGGATGCCGCCAAAGTCCCGGTGACCTGCGTGGATGGCCGTGCGGTGGAGGCCATGACCGCCTGTGACGCGGTGGCCATGGCGTCCGGCACGGTGACCTTGCAAGCGGCCCTGGCCGGGGTGCCCGGAGTGATTGTCTACCGCATGTCGCCGATCACCTGGGCGCTGGTGCGCCGTATGGTGGGGGTCAAATACGCCGGGCTGGTCAATCTGGTGGCGGACGACGCGGTGGTTCCCGAACTGCTTCAGGACGCCTTCACCCCTGAGGCGGTGTGCGAGCAATTGTTCCGGGTGTTGTCCGACCCGGATGCGGCGGCAGCGCAACGCACGGGACTTGAGACCGTGCGCGAGCGGCTGGGGGACACCGGCGCACCGGAGCGGGCGGCCCGGATCGTTCTGGCCCGGGCGGGTCGGGCGGCATGAGTCCCACCTTCAAACGACTGATGCGCTATGTGCGGCCCTACGGCGGCAGGGTGGCCGTGACCATCCTGCTGGGGCTGGTGGTGTCCGGCTGCACCGGCGCCATTGCATGGGCCATCAAGCCGCTGCTGGACAAGGTACTGATCGCCCGCGACGAGGAGATGCTGGCGCTGTTGCCGTGGATGGTGCTCGGCCTCTATTTCGTCAAGGCAGGCGCAAGCTACGTGCAGACCGTGGTTATGCAGGGCATGGGTTTTACTGTGATCCGCGACGTGCGTAACGACCTCTACAAGGCCATCGTGGCTCTGCCCACCAGCCGTTTTAACCAGACCGCCAGCGGCGAGTTGATGAGCCGCATGATCAACGACGCGAGCCTGCTGCAAGGGGCGGTGTCCACGGTGGTGAAGGACCTGGTGCAGGCCAGTGCCACTGTGGTGGTGCTGACCGGTCTGGTGATTTCCCTGGATCCCATGCTGGCGCTGCTTGCCCTTGGGGTGCTGCCGTTGTCCATCTGGCCGATGCGGGTGCTTTCCCGGCGGGTGCGCAAGCGCACCACGAGTGGCCAGGAGGCGGTTTCCGCCGCCACCCAGGTGTTGACCGAAACCATCGGGGGGATTCGTGTGGTCAAGGCGTTCGGGGCGGAGTTCCGCGAAATCGATCGGTTTTCCATCGCCAACGAGGAGTACCGCAGGAAGTCCTTGAAGGTGATCAAGGCGGCGAATATTTTCTCCCCCATGATGGAGATTGTGGGTGCCCTCGGGGTGGCGCTCATTCTCGCCATTGGCGGCGGCAAGGTGATTTCCGGGGATATCACTCCGGGTGATTTCCTCTCGTTTGTGGCGGCCTGCATGATGCTTTATGCCCCGGTGCGGGTGCTGTCCGCCGCCAACTCCGTCATTCAGCAGGCCCTGGCCGCCGCGGGGCGGGTGTTCGACCTGATGGACCTGCCCAAGGAGAGCGACCCCGCCCATAGCGGTACTTTGGTGCTGGAGCAGCTTGAGCGTGAGATTGTGTTCGATTCGGTAAGCCATCGTTACGACGGCGAGGAAGGCTCGGCTCTGGCGGATATTTCCCTCACCGCCGGGGTCGGGGACATTGTGGCGCTGGTTGGCCCCTCCGGAGCGGGCAAGACCACCCTGGTCAACCTGATCCCGCGCTTTATCGACCCGGAAACCGGCAACATCTCCATCGACGGGCACAACACCCGTGAATACGATCTGGCCTCCCTGCGCCGGCAGATTGCCATCGTGGGGCAGGATACCGTGCTGTTCGACGACACCCTGGCCACTAACATCGCCTATGGCGCGGGCGACCGGCAGGTGAGCCTGGAGGAAATCGTGGCGGCCGCAACAAAGGCCCACGCCCACGAATTCATCAAGGACCTGCCCCAGGGCTACGATACCCCCGCCGGGGAGCGCGGCGTGCTCCTGTCCGGCGGCCAGCGGCAGCGCATCGCCATCGCCCGTGCGATCCTCAAGGACGCCCCCATTCTGGTGCTGGACGAGGCCACCAGCGCCCTCGACTCGGAGAGTGAAAAGCACGTACAGGCGGCCCTCTCCGCCCTGATGGCGGACCGCACCACGTTCGTCATCGCCCACCGGCTGTCCACCGTGCGCCACGCCACCCAGATACTGGTGATAGACGGCGGCCGCATCGTCGAGCGCGGAACCCACGATGAACTGCTCGAGGCCTCGGGGTTGTACCGCAAACTGTACGACCTACAGTTTCAGCCCGAGCCCCAGGGGGCCGGGTGAGTGGGGTACGGGTTCTATATCGCGGCCCTTGCGGCGGTCACTCCCGCAGCCTTCCTGGCGCTCGGATGGCGGCTCGTCACCCGGCCGGAATACCGCCCCCATCTGGCCGAGCGTTTCGGTGACGTGGCGGCATCGCCGTCGAATAAGCGGGTGATCTGGCTGCACGCGGTATCGGTGGGAGAAGTCATATCGGCGGTGCCGCTGGTGAAGGCGCTGCGCAATAATTATCCGGACGCGCATCTGGTGGTCAGTTGCGGCACCCCCACCGGTCGCGCCACGGCGGAGGAACGGCTTTCCGACACCGCCGACCGCATCGTTTATCTGGCCTATGATTTTCCCCACATGATCGGGCCCATGGTGCGACGCATTCGCCCGGACTTGGTGCTGGTGGTGGAGACGGAAATCTGGCCCAACCTGCTGGCGCAGCTTTCCCGGCGGAAGGTTCCGGTGCTGCTGGTCAATGGCCGCATCTCGACGACCTCCTATCCCCGCTACCGGCTTTTTTCGGGGCTGATCGGGCGTGCCCTGTCCGGGGTGCGCTGCCTCATGCAATCGGAGCGGGACGCGCTCTTTATTCGCGACCTGGGCGCCCCCGCGGAGCAAGTCGAGGTGAGTGGCAACATCAAGTACGACCAGGACTTTGCCGCCCCGGATGCAGCCACTCTGGCGGGCTACCGTCAGGCGCTCGGCATCGAACCCGGCGTTCCGGTGCTGTTGGCCGGTTCCACCCACGAGGGGGAGGAAACGGCGCTGGCCGGGGCGTTTTGTAATATCCGAAAGGCGGTGCCGGATCTCGCCCTGGTGATCGCCGTGCGGCACCCGAACCGGGTGGATGAGGTGGCCGGGGCGCTTACCGCCATGGGGCTTTCCGTGGGACGCAAAAGCCTGGGCGATGGCGCAGGTAGCGACGTGGTGCTGCTCGACACCGTGGGGGAGCTTGCCGCCCATTACGCCCTCGCCGACGTGGCCTTTGTGGGCGGCAGCCTCACCCCCGTGGGCGGGCACAATCCGCTGGAACCCGCCGCCGCCGGAGTACCGGTGGTCTACGGCCCCCACGTCCACAACTTCGAGGAGCCGTGCCGGGCGCTGGAGACAGCCGGAGCGGCCCTGCGCCTGAAAGACGGAGAAGATATCACCAGGTGTCTGTTGGAACTGTTTGCGGATGCTGACCGGCGCGCCGCCATGGGGTCGGCCGGGCGTGCCACGGTGGCCGCCAACCGGGGTGCCCTGGAACGCACCCTGACCCGGGTGCGGGAGGTGCTTTCCCGGTGAACCTGGAGGCCTTGTCCCGCAAAATATGGGCGCAGCCCACGGGTGCGGCGGAGGTGCTGTTATGGCCCCTGTCCATCGCCTCCGGCCTGTTTCGGGGTGTGGTGGCGGCACGTGCCGCCCTGTACCGGGGCGGGTTGTTGCGGCGGGTGAGCCTGCCGGTGCCGGTGATCTCCGTGGGCAACCTGCGGGTGGGGGGCACCGGCAAGACCCCCACGGTGATGCACCTGGCCCGCGCCATTTCCGGCATGCACCGGGAGGTGGGGGTGGTGCTGCGGGGATACGGCGGGAAGCACGAGGGCAACAACCGGCCGCTGCTGGTTTCCGACGGCAAAAACATGCTGGCCGGGCCGGATGACGCCGGGGATGAAGCGGTGCTGCTGGCTGGATCCCTGCCCGGCGTGCCGGTGGTGGTGTGCAGCAACCGGGCGGCGGCGGGCAGCCTGCTGTGTGAACACGGCGTGCGGGTGCTGTTGCTGGACGACGGCTTTCAACACCTGCGGCTGGTGCGCGATGTGGACGTGGTGCTGCTGGACGGCAACGCGCCGTTCGGCAACGGACGCATGCTGCCACGGGGGCCGCTACGGGAGCCCCCGGATGCCTTGCGGCGGGCCGACCTGATTCTGGTGCGGGGCGATGCGGAACAGTGTGTCCGGGTTAAAGACCGGATTGCGCCTTTGACCTCGGCATCGGTGCTCGGCGTGGAGGTGAGCGTGGCGGGTCTGTCCGACCAGAACGGCCGGGACACGGTGCTGCCGGACGGCATCAACGCCTATGCCGTGTGTGGCATCGCCCGCCCGGACCGGTTCCACGACACCCTGTCCGGCCTGCCCCTCAGAGTGGTTGGTTTTTACCCCCTGGGTGATCACCACCGCTACAGCCGGGAGGACGTGCGCCGGGTTCAGGAAAAGGCGGTGGCCGCCGGTGCGGAGGTGGTACTGACCACCGAGAAAGACCGGGTTAAGCTGGCCAACCTGTGGGAGGGCAGCCTGCCGTTGGTGGCGGTGCGGATCGATCTGGGCGTGCCGGATACGGATGGCCACGGGGGTGACCTGTGGGTGGATCGGCTCCTGTCTCTGGCGGATCAGCGTTGTGCCAAAAGAAAGTCAAACACTTAGGCTGCGGCGGGAACCGGCGACAATCGCCGCCGCGCCCGGTAAACTGTCCCGGAAAATAGCGCTGTGACGGCACGACAACAAGAAGTGGAAGGTTCCGAGTGAGCGAGCAGTTGGACGAAGGGCGGCAGGAAAAAGAATCATTTTCGGACTGGGTTCGCTACTCGCGGCTCGCCACCCGTACCGGGGTGGGGGCCATCGTGGCGGGTGTGGGGCTGGCGACGGCGGTCAAGCCGTGTGCGGCCACCTTCGGGATCGCGGCGTTGCTTGCGCTGACCGGGGCGGTCATCCGCTTCTGGTCGGCGGGTATTATCTCGAAATCCCAGGAGCTGGCCACCTCCGGTCCCTATGCGTATGTTCGTAACCCGTTGTATTCAGGAAGCTTTTTGATTGCCGTGGCACTGTTGGCGCTGAACGGAAACCCGTACTTTGTCGTGCCGGTGGCGGTGCTTGCGGTGGTGCTGTACACCCGCACCATCCGGTCTGAAGAGGCTTTCCTCACGGAACATTTCGGTGAGGCGTTCATCCGCTATCGGGACGCTGTTCCGGCCCTGATCCCGTGGAAGGGAAAGGTGGAGGTGGAAGGCGCAGAGACGGCCTATTCCCTGGAGCAGAGCCTGTTCAACAAGGAGTACGCCGGCACCTTCGGCACGGTGGGGATGCTGATCCTGTTTTACGTGTATATGAACTGGGTGCCGGAGTTTTTCTTTCGCGCCACCTGCGGCTCCGTGGTGGCGGCCTACCTGATTCTGCGTGCGGTGAAGACCGTGGCGCGGGAGCGCCGCCGGGCCATGGAACGGGCCGCTGTGGCCGCCGGGCCCCCCGCCGATATCGATGAGGTCGACGGCGATGACAATGACGGCGACGACAGCGATCGCGCCGGGGCCTGAGTCACACCGATGACGAGACCGCTTTGCATCGCCCAGATCCTGCCCGAGTTGAACGTGGGCGGGGTCGAGCAGGGGGTGATCGACAGCGCCAGGGGCTACGTGGCGCGGGGCCATCGCTCGCTGGTGATTTCCGGCGGCGGCGGGCTGGTCGAAACCCTGGAGGCCGAAGGCAGCACCCACCACACCCTGCCGGTCCATAAAAAATCCCTCATGACCGCATGGCGCATGGTCGGTCAGGTGGCGGCGCTGCTGGAACGGGAAAAGGCGGACCTGCTGCACGCCCGCTCCCGGGTGCCCGCCTGGATCGGCTATTACGCCGCGCGCCGCGCCGGGGTGCCGTTTGTCACCACCGTGCACGGGTTCTATTCCAAGCCGTGGTACTCCCGGGTAATGGCTCGGGGAGAGCGGGTGATCGCGGTGAGCCGCGGTATCGCGGACTATGCCGTCAAATCACTGGGGGCCGACCCCGAGCGGCTGCGGGTGATCCACCGGGGCACCGACCCGGAGCGCTTCGATTTGAACTGGGACGGGGAGCGGGTCGCCGCCAAGCGCCGGGCATTGGGGCTGCCGGAAAGTGGCCGGGTGGTGACGGTCATCGGACGCATCACTCGGTTGAAGGGCCACAGCGTCTTGATCGACGCCCTGGCGAAACTGTCCGACCTGCCGGACGTGACCCTGCTGGTGGCGGGTTCCGCGCCGCCGAAGAAGGCCGCGTTACAGGCGGAACTGACCGCTCAGGTGGCGCGCCTGGGGCTTGCCGGGCGGGTGGTGTTTGCCGGTTCCAGAAAGGATGTGGACGAGGTGTTGCAGGTGAGCGACCTGCTGGTGAACTGCTCCATCCAGCCGGAGTCATTCGGCCGTACCCTGATCGAGGCCATGGCGGCGGGCAAGCCGGTGATTGCCAGCGCCCACGGCGGTGCGCTCGATATCGTCGAGGACGGCGTGTGCGGGTATCTGGTACCGCCGGGGGATGCCGGTGCGCTGGCGGAGGCGGTGCGCCGGGTGATGTCGTCAACGGACGGCGGCGCCGCTCTGGGCGCGGCGGGCCGGGAGAGGGTTGTAAAAAATTTTAGCGTGGACCGTATGGTGGAGAAGACCCTGGAGGTATACGCGGAGGTCTGCCCGGAGACCGGGTCGGTGGCGGCATGAACATTCTGCTGGTCAGCGTCGACTTTCCCCCCAACGTGGGCGGTGTGGCGGCCCACGTTTACGAACTCGGCCGGGAGCTTGCCCAGCAGGATCACCAGGTCAGCGTCCTGACTGTGCAGGTGCCCGGGGCCGAGTTGCCGGAAGAGACCCTGGAGGGCATGACCGTGCGTCGCATCACCGCGGGCCCACGTCTGCTCATGCGCCACACCCTGAAAAAAGCGGTGGCGGCGGCGGTGGCCGATTTTTCCCCGCATGTGGTTCATGTGCACGGGATCAAGCCGTTGACCGCCACCCGGGGGCTGTCGGTGCCGGTGATCTTCACCAACCATACCTCGGGTTTCCTGAAGCGGGTGGAACGGGGCGGTGCGGCGGTGCGGCGGGTGGGGGCGATGATGGCGCACCTGGCGCGGGTGATCTCCCCCAGCCGGGAGTTGCAGGAGGCCACGGTGGCGGTTGGCTACCCTTCCGAGCACTCCCTCTACATCCCCAACGGGGTGGACGTGACGCGCTTTCATCCGGGGCTGGATCCGGGTACCCTGCGTTCCCGCTGGGGTGTGCCTGACGGCGGCGCCGTGGTGATGGCCGCGCGTCGTATGGTGCCGAAAAACGGCATGACCTATCTGGCCCGCGCGGCGGCGGGGTTTCTCGATGAAAAAACCCGTCTGGTGCTGGTGGGCGAGGGCGAGGAACTCAATGAGGTGCGCCGTTATCTGGATGAAGGCGGCGTGCGGGACCGCACCATGCTGGCCGGACGGGTGGCGAACCCCGACATGACAGCCTACTATGCCGCAAGCGACGTGGTGGTGTTACCGTCCCTGAAAGAGGCCACCAGCATTACGGGCCTCGAGGCCATGGCCTGTGGGCGCCCTTTGGTGGGTAGCAACGTGGGCGGCATTCCGGAACTGATCGTCGATGGCGAAACCGGCGTGCTGGTGCCTCCGGCGGATCCGGACGCGCTGGCGGAAGGCATTGGGCGCGTGCTTAAAAACCGGGAGCTGCGCCGTCGGATGGGGGAACTTGCCCGCTCACGGGTGGTGCGCGAGTTCTCCTGGGAGGTGATCGCGGGCCGCACCGTGGATGTTTATTGCAGCGTGTTTGCACCGAAATCATCGGCCTGACCGGAATCCATGTCGAACCCCATCCGCAGAATACTGTTCGTCTTTGGCACCCGTCCGGAGACCATCAAGATGGCGCCGGTGATTGACGCCGTGCGCGCTGCGCCGGGCCTGGAAGCGCGGGTCTGCGTTACCGCCCAGCACCGGGAGATGATCGATCCGCTGCTGGCGTGGTTTCATATCAACCCGGACCACGATCTCAACCTGATGCAGCCGGGACAGACCCTGCCCGACCTGACCGGGCGGGTGCTGACCGCCATGGATCGGGTGCTGGAGGAAGAAGCCCCCGACGTGGTCGTGGTGCAGGGGGATACCACCACCACCATGGCCGCATCTCTCGCGGCCTATTACCGCAAGGTGGCTGTGGCCCACGTCGAAGCCGGGCTGCGTACCGGCGACCGCTACGCGCCGTTTCCCGAGGAGGGCAACCGCCGCATCACCGGGGTTTTGACCGATGTTCACTTTCCCCCCACCGAGCGGGCGAAAAACAGCCTGCTGGCCGAGGGGATATGCGCGGACAGCGTGCACGTCACCGGCAACACCGTGGTGGACGCGCTGCTTGCCACCGCCGACCGCATCGACCGGGAGGACCACCCGGCGGCCGCTGCGGCCCGCGAGCAGGTGGCCGGATGGACAAAGAACGGTGGGCGGCTGGTGCTTGTCACCGGTCACCGTCGGGAGAGTTTCGGCGAGGGCTTCAAAAACATTTGCGCGGCCATCGCCGAACTGGCGCGGGCGTTTCCCAACGACGCCTTTGTCTACCCGGTGCACCTGAACCCCAATGTGCAGGCGCCCGTGCGGGAGACGCTTTCGGAACTGGCCAATGTACATCTGATCGAGCCGCTGGATTATTTGCCGTTTGTGGTGATGATGCGTGCCGCGCACCTGATCCTGACCGACTCGGGCGGGGTGCAGGAGGAGGCCCCCACCTTCGGCGTACCGGTGCTGGTGATGCGAGAGGTGACCGAACGCCGGGAGGGCATCGACGCCGGGGTGGTTGCCCTGGTGGGCACCGATCGCGCGCGCATCGTGGAGGCGGCCGGCCGCCTGCTCAACGATGCCGCAGCCCACGCCGCCATGAGTGGCAAAGACAACCCCTACGGTGACGGCAAGGCGGCCGGCCGCATCGCCCGCGCCCTGACAGACTTTTTGAATCACGATTAAGCACGGACCATGAATCCGGCGGCGTTGTGACGGGATACAGTGAGTATGCAAAAGCTTTCCGCATTCATCACCACTTACAACAACGAACGCACCCTGCCTGCCTGTCTGGAATCGGTCAAATGGGCGGATGAGATCGTGGTGCTCGATTCGTTCTCCACCGACCGAACCGTGGAGATCGCCCGAAACTACGGCGCCAAAGTCAGCCAGCACGCGTTCATGGGCTACGGCCCGCAAAAACAGATGGCGCTGGAGGCCACAAGCCACGACTGGGGACTTTTGCTGGATGCCGACGAGGCCCTGTCACCGGCCTGTCAGAAAGAGGTGCAGGATCTGATGGCCGGGGTGCCATCGATGGACGGTTATGAGATTCCCCGGCAGGAGCAGTTGTTCTGGCAGATGAACAACCCCGCCGTCCGCATGAACGGCTTTTTGCGGCTGTTCAACAAGCACAAGGGCTACATCAGCGACATGCCGGTGCACGCCGCGCCGAAGGTGACGGGGCGCATTGGAAGATTGAAGCACCCGTTCTACCACTACGGTGAAGTGGACATCCACACCAAGGTGGACAAGGTGAACAGCTACTCCAGCGGGTTGGTGGACGAGCGGGCGGAAAAACCCGGCAAGGGCAACCCGTTCATGATGGTCGTCTATCCGCCGATCTATTTTTTCAAGACCTACTTTTTCAAGCGGAACTTCCTGAATGGCTGGGCCGGCTTCATCGGCTCGGTGGTGCTGGCGTTCTACGTTTTTCTAAAGTATGCCAAGGTATACGAGCGTCGGCAGTTTCAAAAGCACGGTCAGTCGAAAATGCCGGAAGGCGCGCCGCCCCCGGCCGGGGGCCCGTTAAGCCACAAGGTCTAGCTGGGGACCCGCAGCGCCGGGTCCAGGGACTCCAGCACCATATCCGGGGTGATCTCCAGCATGCAGGAGTGGTGGTCGCAGGGGGCCTTGCAGTAGCAGTTGATGCAGTCCAGGTCCGCTTGCAGGGTCTTGACCCGGGGGCCGACGGGTTTGACCCGCGCCGGGTCGGTGGGGCCGCAGACAATGGTCATGGGCTTGCCGGAGGCCGCTGCAATATGGGCGGTGCCGGTGTCGTTGCCCACCACCAGCTTGGCGCCGTCCACGATGGGCACAATTTCAAGCAGGTGGGTCTTGCCGCACAGGTTGACGATGGCGTCGCCGCCGAGCTTTTCGATGGCGTCGCATTCATCGGTCTCGTCCGGTCCGCCGATCAGGACCGACTTTTCGAGACCCGCCGCCCGCAGCTTTTCCGCCAGCGCCGCATAACGCGCAGCCCCCCAGCGTTTGAGATATCCCGCCGCCTGGGAGCCGGGCAGGAAGATGGCGTAAGCGCCGGGGGTGAGGCCGTGCTCCGCCATTATTTCTTTTGCGTGCGCCACATGTCCGTCCGCCGGGTACAGGCGTGGCCGGTCGGTGACGGTGGGGATACCCGCCGCGGCCAGCGCCAGTTTCTGACCCTCGTGGGCGTGAATTTTCGGGTCGATGGCGCCGGGGCTGATGTTGTAGGGGAAACGGTCGTGGATGCCCAGCCGCCAGCGGGGTTTCGGACCGATCAGGGTGAGCAGCCCCAGCAGCAGCCGGGAACGGTCGTTGGACTGTAAATCGATCACCAGGTCGTAGCGCCCCCGCCGCATGATCCCGAGCCAGTTCAGGGTGCCTTTGATGCCCCCCTGTCCGCCCCGCAGGTCGGGCGCGATCACCTTTGAAAAACGTGGGTCGTGGGCGAACATGCGGTCCCACGGCGGCAGGGTGTTCAGATCGATCTCCGCATCCGGAAAGGCGCGGGCCACGTCTTCCATGACGGCGGTGGCGATCACCACGTCACCCATGGCGCTCCACTTCAGAATCAGGATGCGCCGGATGTCGTCGCGCGCGGGAAGACTGATGGGGGATCGGGTCATGGTGCTTTGGCAATTGCGGGCGCAGACTCATCGGCGCGGGCGCGTCATGGTAGCATACCGGCGGCCCGGCATTGGGCCGGAAACCCTGGCGTTCCGAGGTCCACGCACCCCATGAAGATCGTCCACATCGCAGACCGTAACGAGCAGCGTCCGGGGCTCAAGGACTATACGGTCCAGAGCAAGCTGAACAACGGCTTTATTCGAAACGGTCATAACGTCTGGTTTTTCAGCGACCGGGACATGGCCCGCGCCGCCAACCCCTTCGGCAACCGTAAGCTGGGCACCGGCGCCGCCAACCGCAAGCTGATCGAACTGTGTGAAAATTTCAAACCCGACCTGATCGCCCTGTGCAAGGCGGAGGTGATTCGCGCCGACACCCTGGCCCGGATTCGCCGGATGCTGCCGGATCTGCGTGTGCTCCAGTACTCCGTCGATCCCATGTTTATCGACGATATTACGGCCCTGATGAATGCCAAGGCCCCTGTCGTGGATCACAGCTTTGTCACCACCGCGGGTCCGGTGCTGGCGAAGGTCGCCACGGAAATCGCCCCGGCGCGATTTTTCCCGAACCCGGTGGACCCGTCCATCGACACCTTCAAAAACCATGAGCGGGACGACCTGCCGGTGGATCTGTTTTTCGCCGGAAGCCAGTCCCCGTGGACCGACCCGGACGACCTGAGAAACACCGCACCCGGCGCCATCCGGGAAAAGATGCCGGAGGTGAAGACCGGGTTCTACGGCATGGACGGCGCCCCCAAGGTGTGGGGTGCGGCGTTCAAGGACGCTTTGGGGCAGGCGAAGATGGGTCTCAATTTCAGCCAGCGCCCGCCGGGTTCGGAGGCCGGGGCGGGCGGGCCGCTCTATCTGTACTCCTCCGACCGTGTCGGCATGTACATGGGCAACGGCCTGTTGACCTTCAGCGGCAGCCTGTTCGGGCTGTCCGAACTGTACGGCGGGGACGCCATCGTGGAGGTGGATTCCCTGGAGGCGTTGCTCGATCGGCTGCGCTATTTCATGGCCCACGACACCGAGCGCAAGAAGGTGGCGGCGGCGGGCTATCTGCTGGCCCATGCGGAGTTCAACGAGCGGCTGGTGGCGCGCTACATGGTGGAGGCCACTTTTGGGCAGGGCTTCACCCACCCGTATCGCTGGCCGACCGAGGCATATACGCCGTAGGGCGCGCTCCCGCTGCTTCCGGGCATATGCCCGCCAGGCTTTATCGTTCCCCGGCGTCCCGGGGGCTGTGCTATCCTGCGGGCCGCGCAGTCTTATCCAAACCGTTCGCGCAGCAGGCACTTTTTTTATGCCCCACGCCACACCCGCACAGATTGAATCCCTGCTTGCCCGCATGCAGGGCACCGAGGTTCTGGTCGTTGGCGACCTGATGCTCGACGAGTACCTGTGGGGCGCGGTGGACCGGGTGTCGCCGGAAGCCCCGGTGCAGGTGGTGGACATCACCGCGACCACCCACGCCCTGGGCGGCGCCGCCAACGTCGCCCGCAACGTGGCGGCGCTGGGGGGCAGGCCGCTACTGGCCGGGGTGATTGGCAAGGACGACGCCGGCGACACCCTGTGCGACCTGTTGACCACCGCCGGAATCGACCAGACCGGGGTGATCCGCGCGGACAGCCGCCCAACCACCCGGAAAACCCGGGTCATGGCCCAGCGCCAGCAGGTGATGCGCTATGATCGCGAAGTACGTGAACCGGTGGGGGCCGACGCCGCGCGGGAACTGATCCAGGTGGCGGAATCCGCTCTGGCCGGATGTGCCGCGTTGTTGATCTCGGACTATGCCAAGGGCGGCGTCACCGAGGACTTATGCAGCAGGTTGATCGCCGCCGCCAAAAAACGCGGGGTGCCGGTGTGCGTGGACCCGAAAGGCACTAACGCCGCCAAGTACACCGGGGCGACCCTGGTCACGCCGAATCTGAAAGAGGCCGCCCAGCTCACCGGCGGCAGCCTGTCGGATGACGATGCGGTGGAACGGGCGGGGAGCGACATCCGCAAGGCGGGAAAATTCGACTACGTGCTGATGACCCGCAGCGAGCGGGGCATGAGCCTGTTTGGGGAAAACACCACCCACCACATCCCGACCCGCGCCCGTGAGGTGTACGACGTGACCGGTGCCGGCGATACGGTGCTGGCCGCGGTGGGCCTTGCGCTGGCGTCGGGCTGTGCGCCGGAGGAAGCCGCCTCCCTCGCCAATGACGCCGCCGGTGTGGTGGTGGGCAAGGTGGGCGCGGCGGTGGCAACGCCGCTGGAGGTGATCCAGCACGTGCGCGCCCTGGGCGGCGCCACCGAGGACAAGCTGTTATCCCGGGAAGCCCTGTTCGAAACCGCCACCCGGTTGAAACGGGAGGGGCGGCGCATCGTGTTTACCAACGGCTGCTTCGACCTGTTGCACGTGGGCCACGTGCGCTACCTGCAAAAGGCGCGGGAGCTGGGCGACGTGCTGGTGCTGGCCATCAACACCGACGCCTCGGTGCAAAAACTCAAGGGGCCGGGCCGCCCGGTGGTGCCCGAGACCGAGCGCGCCTATGTGCTGTCGGCCCTGTCCTGCGTGGACTACGTCACCCTGTTCGACGAGGACACCCCCCAGGTGTTGATTGAGGGGGTGCGGCCCGACGTGCTGGTGAAGGGCGGCGACTACACCCCCGAGCAGGTGGTCGGGCGCGAGACCGTGGAGGCCGACGGGGGTGAGGTGGTGATCGTGCCGTATCTGCTGGGCAAGTCCACCACCGAGATGATCCAGCGCATTAACGAGGCCTAGCCCGTCCGGGGGCGTCGGCCTTGTCGTTTTTCATGTCGATCAAACAGGCATTCAGGGTGTTTCGGGTGTCCCTGGAGGACCGGCGTTACCGTGCCCGCGCCCGCAGGTTGGGGCTGACCTACGCCCCGGACGCCATTGCCGAGCGTATCGACGGCGAGGCGCTGACCCGGGCCCTTGAGGACGGTAACCTGCGCATCTTCGCCGCCGTGCGCCACCACAACTGGGAGGGGCACAATCTCATCCCGGCCCTGGAAAAATTCGGCGAAGTCACCCACTTCGACTGGGGCAAGGAGGGCTTTGCCGAGGAAAACCGATGGGACGCGACCGAGAAGCGGCGCATGAACCGGCTGTTGCTGGAGCGCCTCGACACGGCCCTGGCGGCGGAGCCGATGCACCTGTTCTTCGGCTACCTGTCCGGCCGCAACGTGTATCCGGAAACGATCCGGGCGATCCGCGAGCGGGGCCTCGTCACCGTCAATCTGGCCCTGGACGACCGCGCCAAGTTTGTGAGCCGCAAAAAGTACGGCTACCGCTTCGGCAACAGCGAGATCGCCCAAGCATTCGACCTGTGCTGCACCAGCACCGCCAGCGCCCTGCCCAAGTATCTGGTGGAGGGCGGCAACCCTCTGCTGTTGCCGGAGGGGGCCAATCCCGAAGTCTACCGCCCGGTGGGGGGCGGGTTCCGCCACGACGTGAGCTTTATCGGCCAGTGTTACGGCATGCGGCCCGGGGTGATCGCGGAACTGAAACGGCGGGGCATCGAGGTCGCCACCTTCGGTTACGGCTGGCCCGGGGGGCCGGTGCCGGTGGAACGCATGGTGGAAATTTACGGGGAAAGCCGAATCAACCTCGGCTTCGGCGGCGTTGGGGTGTCCGACAAGCTGGTCTGCCTGAAGGGGCGGGATTTCGAGATTCCCATGTCCGGTGGGCTCTATCTCACCCAGCACAATCCGGAGTTGTCCCTGGTCTACCGGGTGGGGGAGGAGATCATGACCTACCGCACCCCGGATGAACTGGCGGAACGCATTACCCATCTTCTGAACCATCCGGACGAAGCCGACCGCATCCGCAAGGCGGGCCACGCCCGGGCGCTCGCCGAACACACCTGGGAACACCGCATGGCCACCGTGCTGGGGCGCGCCCTGGGTTTCACGCCGGAGTCCATTCCCCGGCGCACCTAGAACACGCTCTGGCGGGTTCCGGAGACTCCGGCCCCCCATGCCCTCCACCGGCTGCCACGCTTCAAGGCAGCACGAATCGCAAAAAAAATACACTTGCTCCGGCCGTTCGGATTTCCGGCGGCCGTCCCGCCGGGCCATGTAAAAAATGCTGTTCGTTTTCGGCCAATGTCCAAAAATGTCTGGACTCTGGCAATGAGCCGGGGCGGTGGTCCGCACCTGAATGATGAAATAACAATCAGTTAGATGGGGTGTTCCAAACGGCACGATACCTGCTAACTGCGTAGACCGCCAATCGATAAGGATTGGTATAAGGAATGCCTCTTCGATGCCTTCCTTTTTGATATTCGCGGACGTATGGAACTTTTATGAGGGTGATTCCGTCTAAGTATGGAAAGGGGGGTGGGGGAGTGAAAATATCCCGCCCTGTATCCACTGGATACATTGAAATACAACACTTGTGTGGCGCAGGTCACCAAGGCGGAATCCGTCTATCCGGGCAGGGATGTTGAACCACAGAATCAAACCAATTTCATCTATGTGGAAACAGGGGTTATACCGATCTCTGAGTGGATGCATGATTGCATTCATGATGGCGGTAATTGTCGTCGGGTGTGGCGGCGGCGGAGGTGGCGCTGGAGGAGGGCTTAGCGACTCCAGCACCCAACAGACACCCCTTCCTTCGATAAAAAACGGCATTGAGGTTTTCTCAAGACCCGGTCCTATTGTTGCGGTTCGGGTTGGTGAAACAGCCACGCTGGACGGAAGCAGATCTGGCACATCATCAATTTATGAACAACCGTTATCGTTCAACTGGTCGTTTGCTCATAAACCGGATTTAAGCAATTCGGAATTGCAAGATGCTACAACCGTTAACCCGAACTTTATTCCTGATGTTAGCGGTGTATATACAGTTCAACTTGAAGTCAGCTCCGGAGACGTTACAAGTCAGCGCCAGTTCGGAATCGTTGTTGCCACGGTTGCACCCGAACGTCCCACCGGTCCCTTCAACCATATGGGGTTGTCGTCAAACTGCGTGAACTGCCATAACGGCGACATCGATCTGGTTCCCGGGGTCAGCAAGATCATGGGCAAATCGGTGACGCACGTCGCCACCTCGAATGCCTGCCAGGCCTGCCATACCCCCCAGGGGTTCACCACCATTCCGTTTGTCAATCACGAGGAGGTTTTTGGCAATTGCAGTGGATGTCATAACGGCGTATTGGCCATCGGGAAATCCGAATTCCATTCCCCGACGGACGCCGAATGCGACAGTTGCCATAACACCACCCACTTCCTGGATCTGAACCCGGACGGCAGCTTCGATCACTCGAATATTACCCGCGCCTGCACCGGCTGCCACAACGGCACCGTGGCCACGGGCAAGACCGCCAGCCACATCGTCACCGATACCCAGTGCGGTTACTGCCATACGACGGTCAGCTTTTTCCCGGCCTATCCGGACCATACCGGCCCCGACGTGGTGGGCAAACGGTGCGACTCGTGCCATGGGGTCGGGAATATCCCGGGCTGGTCGGTGGGTCACCCCAGTACGTCCGTCGACTGCGACGTGTGCCATAACATCACGACATTCAGCATGGGTGGCGTGTTCGACCACGCGCTCATCGACCCGGTATCGCAGCCGTGCGCCGCGTGCCACAACGACAACAACAGCATCAACGCGCGCGGCATGGCATCGGCAATCAGCCACCCCGTGACGACCGCCGATTGCAACAACTGCCACAATACGACGACCTTCGCCGGGGCATACCCCGATCATTCCGGCTTCGTGAACAACTGCACCTCCTGCCACGGTGTTACGGCGACGGGCAAATCGCCCAACCACATGCCGACCACGCCCCCGGATCTGGATTGTTCCGCGTGCCACACGCCGGGCACCTTTGCCTCCGGCACCTATGATCACGCCGGTGTCGTCAACGGCTGTGCGTTGTGCCACAACAACGTGATCACCGTCGGCAAGCTGGTGAACCACCTTCCGACCAATCCGGACAATCAGGACTGCGCCGATTGCCACAACACCACCGAGTTCGCCAACACGGTCTTTAACCATCAGGGTATAGACGTGACCTATTGCGCGTTGTGCCACAACGGAGACATCACGATCGGCAAGCCGTCGAGCCACCTGCCGACGTCCCTGGACTGCTCGGATTGCCACGACACCACAAACTTCACCACCTTTGCGGGCATCGTGTTCAATCACCTGGGCATCGATCCGAACGACTGCGCGGCCTGCCACAACACCGGCATCGCCACACCGAAGACATCCAACCACATCCCCACGAAGGACGATTGCAGCGTCTGCCACAACGACACCGGCACGTTTCTCTCGAACACGTTCCCGACTTCCGTCCACTCCGGGTTCACGCGCGGCTGCGAGGGGTGCCACGTCAGCAAGTTCTTCCCGGCCCGGCCGACGCTGTACAAGGCGGCCAACCACCTGCCGACCACGCAGGACTGCTACATGTGCCACACCATCTCGGCCTTCACGCCCAGTATCACGCCCTTTTTGCACACGGGCATCAGCGGAAACTGCATTTCGTGCCACAACGGCAGCCCGGACTACGTGGCCGTTGGCGCCAGGGGAATGACCGCCACGGCCATCCACCAGAACACCAGTTCGGACTGCTCGGTGTGCCACAACACCACCAGCTTCCTCGGTGCATTCATCGATCATTCCGGCCCGGACGTTGTCGGGAAGCGGTGCGATGTGTGCCACAACGGGACGGACGCGACGGGCAAGGATGCCAAGGTCAGCCCGCCCCACGTGTCGACGACGGAGGACTGCGTGGTCTGCCACGTGGCCGGTGGCGCCTTCAAGCCGGCGGTTTTCGACCATACCGGCATCGTCGATAACTGCGTGTCCTGCCACGACGGCGTGGCGGCGACCGGAATGTCGATCAACCACGTTTCCATTGGGCCCAGCCAGGATTGTTCCGCGTGTCACAACCCGACAGCGTTTGCCGGAGCCAAATTCGATCACCAGGGCATCGTCGGCAACTGTATTTCCTGCCACAACGGGACGACCGCACCGGGGAAGATTCCGCCGCCGAATCACGTGCCGACCGATGAGGACTGTGGCACATGCCACCAGACCACTGGCTTTATTCCGGCAACATTCAGTCACGCCGGCATTGTGGGCAGCTGCGCCTCCTGCCATGGGGCCGGGTTTGCCACGGGCAAACCGGTGGTCCATGTTGAAACCAACCAGGATTGCGGCGTTTGCCACACCACGAACACGTTCCTTGGCGCCGTGTTTGATCACACGGGTATCGTGGACAACTGCCAGTCCTGCCACGGGGTCACGGCGATCGGCAAGACCGATAGCCACGTCGCCACCGGCCTGGATTGCCACTTCTGCCACACCACCGCGACGTTTGTGGGCGGCTCCTGGGTTCACGACAGCAGCAGCGCCGGACAGTGCGACACGTGTCACAACCCCACTGGCGGAGCGACACCCAAGATAGCCGGGCACTTGAGCACCACCGTGCAGTGTGACGTGTGCCACTCGACGAGCGGCTGGGCGCCGAGCATCTTCAGCCATGACCCGAAAGGGGACTACCCGGGCGATCACTGGAGAATCCTGCCGTGCAGTAGTTGCCACGGCAATAGTGTTGACAGCACCTTTGTGTGGCCTTCGCCCCAGTACGCGCCCTTCTGTGCCGCCTGCCACGAGGGTGATTTCAGAAGTGAAAGCGATCACAACGGTGGAAGAAGCGGTACTGTCGAACAAAACAAGAATTGTGGCGCCAGCGGATGTCACCGGATCACCAGCAGCGGATTTTGATGATTCCGGGCGGGTCATTCCGCCGGTAGGCGAGGGTCGCTCCGGACCCTTCCCCACTCAGGGAACTTCCACCTGATGATGTGGACACCCCGCCCCCTGCGTGCAAGCGGGGTGTTTCCTTGGAAAATTGATCCGCCGTGAGCGGGGCGGGGACCCCCATCATTTGGCTGGCCCCCTTGCAGCCCATGGCGCGCCCGGCATGATTCGAACGTGCGATCTCCGGATTAAGTATAATTGTGCCCGCAGCGGAGGTATTCGACGGAGACGGGCGCGCATGAAACAGCAGATTGAAACCGCACTGGACGACCACCTCTCGGTGATGACCGCCCTCAAGGGGGCTTCGGACGCGCTTGAGTCGGTGGCTGTGGCGCTCATCACAAGTTATCGGCAGGGCGGCAAGCTGCTTGTCTTCGGCAACGGCGGTTCCGCCGCCGACGCCCAGCATATCGCCGCCGAGCTTGTGGGCCGCTTTGAGGCCGAGCGGGCGGGGCTGGCCGCCATTGCGCTGACCACCGACACCTCGGCCCTGACCGCCATCGCCAACGACTTCGGCTACGAACGTATTTTCGCCCGCCAGGTGGAGGCTCTGGCCCGCCCCGGCGACGTGGCCATCGGCATCAGCACCAGTGGCAACTCCGGCAACGTGGTGCAGGGCATCGAACGCGCCAGGGAGGCAGGCTGTGTCACCGTGGCCCTGACCGGGAAAGACGGCGGCAAGCTGGGCGGTATCGCGGATCACCACATCAACGTGCCCCACCACAGCACCGCCCGGGTGCAGGAGGGCCACATCACCCTCGGTCATATCCTCTGCCAGTTGGTGGAGACCGGACTGGCGGAAGACTCTTGAGTGGTGACAGCCGCCGCGCGGCGCTGTTTCTGGACCGGGACGGCACCCTCAACGTGGATACCGGCTACATTGCCGACCCCCATGATGTAAAACTGCTGCCAGGGGCCGCGGACGCAGTGGCGCGGGCACGCCGGGCGGGTTTTCTCATCGTGCTGATCAGCAACCAGTCCGGGGTGGCGCGGGGCTATTTCTCCAGCAAGGTTGTGGATGCGGTGAATGCCCGGCTGGCGCGGCTGTTGTCCGCCGAAGACCCGGACGCGGTGCTCGACGGGGTGTATGTCTGCCCCCACGCACCGGTGGATATGGGGGGCGATTGCGATTGCCGCAAACCGGCTCCCGGCCTCCTGAAACAGGCGGCATCCGAGTTGAATCTTGATTTGAAGGCGTCGTGGATGGTGGGGGATAAGCCGTCCGACGTGGGAGCGGGGCGCGCGGCGGGCACCCACAACGTGCTGTTGGCGGAACCGGGAACGGACACCGGGGCGGCGGACCGGGTGTGCGGTGAGCTGTCCGGAGCGGTAGACTTCATTCTTGAAGTCAGTTCCGGGGCAAGCCAGTTGGAGGAAGCGTCATGATTGTAGTTACCGGCGGCGCCGGGTTCATCGGCAGCGCACTCGTGAAAAAACTCAACGCGCTGGGCCACACCAATATTCTGGTTGTGGACAATCTGGCCGAGACTGAAAAATGGCGCAATCTGGTCGGCAAAAAAATCGCCGACTACATGCACCGGGACACCTTTCTGGAGTGGATCACGGGCCACGGACGGGAGGTGAAAACCATCTTCCACATGGGCGCCTGTTCCACCACCACCGAGCGCGACGTGGACTTTCTGATGTCCAACAATTTTGCTTACTCGAAGGCCATGTGGTGGTGGGGCACGGAGCACTCGGGGAACCTGATCTACGCCTCCTCCGCCGCCACCTACGGCGACGGTGCGCAGGGTTACTCCGATGAGCCGCACAAAATCGGCACCCTGCGCCCGCTGAACGCCTACGGCTATTCCAAGCAATTGTTCGACCAGTGGGCGACGGCTCAGGCGGCGCGTGGCAACGCCCCGACCCAGTGGGCGGGACTTAAATTTTTCAATGTCTACGGCCCCAACGAGTATCACAAGGGGCGCATGGCCAGTGTGATCTATCACGCCTTCGGGCAGGCGAAGGATACGGGCGAGGTGCGGCTGTTCAAGTCCTACCGGGACGGTATCGCCGACGGTGAGCAACGGCGTGACTTCGTTTACGTGAAAGACTGCGTGGACGTGATGGCGTGGCTCATGGAGCATCCGGAGGTATGTGGTATCTACAACCTGGGCACAGGTTCCGCCCGCACCTTCCGGGACTTGGCGGAGGCCACCCTGAAAGCCATGGGGCTGCCGATCAACGTCAGCTACATCGACATGCCCGAGGATTTGCGGGGGCGCTACCAGTATTTCACCGAGGCCTCCATGGACCGCCTGTGGGAGGCGGGCTACCCGGCGACCTTCCGTTCCCTCGAAGACGGCGTGACGGACTACGTCGGAAACTATCTTGACTCGGGGCTCCCCTACCTCTGATGTTTCCGCGAAAACTGTTTGTGAACACCGCCCCCTATCTGGCGGCCGCCATGCTGTTGCTCATGGCGGCGGGCTGCGGCGGTGAGGACAAAAAACCGGTGCGTGAGGCCCGCGTGGTGCCGGTGGAAGTGATTACCGCCCGGCCCGCGCCGTTTACCGAAGTGTACGGGGTGACCGCCGTGGCGCGGGCGGTGCGGGAGTTTCATCTGGATGCCGAGGTGGGCGGCACCCTGCTTTCGGCCAGCGTCGACGTGGGCAGCGAGGTGCAGGCCGGGGATGTGCTGGCCCGCCTCGACCCGGAACCGCTCACCCTGGCGCGGGACACCCGTATGGCCGAACTGGAACGGGCCAGGGTGCGCGCCTCTCTGGCCCGCAAGGACTTTGAACGGCGGGAGGCCCTGTCCCGTCAGGGCTCGGTGGCCGATTCGGTGCTGGAGGAGGCCGAGCTTTCCCTGCGTCTGGCGGAAGCCGACCTGCGTCTGGCGGAGCTGGCCCTCAAGGACGCGGAGCGGAACCTGGCCAACGCCACCGTCACCGCCCCCGCGCCGGGGGAGATCACCCGCCGCTTTTCGGAACCGGGGTCGGTGCTGGCGCCGGGCGCGCCGTTGTTTCATCTGGCCCGCACCGACCGTATCCAGCTCACCGCCGGACTGTCCGAGCGGCAGGTGGTGTACGTGAGTCCGGGGGTGCCGGTGACGGTGCATTTCGATGCCCTGCCCGACGCCGACTTCGACGGCAAGGTGGAACGGGTGGGGTCGGTGGGCCAGCCGGGGGATGCGGCGTTTCCTGTGGTGGTTTACGTGGACAACGCCGATGGCCATATCCGCCCCGGCATGGTGGGGCGGTTGAACATTCCCGGCCGTACGCTGGCGGACGCCTTTGCCGTGCCCGCTGTCGCGGTGCGCAACAGTGAGGCCGGAGAGCGACTCTACGTCGTGGATGACCAAAAAGCACGGGCGATGCAGGTGACCGTGGAGGCGTTTGTGGACGAGCTTGCCATCATTGCCGAAGGTCTTGTCCCCGGAAGCGCCGTGATCGTGGTGGGGCAGACCCGCCTGAAGGGCGGGGAGAAGGTGTCCGTCACCGTGGCCGACGGCGTTCAGGTGGTGGCGGGACGGCAGGCCCCGGCGGTGTATGGACTCCCCTGACGGCCGCCCGGCAACTCGGGAGACGGGTGCCTGGCCGGTTCTGGTGTCGGTCAGAAACCCGGTCTTCGTACACCTGCTCCTGCTCCTGATCGTCGTGATGGGAGGTTATTTTTACACTTCCATGGAGCGGGAGGTGTTTCCCGAAATCTCCCTCGACATGGTGGCCATCTCCACCACCTACCCCGGTATTTCCCCGGAGGAGATGGAAAAGGAGATCACCATCCCGATAGAGGATGCGGTGCACGCCATTACCGGGGTGGAGGAGGTGAACTCCCGCTCCCTCGAAGGCAGCTCCATGATCGAGCTCAAGCTCGAACAGGGGGCCGATGTCCGCAAGGTCGCCCAGGATGCCCGAAGCGAGATCGAACGCCAGGTGGACCTGCCCGCCGATGCGGACGATCCGGCGGTGATCGAGATCGAGAGCCAGTTCCCGGTGATCAACGTCACCGTGCACGGCAATGCGCCGGAGGGCGACCTGCGCCGGGTGGCCAAGGATCTGGAGAGCGCCATCGACGGTATCCGGGGGGTGGCGGCGGTGACCATGACCGGTTACCGGGAGCGTGAAGTCTCCGTGGAACTGGACCCGCTCCGGCTTACCGCCTTCGGCATTGGCGCGGCTGAGGTGGCGGAAGCGGTCAAGGCCAGAAACACCGACCTTCCCGCCGGGGTCATTCGTGGCCGGGGTTCCGAATTTTTAGTCCGCACGGAAGGTGAGTACCCGAACCCGGAGCGGCTCGGTGAAGTGGTCGTGGGGCGCCGGGCCGACGGACTGCACGTGCGCCTGTCGGACGTGGGCACGGTGAAGGTCGGGTTCGAGGAGGAAACCGCGTTTGGCCGCATGGACGGGGAGCGCGCCATCGCCCTGGAAATCTCCAAAAAACGCAACGGCGACACCATTCGTATTGTTCAGGAGGTTAACGAACGGGTGGCGGACATGCGTCAGACGATGCCGGAGGGGGTCTCCATCACCACCACCCGGGATGGCTCGGTGTGGATCCAGAGCCGTCTCAAAACCCTCTACGTGAACGGCGGCATCGGCTTTGTCATGGTCTGCCTCACCCTGTTCGCCCTGCTCGACTGGCGGCTGGCCCTGTGGGCGGCGGTGGGCATTCCGACCTCGTTTCTGATCGCGTTCATCTTTATGGAGATGGCGGGCATGAGCATCAACATGCTCTCCCTGTTCGCCCTGATCGTGGTGTTGGGATTGATTGTGGACGACGCCATCATCGTCACCGAAAACGTCTACCGATATTTGCTCAAGGGCTTTTCCCCACGGGTGGCCGCCGTGGTGGGCTCATCGGAGGTGATGCTGCCGGTGATCGCCGCCACCGCCACCACCATGGCCGCCTTCGCCCCCATGGCGCTGATGAGCGGCATCATGGGCAAGTTCATGAAGGTGATTCCGATCGTGGTGGTGTTCTGCCTGATCGCCACCATGATCGAATCACTGTTGATGCTGCCCAGTCATCTGGCGGAGTTCACCAAGGGCATCGGCGCCGGCATCCGCCGGGAGGGGCACCGTTTTGTGCGGCTTCGAAAGCGCTATACCGGTCTGATTATCACCGCCCTCAGGCACCGTTATCTGACCGTGGGAGTGCTGGTTCTGGTGGCGGTGCTCTCGGCGTTGGTCATGCGCTATCAGATGAAATTCGTGATGTTCAACACCAAGGACCTGCCGGGCTTCGCGGTGATGGTGGAGACCCCGGAAGGCACCAGCCTCACCCGTACCGCCGAGGTCATGGCGCAGGTTGAAGAGGCCGGCAAGGGGCTGCCGCCCTCGGACCTGAACGCCATGGTGGGGCTGATCGGGCGGCATTTCGACATCTCCACCGGTCGCACCACCAGTGGCTCGAACCTGGGGATGATCTATTTCGAGCTGGCCCATTTTGACGACCCGGATCGGAGAAACGGCTATGCCGTTATGAACGATCTGCGCGGTCGGCTGACGGAGGTGACCGGCTACGAAACCCTGCGGGTGATCGAAACCCAGGGCGGCCCGCCGGTGGGGCGTCCGGTGGAGGTCAAGGTGCGGGGCGAGGACGTTGCCGTACTGCGGGGCATCGCCAGGGAATTGCAGGACTTTTTGCAGGGTATCGACGGGGTGTTCGACATTGCCACCGACGATGTGCTCGGCAAGCAGGAGCTGACCGTCCAGGTGGATGAGGACCGGGCCGCCCTCTATGGTCTCAACGCCGCCGCCGTGGGGCGCGCGGTGCGGATCGCGTTCGAGGGAGAGGATGTTTCGGAGATTCGCCAGGGCAACGACACCCTGGACGTGGTGGTGCGCTACGCCGAACGCTTCGCCGATCGCCCCCAGCGGCTCGATGAGGTGCGCCTGTGGAGCCCCACCTCCGGCTGGGTGCCCCTCACCAGCGTGGCCAGGGTGGCCTATACCCAGGGCGCGTCCGCAGTGGTGCGCAAGGACCGGCAGCGCACCATTCTGGTGTCCGCCGCGGTGGACAAGGAGGTCATTACCTCCACCGAGGCCAACGCCCGTGTGCGGGAGGCGTTTGCCGACGTGCCCCGGCTGTATCCGGGCTATGAACTGGTCTACGGTGGCGAAAACGAGCGTCAGATGGAGTCTCTGGCCTCTTTGGGCCGCGCCAGCCTGATCGCCGTGCTGCTTATCTATTTAATATTGGGCACCCTGTTCCGCTCCATGGTGCAGCCGTTGGTGATCATGTCCACGGTGCCGTTCGCCTTCATCGGCGTGGTGGTGGGGCACTTTGTGATGATGCAGCCGCTGGGGCTGCTCTCCCTGATCGGCCTTGCGGGCCTGGTGGGGGTGGTGGTGAACGATTCCCTGGTGCTGGTGTCATTCGTTAATACGGCGCGGGCTGCGGGTGCGGGCCGCTGGGTATCCGTGGTGCGGGCGGCGCGTGTGAGGCTGCGTCCGATCCTCCTGACCAGTATTACCACCATCCTGGGGCTCATCACCCTGAGCTTCCAGACCCGGGGGCAGGCGGCGTATCTGGCCCCCATGGCCATCTCCATCGTGTGGGGGCTGGCGTTCGCCACGGTGCTGACTTTGGTGATGATCCCGTGCGTGCTGTCCATCGCCGATGACATCGCCAAAAAACTGGGCCGTTCCATCGGCCCGGACACCTCCGCATGCACCCTGGAGGACGAGGTGGCACAGGCTCTGGGAAAAACTGTCTAAAAGCCGGTTGACCACCTCTTAAAGCCCCCCTTACAATGCCCGTTCCTATGGCCTGAGAGAAGCGTGTGTCCGGGTGTGCCCGCCGTGTGATGGGGGCATTCGATACCGGAGCGACCCCAGCGTAGGGGCGGCACGGGTGGCTTGCTTGATCGAATGAATTTGAGGAGTTCGACGTGAACCTTTACGAACACGAAGCGGTCTCGACCATTTACAAAAAATACCGGATCCCCCATCCGGAGTTTGTTGTAGCCACCGAGCCCAACGACGAAGTGGCCGAGTTTGTGAAAAACAACAACGGTGCGGTGGTCAAGGCCATGGTGCTGGTGGGCAAGCGCGGCAAGGCGGGCGGTGTCAAGCTGGTCAACAATGAAGCGGAAGCCGCTCAGGCGGTGACCGACATTATGGGCATGACCATCTGGGGCGAGACCCCGGTGGCGGTGATGGTTTGCCAGAAGGCGGATATTCAGGCCGAGCTGTACTGCTCCGTGACCTACTCCACCGAGACCCGCGGCCCGGTGATCACCCTGTCCATGCAGGGCGGTATGGACGTGGAAGAGATCGACCCCGCCAACATCACCAACTTTCCGGTGCCGGCCCGCGCCGAGATCGATCCCTACATGATCCGCAACATGCTGGTGGAGATCGGATTCACCGAGAAATACGGTTCCATCCTGCGTCAGGCCTCCCTTGCCATCGCCAATGTCTACAAGGCGTTCTGGGGTTCCGAGAGCCGCATGCTGGAGATCAACCCTCTGGCCGTGGTCAAGATTCAGAAGAAAAACAGACAGACCGGCGAGATGGTGGATGCCCTCGACCTGATGGCCCTGGATGCCGTTGTCACCCTGGACGACGACGCCACCGTGGCGCCCCAGAAGATCTATGGTGAGCGTTCGGCGTTTTCCCGCGAGTCCACCCAGCGCGAGATCGATGCCCTGCAGATTGATCGGGACGACCACCGCGGCAAGGCCGGGTCCTATGTCGAGCCGGAAGACCTTTCCGGCGACATCGGCATGATGACCTTCGGCGGCGGCGGCTCCGCCGTCACCATCGAGACTGCCTACGATGTGGGTCTGCGGCCCGCCAACTTCACCGACATCGGCGGCAACCCGCCGGCGGAGAAGATGTACAAGATCAGCCGCATCATTCTCGATAAGCCGGGCCTTGCGGGCGTGCTGGTGTGCGGCGGCACCGCCTCCAACACCCGTATCGACGTGACCCTGGGCGAAGGCCTTGTGAACGCCCTGGACGATCTGGCCAAAGAGGGCAAGCTCGACAAGGATCTCATCTGGGTGGTGCGCCGTGGCGGCCCCGAGGTGGAGAAGGGCCTCAAGCTGCTGGCCGAGTGTTTCGAGCGAAACGGCATCAAGGGCAAGATTTACGATTCCGAGCTTCCCATTACCCAGGCGGCACTGATCCTGCGCGACCTGCTGGTGGAGCACCGGGGTTACAAGCCGGGTCCGGCGGCAGCCGAAGCCTGAGCTGACAAAATATTTTTGTAGGAGAGTTCAAGATGAAGGGTACTTCCCTCCTGAATGAAAACACCCGTTTGGTGGTGGTGGGCGCGACCGGCCGTGAGGCCTCCCAGGTGGTGCGTGAGTCCGAGGCCCTGTTTCCCGGCATCATCCTGGCGGGCGTGACCCCGGGCAAGGGCGGCACCACCATTGAGCCCGAGATTCCCATCTACCACACCATTAAGGAAGCCAAGGCCCGGCACGACGCCATCGATACCGGCCTGATCTACGTGCCGCCCTCCTCCGTGAAGGATGCGGTGATGGAGGCCATCGCCAACGGCCTCAAAACCGTGTTCGTGATTACCGAGCACACCCCCATCCGGGATGCCGCCGAAATTTATGAGGCCGCCAAGACCCACGGCGTGCGGGTGGTGGGCGGTACCTCTCTGGGCTGTTTCGTGCCGTCCGTGGGCCGTATCGGCGCTGTCGGCGGCAAGGATCCCTCAGGGGCGCTGGCCGATGGCGGACTGGTGGTCATCTCCAAGAGTGGCGGCCTGACGGTCACCACCGCCGAGATGCTCAAGCGCCGGGGCCACGGCGTACTGATGGCCATGGGTATGGGCGGCGATGTGATCTGTGGAACCATCTACTCGGACCTGATGGAAGAGCTGCAAGCCAACCCGAACTGCACCGGCCTTGTCATGTTGGGCGAGGTGGGTGGCACCTACGAGGAGCAGGCTGCCGAGGCCATTGCCGCGGGCAAGTTCACCAAGCCGGTGGCGGCCTTTATCGGCGGTGAGTTTCAGGAAGAGCAGGAAGGCGTGGCCTTCGGTCACGCCGGTGCGGTGGTGGAGCGAGGCAAAGGCAAGGCATCCGACAAAAAACGCCTGTTGTCCGCAGCCGGTGACAACGTGCGGGTGGCCAGGTACTACCACGACCTGGTGGATTGCATCGAGGAGTTGGGCGTGACCCCGAACCTGGACAGCGCCGCCGGTGCGAATGTTGAACCCCGCTACGCGACGGTCTGAGGCGGTATAACGGACAAAAGTCGGGCCCTTGCCCGTCCCCTGATCCCCCCGAGCGGTATCCCGCCGGGAATTAAGAACTGGAGTTAAGACATGTCGGCACAAATGGATATCATCTACACCAAGGTCGATGAAGCCCCTGAACTTGCGAGCGGATCGTTTCTGCCGATCATTCAAGCCTACGCCGGAGTCGCAGGCGTTAGCGTTGGCACCATGGATATTTCCCTGGCCGGACGCATCATCGCAGCCTTTCCCGAGAACCTGACCGATGCCCAGAAGCAGCCGGACCATCTGGCCGAACTGGGTGACATCGTCAAGACCCCGGAAGCCAACGTCATCAAGCTGCCGAACATCAGCGCCTCGATTCCCCAGCTGGTTGGGGCCATCAAGGAGTTGCAGGGCCAGGGGTACGACATTCCGGACTACCCGGAGACCCCCAAGACCGCCGCCGAAAAAGAGATCAAGGCGCGCTACGCCAAGATCCTGGGCAGCGCCGTCAATCCGGTGCTGCGCGAGGGCAACTCGGACCGCCGCCCGCCGCAGGCGGTGAAGTCCTACGCCAGGAAGAACCCCCACTCCATGGGCGCCTGGAGCCCTGATTCCAAGACCCACGTGGCCACGATGACCGCAGGTGACTTCCGCGCCAACGAGCAGGCGGTCACCATCACCGACGCCACCGCCGGTAACGCCAAAATCGAATTTATCGACGGCAGCGGCAACAGCACCGTGCTCAAGGACGACACCGAGTTGCAGTCGGGCGCGGTGGTCTCGGCCACCTTCATGAGCAAGAACGCCCTGCGCGCGTTCCTCGCCAAAGAGATCGCCGACGCCAAGGCCAAGGATGTGCTGTTCTCCCTGCACATGAAGGCCACCATGATGAAGGTCTCCGACCCGATCATCTTCGGCCACTGTGTCGCAACCTACTTTGCCGACGTGCTCGAGAAGCATGCCGACACCTTCGCCAAGCTCGGCGTGGACCTCAACAACGGCTTTGGCGACGTGGTTGCCAAGATCCAGAGCCTGCCGGCGGATCAGAAGGCCGCCATCGAGGCCGACATCCAGGCCTGCTACGACAAGCAGCCGCCCCTGTACATGGTGGATTCGGACAAGGGCATCACCAACCTGCACGTGCCTTCGGACGTCATTGTCGACGCCTCCATGCCCGCCCTGATCAGAGGCGGCGGCAAGGGCTGGGGCCCGGACGGCAAAGAGGCCGACACCAAGTGCGTGATCCCGGATCACAGCTACGCCGGGGTCTACGACGAGACCATCAAGTTCTGCATCAAGAACGGTGCCTTTGACCCGACCACCATGGGCAGCGTGCCCAACGTCGGTCTGATGGCCCAGAAGGCCGAGGAGTACGGCTCCCACCCGACCACCTTCGAGGCCCCCGGCAACGGCACCATCAAGGTCACCAGCGCTGCCGGCGAGACCCTCTTCACCCACGAGGTGGAGCAAGGCGACGTCTGGCGGCTGTGCCAGGCCAAGGACGCGCCGATTCAGGACTGGGTGAAGCTGGCCGTGACCCGCGCCCGCGCCACCGGCGCTCCCGCCGTTTTCTGGCTCGACAGCACCCGTGCCCACGATGCCCAGTTGATCACCAAGGTGGAGCGTTACCTGAAGGAGCACGACACCAGTGGCCTCGAGATCCTCATCAAGTCCCCGGTGGAGGCCACCCGGTTCTCCCTGGAGCGCATGAAGAACGGCCAGGACACCATTTCAGTGACCGGCAACGTGCTGCGTGACTACCTCACGGATCTGTTTCCGATCCTGGAGCTGGGCACCAGCGCCAAGATGCTCTCCATCGTGCCGCTGATGAACGGCGGCGGTCTGTTCGAAACCGGTGCCGGTGGTTCCGCCCCCAAGCACGTGCAGCAGTTCGTTAAGGAAGGCCACCTGCGGTGGGACTCCCTGGGTGAGTTCGCGGCGCTGGCGGCTTCGCTGGAGCACCTGAGCACCACCCGCAACAACCCGCGGGCCGGGGTGCTGGGCAAGACGCTGGACATCGCCACCGGAAAGCTTTTGGATAACAACAAATCGCCGCTCCGCAAGGTGGGTCAGCTGGACAACAAGGGCAGCCATTTTTACATCGCCAGGTACTGGGCCGAGGCGCTGGCCGCTCAGGACGAGGATCCGGCATTGAAGGCGCATTTTGCTCCGATTGCCGAGCAACTGGCGGCGAACGAGGCCAGGATTTTGGAAGAGCTGGACGCGATTCAGGGCAGCCCGGTGGACACGGGGGGATATTTCCACCCCGACCCCGCCAAGGTGGCCGCCGCCCAGCGTTCGAGCCAGACCTTGAATGCCATCATTGATCAGGCCGGTGCCGCTGCCGAGGCGTAGCGCGGTCTATACCGAATGACGTGAGATTGGAAAGGGGCTTTGTCCCCATGAGTTAAGTTGCTTGCATTTAAGAGGTGTGCTTCCTCCCATGGAGGGGGGCACCTCTTTTTTGCGGGCGGGGGCCACCAAAAAAGACTGGAGAAGAGTATGTCCGAGGTGCTTTGGAAAACCACCGTCGCGGGACAGATTGAAGGCAAGACCGTGGTGCGGGGTTACCCGCTGCAGGATTTGATCGGCAATGTGAGTTTTGCCGAGGCCATCTACCTGGTGCTCAAGGGCGAACTGCCGAGCCCGTCCGAGGCCAAGATGATGAACGCCATGCTGACCGCCTGTGTGGATCACGGCATCGCGCCGCCGTCCGTGGTGGCCGCCCGCACCGTATTTTCCGGCGGCAACAGCCTGAACAGCGCGGTGGCCGCGGGCGCCCTTACCCTGGGTGACTTCCACGGCGGCGCCATTGAGCAATGCATGAAGCTGTTCAACGAATTGCTGGATGAGGGTGTCACTGACGTGACCGCCCTGGCCAAGGAAAAGGTCGCCGAGATGCGCGCCGCCAAGCGCCGTTTTCCGGGCTTCGGCCACAAGCTCTACAAGCGTGACCCGCGCACCGTGCGGATGTTGGAGCTGGCCAAGGAGTACGACTTTGGCGGCAACTATATCGACTTTGCGGTGGCCGTGCAGGATGCTCTGGAAGAGACCATGGGCCGCGACATGCCCCTGAACGTGGATGGCGCCATTGCCGCCATCCTGTGCGATATGGGTTTTGACTGGAAAGTTGGCAAGGGGTTTTTCATCATCGCCCGCATTCCCGGTGTGGTGGCCCACATCGTGGAGGAATGGTCCAAGGAAAAACCGTTCCGCCGTTTGCCGGAAGGCTCCTACGCTTATGTGGGTGACGGCCTGCGCGCCGTGCCGGGCGCCGCCGCATCCAAGTCCGCCTAAGCTACGAACGAAGAATAGGTAAATCCAATGTTGATCGACATCAATGACGTAAAGAAACTCTACGAACGGCTCGATGCGGTGCACGCCGCCGCCCGCGCCCGGACCGGTAAACCGCTCACCGCCGCCGAGAAGATTCTCTTCTCCCACATGGACGACGCCGACAGTTGCGGCATCGAGCGCGGCGCCGACGACGTGTGGCTGCGCCCGGACCGGGTCGCCATGCAGGACGCCACCGCCCAGATGGCCATCCTTCAGTTCATGACCGCCGGCATGCCCAAGACGGCGGTGCCGTCCACGGTGCACTGCGACCATCTGATTCAGGCATATCAGGGGGAAAAACAGGATCTGCAGGTGGCCGAGGACACCAACCGGGAGGTGTACGACTTCCTGCATGCCGCCGCCCAGCGCTACGGCATGGGTTTCTGGAAGCCGGGCAGCGGCATCATCCATCAGGTGGTGCTGGAGAACTACGGCGTACCGGGCATGATGATGATCGGCACCGACTCCCACACACCGAACGCGGGCGGCATCGGCATGATCGCCATCGGCGTCGGAGGTGCGGACGCGGTGGATGTGATGACCGGTCAGGCGCTGTCGACCCGCATGCCGAAGCTGGTGGGTATCAAGCTCACCGGTGAGTTGTCGGGTTGGAGCTCCCCCAAGGACGTCATCCTGAAAGTCGCCCAGATGCTGACGGTGAAGGGCGGTACCGGCAAGATCGTCGAGTACTTCGGCCCCGGCGCGCGCACCATCTCGTGCAGCGGCAAGGCCACCATCACCAACATGGGCGCCGAGATCGGCGCCACCACATCCATGTTCGGTTACGACGATTCCATGGCCCGCTACCTGCGCGCTACCGAGCGCGGCGAAGTGGCCGACCTGTGCGATCAGTACGCCGCGGCCCTGACCGCCGATCCGGAGGTGGAGGCCAACCCGGAGGCGTTCTATGACGAGATCCACGAGATCAACCTGTCGGAGCTTGAACCCCACGTGGTCGGCCCCCACACCCCGGACCTGGCCAGAAAAATCAGCGATCTGGCCGCCGAGACCGAGCGTGAGGGCTACCCGGAGGAACTGACCGCAGCCCTCATCGGCAGTTGCACCAACTCCTCCTACGAGGACATGACCCGCGCCGTGAACGTGGCCAAACAGGCTGCCGCCCACGGCCTCAAGGCCAAGTCCACCTTCATGATCAGCCCGGGCTCGGAGCGGGTCCACGAGACCATTATCCGGGACGGCATCATGGAGGGGTTTGAGCAGGTCGGTGGAATTGTGCTGTCCAACTCCTGCGGGCCGTGCATCGGCCAGTGGCGCCGGGACGACATCAAGAAGGGCGATGCCAACAGCATCATCACCTCCTTCAACCGTAACTTCCGCGCCCGCAACGACGCCAACCCGGAGACTCTCGGCTTCATCGCAAGCCCGGAGATCGTGGTGGCCATGGGTCTGGCCGGCAACCTCAAGTTCAACCCGCTGACCGACTCCCTGACCGGGGCCGATGGCACCGAGTTCAAGCTGGAGGCGCCCACGGGTCAGGAGTTGCCGTCAGGGGGGTTCCAGACCAAGGATGCCGGCTACGTGGCCCCCATCGACAATGCCCCGGCGGTTTCGGTGGATTCGAACAGCGACCGCATTGCGCTGTTGGACCCGTTTCCCAAGCTGGACCCGGTGGCCGACTACGCCGACATGCCGGTGCTGGTGAAGGCCCTGGGCAAGTGCACCACCGATCACGTCTCTCCGGCGGGTCCGTGGCTCAAATACCGCGGGCATCTGGATAACATCAGCGGCAACATGTACATCGGCGCCGTCAACGCCTTCACCAAGGAGCCCGGCAAGGGCAGCAACGTGCTGACCGGTGAGAAGGGCCTGGACTACAACCTGGTGGCCAGGGACTACAAGGCCAAGGGCCAGGGCTGGGTAGTGATCGCCGACGAGAACTACGGCGAAGGCTCCTCTCGTGAGCACGCCGCCATGGAGCCGCGCCACCTGAACGGCCGCGCGGTGATCGCCCGCAGCTTCGCCCGTATCGCCGAGGCCAACCTCAAGAAGCAGGGCATCCTGCCGTTGTGGTTCGCCGACGCCGCCGACTACGACAAGGTGAAAGAGGACGATCGGATCAGCATCACCGGTCTTACCGACATTGCCCCGGGCAAGCCGGTTACGGTGGTGATCAAGCATGCCGACGGTTCGGAGGATGTGGCCACCTGCAACCACACCCTGAACGACACCCACATCGGGTGGTTCAAGGCCGGTTCCGCCCTCAACAAGATCCGCGAGGATCAGGGCTAGGCGAGGCACTCCGTAGCGGGGTAAGGCCTCGGGACGGGTAAATAGCCGGACGTGCCGGGGGGCGGGCACGTAAGGTGTGTTTGCCTGTCCGGAAGGTCCGCTCCGGAACGATCAAGGCGGCCCCCTTTCCGATGATTCGGGGAGGGGGCCGTTGCGGTTATGATCGCTGTCATAAATTCAGCGATCTACTCTGGTAGAATTCGGAGGTTAAAATCGTTTGTTACGGGGCGGCGCGGTGTGCGTGCCGACACCCTGAGGAAATACCATGTACGTACCTCCCATGACATCCACCAAAATCGGCATCCTGCTGCTGGCGGGCACCGTGGCCGGGATTACCGCCGGGATTCCCGTATTCCAGTCCATGATGCAGGCGGGCAGCCTGGGCTTTGCCATCAGCCTCGGCTTTGTGCTCGGGGAGCTGGAGTGCCGTAAAAAAAAGGTGACGAACAAGGGGACAGGCATCCGCACCAAATGGCTGGTCATCACCGGAACGGTATGGGGTGCGATCATCGGCCAGCTCACCAGCATGGGGATTCTGTCCTTCAAATACGGTGTTATCAGCGAGAGCTTCGAGTTGCCCTATCCGCGCAACAACACCTTCGGCCTGCTGGTGGAAGGGGTCGAGCCCCAGGTGCTGCCGACCATCATTACCGGCATATTCATCGCGGTCGCCATGGGCCTTGCCTTCGGTCTCCTCAAGGAGGAGGACAAGATGTGGTTCGTGATTCCGTGGTGCGTGCCCCTCGGCTGGTGGACCGGCGCCGAGTCCCTCGCTATCGGCCAGTCCCTGGGCTACCTGGAGTGGGAGTTTATCGGTCCCGCCCAGACCCAGGGCATGCGTTTTGGTATCCCGTGGATGGAATTCATGATCATCTCCCGCTGGGCCTACCTGAAATTCACCGGTGACCTGACCCGGCTGCGCGCCGAGATCAAGGCGGTGGATGATGCCAAGTGGGCCGCCGCGGACGCTGGATCCCAGACCTCCGGATAATACGTTTATGCGACAGACCACACTTGTTATCGCGCTTTTGCTCGCCGGGGTATGGGTTCTGGGCGCCGTCGGCTGCCGGGAAGAATCCCCGGCCATGAAAAAGGCCAACCTGGGCCGGGCATTCATGGAGCGGGGTGACCATGAGCGCGCCATCCGCACCCTGAACGAGGCCATTTCCCTGGACCCGGAACTGGCCATGTCCTACGAAATCCTGGGGCAGACCTACGAAGCGGCGGGCCGCTACCCGGAAGCGATTCAATCTTACCGGCAGACCGTGCAGCGGGATGCGGTGCGGGATTCGGCATACACCGCCCTGGGCTGCCTGCTTCTGGCCACCGAAGGGGCGCGCCCGGAGGCGAAGGCGGCCCTCACCGAAGCCATCAAGCTGAATCAGGCCGACAGCCGCTCCCTGGCCTGTATGGGGGCGTTCCACCTGGACCAGCGCGAGCTGGACAAGGCGGTGGAGTTGTCGGCCAAGGCGGCCTCCCTCAACCCGCAAAACGTGCAGGCCCATCTTAATCTGGGTTTTGCCTACTCCGAACTGGGTCGCATCGACGAGGCCAAAGCCTCGGTACAGCGCGCCATTGACCTGGCCCGCAATCCCCAGGTGGTGGCCCAGGCCAAAATGCTTCAGGAGAGTCTCGACCACCCCCGGGTGGCGGGCGGTCCCGGCGACACCCACTAACGGCCGTTGCCAGCGTTCCGCAGGGCGGGGCGGGCGGTATGCCGCCGAATGACGTACACTCTGGTGTCATGGAAAAAGATCTTGCCCGCCTGCGCGCGCACCTCGCCGAAATCACCGACCTGACCGCCGCCAGCCACATGCTGATGTGGGATCAGGCCACCTTCATGCCGCCGGGCGGTGGAGCCGCCCGCGGTCGGCAACTGACCACCCTGGGCACCCTGTCCCACGGGCGTGCCACCGACCCCGCCCTGGGCCGCCTGCTGGACACCCTGGAGGCACGGATCGGGGAGCTGGACCCGGATGGCGACGATGCAGCCCTGATCCGCGAGGCGCGGCGGGATTTCGATCGGGCCACCCGCCTGCCGGAGGATTTCGTCAGCCGGTTTTCCGCCCATACCGCCCAAAGCTACGCCGCCTGGGAAAACGCCCGCGAGGCCAACGATTTCAGGGCCGCGCTGCCGGAGCTTGAGCGGGGAGTGGAACTGTCCCGGGAGTTCGCCGGCTACTACCCGGAGGCGGCGCATCCGGCGGACGCCCTCATCGAGGAGTCCGATCCGGGCATGACCGTGGCCGACATGACCCCGGTGTTCGCGGAGCTCAGAGCGGGTCTGGTGCCGCTGGCGAAACAGCTTGCGGAAGCGTCGGCAGACGCACCGAAGCTGCCTGCCGGTCCTTACCCGGAAGACGCGCAAATGGCGTTTTCCCACCAACTTGCCGAAGCCGTGGGATACGATTTTTCCCGCGGGCGGCTGGACCTGTCGCCGCACCCGTTCACCACCGGCTTCTCCATCGGGGACGTACGCATCACCACCCGTATGAAGCCGGACGATCCGGTGGAGTGCATGTTTTCCACCCTGCACGAGGCCGGTCACGGCATGTACGAGCAGGGTATTGCCCGCACGCTGGAGGGCACGCCGCTGGCCACCGGTACCTCCTCCGGCGTGCACGAGAGCCAGTCCCGCCTGTGGGAGAATCTGGTGGGCCGCAGCCGCCCGTTCTGGGTGCACTGGTATCCATCCCTTCAAAAAACCTTCGGCAACGCCCTGAGCGCCGTTTCCATGGACGACTGGCTGCGGGCCATCAACCGGGTGGCGCCGTCCCTGATCCGCACCGATGCGGACGAGGTGACCTACAACCTGCACGTCATGCTGCGTTTTGAGCTGGAGCTTGCGATGCTCGAGGGCCGCCTCAAGCCCGCCGAGCTCGACGACGCCTGGCGCGCCGCCATGGCCGAGACCGTGGGGGTGACGCCCCAGGATGCCAATAGCGGCGCCTTGCAGGACGTGCACTGGTGGGCGGGACCCGTGGGCGGGGCGTTTCAGGGCTACACCCTGGGCAACCTGACGGCGGCGCAACTGTTCGACTCGGCCGAGGCGGCCCACCCGGATATCTTCGAGGAGATGACGACGGGGCGTTACGACGCCCTGCGGGGCTGGTTGACGGAAAACGTCTGGCGCTATGGCCGCAAGCGCACTGCCCGCCAGGTGGTGGAAGGGGCCACCGGAAAGCCCCTGTCGGCGGAGCCGTTTTTGCGCCACCTGACCACCAAATATCAAGCGTTGTTTGGCTAGTGTCCTGCTGGATCATCACCGACGGGCGCATGAGCCTCACCGGCCAGTGCCTGGGGCTTGCCGAAGCACTGGGGGTTACCCCGGAGGTCAAACGTGTCCGCCCCAAGCCCCTGTGGCGTTCGTTACCGGCGCACCTGTGGCCGTTTCCGCTGGCTGCCGCCGCCGCGGGCAGCGATGTGCTGACGCCGCCGTGGCCGGACATTCTGATTGCCTCCGGCCAGAACGTGGCGGGCTTTGCCCTCGCCGTCAAAAAGCGGAGCGGGGGTCACACCCTGACCGTGCAGATCGAAAACCCCGGCAGTTCCGCACCCCGTTTTGATCTGGTGATTTCTCCGGAACACGACGGCCTGCAAGGCGACAACGTGGTGACCACGAAGGGCGCCATCACCCGCATCTCCCAACCCTTGCTGACAGCGGCGGCAGCGCATTTTGCGCCCCGGTTCTCCCACCTGCCGCGACCTCTGGTGGCGGTGCTGGTGGGGGGCGACAATCGCCGTTACCGCATGACCACGACCGTCGCCCAAAAACTGGTGGACGACCTTAAAACGGCGGTGAAAGGCGGTGCCGGACTGCTGGTCACCGCGAGCCGCCGCACCGGCGCCAGGGCGGAAGCGGTGTTGCGGCAGGGGCTTGATATCCCGGAGTGCTATTTCTGGGACGGCAGCGGCGAAAATCCGTACCACGGCTATCTGGCTCTGGCAGACCATATTGTGGTCACCTGCGACTCGGTGATGATGGCTTCGGAAGCCGCCGCCACCGGTAGTCCGGTGTATGTGGTGCAACTGGAAGGGGAGGGGGGTAAATTCGCCCGCTTTCACGATACCTTACAGCGGGCGGGGGTGAGCCGACCGTTTACCGGCCATCTCGAAACCTGGCGGTACGCCCCCCTTAACGACGCCGACGCAGTTGCCGCCGAAGTACGGCAACGGCTAGAATTCAAGCGCCGGGCGGGCCGTGTCGACGGTGCGGCCGGTAACGGGCAGGGGGAAACTTGAGCATGGGGAAGGGATCACAACCATGATGAATCTGGACCGCCTTAGGGAAACACCGCTCATCCGCGACCCGTTTGATTTCATTGCCGTGCCCGGTTTTCTCGGGCCGGAGTCGAAGGACCTTGTTTATAAAGACTTTCCGCACATCGACCGGGGCGGCAGCTTTCCGGTGTCGGAACTGGACTACGGTCCAGGATTTGCGGCGCTGCTGGACGAGGTGCAGGGAAAGCCGTTCTGGACCGCCATGAGCGAGAAGTACGGCATCGACCTGTTCGAGTATCCCCAGATGGTCACCGTGCGCGGCATGTGCCAGAAAAAAGACGGCCGCATCCACCCGGATACCGAATCGAAAATCATTACCTGTCTGATCTACCTGAACCGGGAGTGGTCCGGGACCGAAGGGCGGCTTCGCATGCTGCGAAGCGCCGACAACCTGGATGACTACGTCACCGAAGTGCCGCCGGAGTGGGGTACGCTGCTGTCGTTTCGACGGGCCGACAACTCGTACCACGGCCACACACCGTTTGAGGGTGAGCGCCGTTCGATTCAGATCAACTGGGTCACCAGTCAGGAGGTGGTGGACAAGGAACTGTCCCGCCACCGCATGAGTGCACGCCTCAAAAAGCTGGTCCCGTTCGCCTGACCCCGTCCCGGGATGCCGGGATGCGATAAATGGGCCTGCCGCATATACGTCCGCAAGCGGCGGGAGTGGAGAAGCCGGGCCGTGCGTGTAATACATTCAGCAAGTAGAGAGACCTGTGATCCGTAAGGCCAAGATTATCTGCACCATCGGCCCCGCCACCGACACGGAGGAGGGGATTTCCAATCTGATCCGCGCCGGTATGGACGTTGCCCGGCTCAACTTTTCACACGGCAGCCACGAGTCCCACGCCGCCGCCATGGCCCTGATCCGCAAGGTGTCGGAGCGGCTGGAGAAGCCGGTGGCCATCCTGCAGGACCTGCAAGGACCGAAAATCCGCATCAGCCGCTTCACCGGCGGTCAGACCGGTCTGCACCACGGCAACGAGTTCACCATTACCACCCGTCAGGTGGAGGGCAACGAAAAGGAGGTCAGCACCCCTTACCGCAGGTTGCCCTCGGACGTGAACCCGGGCGACTACGTGCTGCTCCACGACGGTCTGATCCGACTGGAGGTGCTGTCCACCACCGATACCGATGTGCGCTGCAAGGTGATCGACGGCGGTCTTCTGTTCGACCGCTCCGGCATCACCCTGCCGGGGGTTCGCATCTCCGAGCCGTGCCTGACGGAAAAAGACAAGGCGGACCTGGCCTTCGGTCTCGATCAGGGGGTCGATTACGTGGCCCTGTCGTTTGTGCGCGAGGCGGAAGACCTGGACGCCATCCGCGACTGCATGGGAGACCGGCAGGTGCCGGTGATCGCCAAGCTCGAAACCGCCGAGGCCATCGAACACCTGGACGGTATCGTGTCCAAGTCCGACGGCATCATGGTGGCCCGCGGTGACCTGGGCGCACAGATTTCCCTGGCCCGGGTGCCGGTGGTGCAAAAGCAGATCATCGAAACCTGCCACAACGCCGGGATTCCGGTGATCACCGCCACCCAGATGCTCGACTCCATGGCCACCAAGGCGCTGCCCACCCGGGCCGAGGCGTCGGACGTGGCGAATGCGGTGTTCGACGGCTCCGACGGGGTCATGCTGTCGGTGGAAACCGCATTTGGTAACTACCCGATCAGAAGTTGCGAGATCATGGCCGAAATCGTCCGGGAGTCGGAAAACTCGGACTGCTTTCGTCTGGGGGAGCCGACCCCTTTCGAAGGGGAACTCACCGGCGCCCAGACCATCTGCCGCGCCGCCTGGTATCTGGCCGATGGCGTTGATGCCAAGGCGGTGGTGGCGTTTACCACCACCGGTCTCACGGCGAGACTGTTGGCCAAGTACCGGCCGGCTGCGCCGATCATCGCCTTTACCCCGTACCCCGAGATCATGCGGCGGCTGTCCCTGGTATGGGGGGTTGTCCCCATGCAGATGGACTTTCATCAAGAGCCGGAGGGGGCCATCGCCGAAATGGCGAGGCGCCTGTCGTCCCGGAACATGATCGCTTCCGGCGACCGGGTGGTGGCCACCGCCGGGTCCTCGCTGGAAGCTGGCGGGACCAACCTGGTACGGCTCTACACCCATCCCTAGACATGACCGCCCCCGCGCCGCTGGAGTCACGCAAGCCCGCCCGGCGCATGTCGGAGGTGCCCGATGTGGTGCGCGCGGCCCTGAACCGGGGTGAAATCGATAGCATGAATCTGGTCGAATGGCTGTCGGTGGATCAGGCCGCGTTGCTGGATGCGTTGCTGCCGGAAATGCCCCTTAAACGGGTAAAAGACCTGCAATCGGAAGCAAAGGCGCTGGCCGAAGAGGGGGTGATGCGCAGGGTCAGTGGCATCGGGCAGGCGCTGTTCAGAGCGGCCCGGAATGAAGCCGTCGTTGAGCCCGTGCTGGGCATGCTTGCCGCCCATCGCTCGGACATGGTGCGCGAATGGGCCTGCTACTTTCTGGCGGCTGACCCGGAGCTTTCCGCCAAAGACCTCCTCACCCGCATGTTGCCGTTCGCCGCCGATGCTCACATGGGGATACGGGAGTGCGCCTGGCTGGCTTACCGCCCCATTTTCATGGCGCATCTTGCCGAAGGCTTCGATCTGGTGGCTCCCCTGACCGCATCGGACGATCCCAACCTGCGCCGCTTCGCCAGCGAGCTGACCCGTCCCTGTGGCGTCTGGTGTTCCCATATCCCGGAGCTGAAAAAATCGCCGGAGCCGGGACTTGTGGTACTCGACCCGCTCCGCGCCGACGACCACCGCTATGTGCAGACCTCCGTGGGCAACTGGCTCAACGACGCCTCTAAAACCCGGCCCGACTGGGTGACGGTGCTGGCCGCCCGCTGGCTGGACAGGGAAGACGGCGCGGCCACCCGCTGGACCCTGCGCCACGGCACCCGCACCCTGCGTAAGCAGGGCACGCTGAAACCCGCGCTGCAAAAGCGGCTGGACGCAAAAGGGTAACGGATGGGCAGCGATGCAACGCCCCTCCGGGTGGCGGTGATTTTCTCCTCGCACCTGCGGGACGGGGTGGCCGGTTATACGGAAGCCGCCGCGCGGATGGAAAGTCTGGCGCGGGAGCAGGCTGGCTTTATCCACATGCGGAGCGTGCGCGGCGACGACGGCCGGGGTGTGACCGTATCGTACTGGGAAAGCCTCGCCGCGGTTGCCGCATGGCGAGACCACCCGGATCACCGGGCGGTACAGGCGCGTGCGGGCGAGTGGTACAGCGATTGGTCGATCGAGGTGTGTGCGGTGGTGGCGGAACGGCACGGTGGACATGGTAAAGGTTGAGGCCATCGGTCATCTGGTGCTGACGGTGGCGTCGGTGGCCATCACCCGCGACTTTTATGAGCGGGTGCTGGGCATGCGGGCGGTCACCTTCGGCGAAGGTCGTACGGCCCTTGCCTTTGGGCGACAGAAGATCAACCTGCACCCGGCGCCGAACGGTTACGCCCCCGGGGCGGCGTATCCGACCCCAGGCTCCGCCGACCTGTGTTTGCTCACCGATATACCTTTAAGCCGCGTCATCACACATCTGGAGGACTGTGGAGTGGAGGTGGAGGAGGGGCCGGTCATGCGCACCGGCGCGCGTGGCCCGATCGAGTCGGTCTATCTGCGCGATCCGGACGGTAACCTTATCGAGATTGCGAATGCCCGGTGAGCATACGGGACCGGATCATCGCCCATCTGGAAGGGTTGGGCATTCCCTTTGAACGGCTGGCGCATCCGGCGGTCACCGGCTGCGACGACTCCCTGGCCCACCGCACCGCCGCCGGTTGGCGGGGGGCGTCCTCCAAGTGCATCCTGTTCCACGCCAAAGGCAACTTTTATCTGGTGGTCACCACCGCGGATCGGGAGATCAAGGCGCGCCTCTTTAAAAAACCGTTCGGCACCAAGAACATCCGCTTCTCCACGCCGGAGGAGGTGATGGAGAAGACCGGCTGCACGGTCGGCTCCATGCCGCCGTTCGGATTTGAAAATCCCGCCGTGCCGATCTTTCTGGACGGGCGCATCCTGTCCGCGGGCCACTTCATGTTCAACCCGGCGGAACCCACCGAAAGCCTCAGAATCACCACCCGGGACCTGATTCCGGTATTGGACAACGTGACCAGATAGCGGTCGTAGGCGTCGCCGATCGTTCCGACGGGGATGTCGAACTCGTAGTTCTCGTAGCCCGAATAGGGCATGTCCTTGCGCAGGTCCCACTCGACTCCGGAGCCGCGCAGCATGGCCCCGCTAATCTGCGGCATCTTGAGCGCGAAGAGTCCGCCGAACCCGCAGCATTGGTCGGCGCCTTCTAATTCGATGGCGGTCACGCCGTCGATGTTTTCGACGCCGCCGGCCAGGTTGATGCCGAGCG
>JBHHVE010000016.1:0-59595 GCA_046754085.1 Leptospirillia bacterium
ACCTGGAGCGCATCAAGGTGGAGGCGGAGCAGAAGATCACCCGCGCCAAGGCCGAGGCCGAGGCCCAGCGGGTGCAGGCCCAGACCATCACGCCGATCATCCTGAACCTGCGCGCCATCGAAAAGTGGGACGGTACCCTGCCCCAGGTGGTGGGGGGCGACGGCGCCATCCCGTTCCTGGACATCGAGCACCTGAAAAACAGCGCGGCGAAGCGCTGATTCCGTGCTGTTGACCCCGGGCGAAGCAGGGCGCCGCCCCGGCTGAGGCCGGGGGCATCACCGTGACCCGCCCGTACCCGCAGCGCCTCGTCACCGGGATTCTGGTGGTCTGCGCCGCCGCCCTGGGGACGTGGAACGCCCACGGCATCCACGGCGGCCTGCCCCACGGCGACGAACTCAGGGTTTACCTGCCCGCGATCCAGCGCCTGCTTGCGCAAGGCCCCGGCTACTTCCTGGACGAAGCCTCCCTCGGTTTCAGCCCCATGTCGGTGATCCTCCCGGCCTTGCTGGGGGGCGATGCCGGCTTCGTCCGGGCGGTCAACACGGGACTGTTTGGCGTCCTCGTTGTGATGGTGTTCCGCATCGGCTGGCTGGCCCACTCCCGCCCGGCCGGGGTGGTGGCGGCGTTCCTGTTCGCCCTGGCCCCCACCGCCTACGGCTGGTTCGCCACGGTGTTGTCGGAACCTGTCTTCATCTTCTTCACGGTGACGTGGATGTGGCTGCTCTGCGAGGTGCTCCGGGGTGGACCGCGCTGGCTCATCCCCCTGGCCGGTCTGGCCTTCGGCTTGTCCCTGCTCAGCCGGGGTACCTACCAGTACTTCCTTGTTTTGATCCTGGCGGCGGGTTTTGCCGGGTGGCGCTGGGGACCGCGGCATCTGCGGGATGGATGCCGCGATGTTTTCCTGGTTCACATGGTCGCCCTGATCCTACCGCTCGCGCTGCTGGTCAAGAATGTGGTGGTATTCGGCTACCCGGGGCTGTACACCGGGGCGGGAGCGGCATTTTACGCCGGGGTGCACCCGCTCAACCTGGGGTATGAGCCGCGCTACCTGAACCTGTGGCACGACTTTCCCGTGCTGCACCGCTTCTTTGGCTTTTCCGGACCTCACACCATCGAGGGCGACGCCACACTCAAAACAATGGCCGTGCAGATGCTCGGGGAGCGCAGCCTGCCCGATCTGGTCCGGCATTTTGTCGGCAAGGGATCGGCATTCCTGTTTGATACCAATTTCAACCTGACGACCCCGCTGTTCAACCTGCGCTCGGCGCGCATCATCGAGTTGATGCTGGGGGTGGTGGGGTTGTTCACCCTGCGTATTCCGCTGCTGCGCTGGGTGATCGGCGTTGCGATTTTGTATCAGTTTGCGGTGCACCTGCCGATCGTCTATACCCGGCGCTACACCGTCGCCATCGACATGTGGCTGGTGGTTTTGGCCGGCGTTGGGGCCGTCACCCTGTTCAACTGGTATCGAAGCGGTCGTGGCCCGCGCAGGGCGGCCTACGGGCTGATGGCGCTGGCACTTGCCGGTGTGATGCTCGGGGAGTGGCACCGGGCATCGGCCAAGACCCCGATGCCGGATCTGTTCGCCATCCCCAACGCCGTGCTGGGGGCGGCGGAAGGAGCGGATATAAAACCGCTGCGGGCGGTCGGGATGCAGGTGGACACCAACGTCTGGCGGGTGACCGGCAATACGCCGGGAGTGATTTTTCCCATGCCGCGGGTGGAGAGAAAGGGGCTGGGCGGCACCATCGTTTCCCTGCGAATGGCCGTTACCGCCGCCGGGGAGGGCGGACGCTGCGGCAACGGCAGGCTGCTGTTCAAGGGGCCTGAGGACGGCAGGTTCGTGGCGGAGCGGAGCGTTCCGATCCCGATCCGGACCGACGGCCGCGAGCACTGGTATCACTTGGGCACCATTCATCTCGGCCTGGTACGGGATGGGCGCTTTCGGCTGAATTTGAACTGCCCCGTCGGTGCCCGCGTTCAGGTCAACGAGGTGCGCGTGTCGCTCAACCAGTTGCCCCAGATGTATGTGGGACGGTTGCGGAGGGAGTAGGAGGGCGTCCGAAAGGGGCGAACGGAAGGCTGTTTCGACCCCGTTCTGAGCGTGGCCTAATTTCTTGCCCTGGAAGCCGCTTGATGGGGCGTGGTGGCGGGATAGGGGGGTGTCGGGCCGGTGACAACCCTGCCGATTGCTTCCGTCCTGTTTCCCCACCTTACCCAGGCCGTCACAACGCCCGCCAGGTAGATCACCCCCATGAACATAAGCCACGCGGCCGTTACGAGCGCTAGCGGCACCAGTTCCATCGGGTTTTGGGTGGCTGGGGGGTGGGGCAGGAATGCGGCCACGGCAAGCAGGACTCCCACCGTCGTAAAGAAAAACCACAGCCGCTGCCAGCGATTCAAGTTCCGGTCTCCTCCAGGACACAAATAACAAAGAGGTTCTATCCGGCCCGGCTTCCCGGCTTCAGCGGGGTCAATCGGGCCGTCGGATATAAATGATTAAAATATACACAATAGTTGTGAAAGCGTAAATCGGCAAAACCCATGGTTAATGGTTAATGGTTATATGAAGTCGGACCGGCTTCGGCTGGAGACTGTTCGTTATCTTGACCCTGTCGGGAACGGCATCTACTGTTGAAAGTGAGTCCCGTTATCGGGTTTATTGCCATTTCCCGGCCGACAGGCCGATTCAATCAAAGTGCGTGTCGGCGGGTAAGGCATTTCTGCAAGGGAATGCCAAAAGATTCCCTGTGCCTGTACGCTGGTTCCGCCGCGTCGGCCTGGGTCGGCCTCCCTTGCCATTGACGAGGGAGGAAAAAATGGAATTCACACCGACCTTCATGGCCCTGAGCGTAGGGTTTGTCATATTGAGCTACGGTGCCATTCTTTTGGCAATCTGGATGGGCTACAAGGGCATCGTCGCAAAGATGCCCCCATTTCACGAGGGGGGGCACGCCCCAGGGGGCGAGGGCACCTATGACCCCCGTTACCACCCGGAAGAGCATCCGGATGTGCCGAAGCGGGGTTCCCTGAAAGCAGCCTAGTTTGTAGCCACCGGGCTGCCCCGGCCCCGCCGGCTTCGGCTGGCGGGGCTTTTTTATGTCTGACGGGGGGAACTGACAACCGTTAAGCCGGCCTTCATCCCCCTTTGCCGGGCACCACGGCCCTCTTGACCTCCCGAGAGGCCCCACTTACTTGTATCGAGTACAATTACTTTGGGGTCTACGTTGTGATGTTCTTTATCGTGTCTATGTTTGGGAGGAAAGTCCGATGTTGGCAGTAAAAGATGTGTATGAAAAAAAATTTGAGTCCGTTCCCTTGGAAACGACCATGCGGGAGGTTGCGGGAATCATGGCATCCAAGAAAACCGGCCACATCCTCGTGAAAAACGCCAGCGGTGAACTGATCGGCATCGTCACCGAGTCCGACTTTGTTCGAAAGGTGACGGCGATGGATCTTGTTCCTTACGTAACCAAGGTGTCCGATGTCATGTCTTCGCCATTGATCGATATTGACATCAATGCCAACACTTCACAGGCCCAGGAATTGATGGACAGGCACCGGGTGCTGCACCTGGCCGTGCGTGACGATGGCAATGTTGTGGGCATGGTGTCGGTCCGCGACCTGATACATGATTTTGAAAGCCCCGAAAACGGCGGGAAATACTGGGCCGGATAAAGGTTTTCCGTACGGACGGTGGGGATGGTGTCGGCGGGCGGGGCTTTTGGGGGAAAAATAGCCCCGTCGGCTTGGCAGTGGACAAGCCGACGGGGCTATAGAGGATGCCGGGGCACCCCCCTAGGCTATTATCTGCCTGAGGGGCGGGTCTGCCAATAAGAACTGTTCCCTATGGGGGAGAGGGTCTGTCCGAAACGGTTTTGTGAGGTTGACCGCTTCCCGGCTCACTTGGCCGGTTGCATCCTGTCCTCCGCAGCCCGCCGGTTATTTTCGGTAGCGCGACAGTAACAAACAACGGGCCAGGCCATTTTTTGACCTGGCCCGTTATCTTGTATGGCGCGCCCGGCACGATTCGAACGTGCGACACCCAGGTTCGAAGCCTGGTGCTCTATCCAGCTGAGCTACGGGCGCATACACGGTTCAGGGTCCGGAAAAAGGTTCCATCGCCCATGTTGGCGGGGCTTTTAACGCCGGTTGTGGCGCCCCATTAACCATAATGAATGCAACAAGGGGTTAGGCCACTCGACCTAACCCCTTGTTTTTACTGGAGCCGACGAGCAGAGTCGAACTGCTGACCTGCTCATTACGAGTGAGCTGCTCTACCAACTGAGCTACGTCGGCCCGTGTCAGACACGGAAGCCCGCAATCATAACGAACCCGCCCCGGCTTCTGTCAACGGCGGTTGTTGCCGTTTGTGGCCTTCCGATACACTGCCTGCTCCCGTCTTTCCTCGCTAAACAAGGAGGAACGCCACACCGCTTTGGGGATGTGGCTGTCGGGATATCAGGGGAGGCGCATGCAACAGACGGCGATCGGCGTGGATGTGGGGGGCACCGGCGTGCGGGCGATGGCGGTAAGCCGCGACGGCAAGCCACTCACCGGATTTATGGAAACACGGCTCATCCGGGCCAGTCGGGATGAGGTGGTTCGGGCGGTCATCGACCTGGTCGCACAGGCTGCGGAGCAGGCAAATGCGGCTGCGGTCGCCGTGGGGGTAGGCATTCCCGCCTTTTTAACCCTGCCGGACGGCGTGGTGGCGCTTTCTCCCAACCTTCCGGACCTGAACGGCTGGAACGCCGGGGCCGCCCTGCAACAGGCGTTGAACCTGCCGGTGGTGGTGGAGAATGACGCCAATGCCGCAGCCTACGGCGAGGCCTGGGTCGGCGCGGGAAAAAACCGCGACCCGTTTGTATTTTTAGGCATTGGAACCGGTCTGGGGGGCGGTATCGTGCTGAACGGGGAGGTGCTGCACGGCGCACGCGGGCTTGCCGCCGAACTGGGCCATCTAACCGTCTACCCGGACGGCGCCCTCTGCGGCTGCGGCGCCGTCGGCTGCGTGGAAGCCTACGCCTCCACCGTGGGGCTGTTACGCCTGTACCGGGAGGCGGCGGGGGCGGGTTCCAGCCCCGACAACGCCCTGGGGCTGGAAAAGCTCGCCCGCGCGGGTGAGGCGGCGGCGGTATCCGCATTTGCACAGGCGGGCGCGGCCCTGGGAATCGCCTCCGCGCAGATCGCCAACACCCTCAACCCACAGTGCATCGCCATCGGCGGCGCGGTGGCGGCGGCCTGGGAGCTGTTTTACCCGGCACTGGTCGAGCGTCTTGCCGCGCACACCACCGAGGCCCTACGGCATGACCTGTCGATCGTTCCCGCCGAACTGGGCCGCACGGCGGGCGCGGTGGGTGCCGCAGGGCTTGCGTGGCGGCGGCAGGTGACGGCATAGTCACAACATCCTCTGTTGCTGACCATATATCCCTTCCGCTTTCGCTGTTTTTTTAGGAGCGTGATCTGATGAGCGCCGAGATCGAGTCTATTCTCCACGAAACCCGTATCTTCGAACCGCCCGCGGCGTTTGCCGCCGATGCCCGCATCGGCAGCATGGATGCCTACCGGGAGATGATGTCCCGGGCGGAAGCCGACTACGAGGGCTTCTGGGGTGAACAGGCGCGGGAAAACCTCACCTGGGAACAACCCTTTTCCCGCGTGCTCAATGATGATGACCCGCCTTTTTTCAAATGGTTTGAAGATGGTCTGATCAACGTGTCGGCCAACTGCCTCGACCGCCACCTGACCACCTGGCGCAAGAACAAGGCAGCCATCGTGTGGGAAGGGGAGCCGGGGGACACCCGCACCCTGACCTATCAGGAGCTGTCCTGGGAGGTCAACCGCTTCGCCAACACCCTGAAAAACATGGGCGTGGCCAAGGGCGACCGGGTCATTGCCTATATGCCGATGGTGCCGGAACTGCCCATCACGCTCTTAGCCTGCGCCCGCATCGGCGCCACCCACTCGGTGGTGTTCGGCGGCTTTTCCGCCTCCGCCCTCAAGGACCGCATTCAGGACGCCGGCGCCAAGGTGGTGGTCACCGCCGACGGCGGCTGGCGCCGGGGTTCCATCGTGCCCCTCAAGGCGACCACCGACGAAGCCGTGGCGGAGTGCCCCGATGTGGAGACCGTCATCGTCCTGAAACGCACCGGTCAGGATATTTCCATGACCGAGGGCCGTGACATCTGGTGGCACGACGCCATCAAGGACCAGTCCGCCAAATGCGCGCCGGAGCCGCTTAATCCGGAACACCCGCTGTTCATCCTCTATACCTCCGGCTCCACCGGCAAGCCCAAGGGGGTGGTGCACAGCTCCGGCGGCTACCTGCTGGGGGCAACCATGACCATGAAGTGGGTGTTCGACATCAAGGACACCGACACCTTCTGGTGCACCGCCGATATCGGCTGGGTCACCGGCCACAGCTACATCGTCTATGGTCCCCTGGCCTGCGGCGCCACCTCCGTCATGTACGAGGGCGGCCCCACCACGCCCCACCCGGGCAGGTTCTGGGAGATCGTCGAAAAACACTCGGTCAACACCTTCTACACCGCGCCCACCGCCATCCGCGCCCTGGTGAAGCTCGGCGATGAATGGCCCAACAAGTACGACCTGTCGTCCCTGCGGCTCCTGGGCACCGTGGGGGAGCCGATCAACCCGGAAGCGTGGATGTGGTATTACCAGACCATCGGCGGTGAGCGCTGCCCCATCGTCGATACCTGGTGGCAGACCGAGACGGGGAGCCACCTGATCAGTCCGTTGCCGGGGGCCACCCCCATCAAACCGGGCTCCGCCACCCTCTCCGTGCCGGGCATCTTCGCCGACGTGGTGAACAAGGAGGGAAAATCTCTCGGTCCCAACGAGGGTGGGCTTTTGGTGATCAGGAAGCCGTGGCCGTCCATGATCCGCAACGTGTGGGGCGATCCCCAGCGCTACAAGGACACCTACTGGGGCGAGTTCGACGGCAAGTACTATTTCGCCGGCGACGGCGCCAGAAAAGACGAGGACGGCTACTTCTGGATCATGGGACGGGTGGATGACGTCATCAACGTCTCCGGCCACCGGCTGGGCACCATGGAGGTGGAAAGCGCGCTGGTCAGTCACGACAACGTGGCGGAAGCCGCCGTGGTGGGCTACCCCCACGATCTGAAGGGCGAAGGCATCTTCGCCTTCGTCATCACCAAGGGCAACGCTGAGCCGGGGGAAGCCCTGATCAAGGAGTTGCGCAACCACGTCGCCAGCGAAATCGGCGCCATCGCCAAGCCCGATCAGATCCGCTTCACCGACGGCCTGCCCAAGACCCGCAGTGGCAAGATCATGCGGCGACTGCTGCGCGACATCGCGGCGGGCCGGGAAACCAGCGGCGATACCTCCACCCTGGAGGATGCGGGCATGCTGGAGAGCCTGCGCAAGGACGGATAGCCACGGGCTCAGTACAGGGTACACGGGTTGCGCAGCCCCCCCCACTGCCTTACTCTGAACCCATGCGTCAAACCTTATCCGACGAGGGCTGTGCCAACATTCTTGCCAACTTTCTGGGCAACAGCCTGGAGCCGTTGGTGGATGCGGACAACGGTGGCCAGGTGCACGGGGTGGACAGCCTGCCGCTGGGCCTTATGGAGGCCATCTGCAACAACCTGCGTATCCGCTCCGATTTCCCCGACGCCTACGTGCTCTCGCCCCGGGCCGGGGGCGAGCACCACATCACCCCGGATGAACTGAACCGCCGGGTCTCGGACAACCCGGACGCCCATCTGGTGGTGTTCCTGCCCGAGGAGTTCCGAACAACCCACGAGACCGCCTTCGACCCCCACTTCTTCACCCGCTTCGACACCTTTCAGGGGCTGGAAACCGTGGAGGGGCAACTCATCGGCAAGATCAACAAGGTGCCGGTTTACAAGCGGGTGGCCACCCTGTGGAGCAACCACGCCGCAACCCGCCTGCCGATCCTGAAACGGGTCGACTACCTCATCAACGTCATCAGCCTGTGCCTTGAGGCCGGGGAGATGGGCACCTTTTTCCACAAGCTCGACCTGATTCCCGACCGCAACCCGGACGCCACCGGCAACTTCCCGGACCGGTTGGCCCGCAACGTGGTCGCCGTCACCCTGCTGTGCAACCGGGAGTTGCCCGCCGCCGAGCGGGTGGCGTCTCTCAACCTGGCCGATCCGGAACTCGCCGCCCGCCTGGTTCCGCTGCTGGACATGCTGGGGCAGGAGATCACCCCGGACAGTCTCGCCGTGGCGGTGTTCGAGGCCGAGACCGCCGAGGCGGTGGGCCTCACCTTCGAACACTGGCGGTTTGCGGGGGAGACCGGGTGGAGCTGACCGAACTCACCGCACAACTGGAAAGCCTGCTGGCCGAGCTGGGCAGCCACCGGACCGGGCACCTGGCCGGACGGCTGGAGAGCCTGGATACCGCCCATATCTACGGCCACAGCGCCAGCCTCATGCTGCCGGATGTGGTGCGCGACCTGAGAAGCCGGGTTCAGGCCGATCCGGATGTGACCCCCCTGTTAAACGCCGTGGTACGGGCGCAGATCGACGCCGGCTGTGCGCCGGTCACCGACCGTCTGACGGACGAGATGGACCACAAGGTGCTCAAGGGGCTGGAGGAGAAGTGGTTCTACCACGACAGCAACGTGCGCATCGCGGCCGAGTGCAACCGCAAGCAACGCAAGGTGTTGGATCAGGCCCGCCGCCGGGTGCTGGCGAACAAGGAAGCCGTCCTGGAGGATGTGCTGCACCGCACCCACACCCTCATGATCGATCGGGGCTTTTCGAACTACGCCGCCATGTGCGAGGAAATCTCCGGCACCGACATTCCCGGCCTGCTGGACGAAGCCGACGGATTTCTGGAAGACAGCCACAACCGCTACCTTGCGGTGTTGGCCGAGGCGCTGCGCGAGGCCGGAATCCACCCGGACGATGCCCGCTATCACGATCTGGTCTATCTGTTTGCCGGACGCTACGGCCCCGCCGCCGGATTTGGCGATCCGGAGACGGTCATCGCGGATACCCTGGCTGGTATGGGGATGCCGTGGGACACCCTCACGGGGGTTATGCCTGACCTTGCGGGGCGGGAGGAAAAAAGGCCCGGCATCCATGTCGTTGCCGTACGCATTCCGGGTGAAATTCACCTGGTCGCCGGCCTCTCCGGAGGCTGGGACGAGTGGCCCCGCCTCCTGGGTGCCGCGGGTCTTGCGGCGGCCATGACATCCACCCCCGAAAATCTGCCTTTGGCGCGCCGCTGGCCGGGTGACATCGCCCTTGCGGATGCGTACACTTGCGTCTTCGCGTCGCTTGCCGGTAACCCGGCGTGGCTTGAACGACATGCCCCGGCGGTGAAGGAAAAAGAGCAGGTGCGGCGCTACCATTTATGGTGGCTCTACCGGGTGCGTTATCTGGCCGGTACCGCCCGTTACGCGCAACTGCTGCACGGCCCCGGGGAACCCGCCGACAAGGCGGATATGTTTGAGCACGCCACCCACCGGGCAACCGGCGCACGCATCGAGCGGGATTACTTTTTAACCCTGACCGAGCCGTACATGGCTCAGGCCCAGCGGTTCAAAGGGCAGTTTTTCGGGGCGCAGTTGCTTGCGGGCATCGAAGAGCGCTTCGGTCCCGAATGGTTCGCCGAGCCGGGGGCCGGAGCGTACCTTGGGAGGCTGTGGGAGCAAGGCTGGTCGCTCTCCGCTGTGGCGGAGGCCGCGGGGATCGACGATCCCGGCGACGTCTGGCCGCTGACCGAACGTCTGGAGGACGTGCTGGGCACGTTTGAGGACGACGACTGACAGACATTCTTTTAGGGCATACAGATGGCCAACCCCTGGAGTGATATCGAAGCAGACGCGGCAAACCACGTCCGCTACTGGCAGGGCGCCGGCGTCCGTAACCTGGCCATGCCCCAGGCGGAAACCGCCGCCGTTCAGGCCGGGGGGCAACCGGCCACAGCCCCTGCCGTCACATCCCCCAACGCCGCCGATACCCTCGAAAGCATCGCCGCCGAACTGGACGGCTGCCGCCGCTGCGGCCTGTGCGACACCCGCACCAACCTGGTGTTCGGGGTGGGCTCCCCGGAGGCCAGGGTGGTGTTCGTCGGGGAGGCCCCGGGCAACGACGAGGATTTGCAGGGGGAGCCGTTCGTGGGGCGCTCCGGCCAGCTGCTGACCGACATCATCGAAAAAGGCATGGGCATCCCGCGCGCATCGGTCTACATCTGCAACACGGTCAAATGCCGCCCGCCGGAGAACCGAAACCCGCAAACCGATGAACTGGCCGCCTGCGAGCCGTATCTGTTGCGCCAGTTGGCCACCATCCGTCCGGAGGTGATCGTCACCCTGGGCAAGTTCGCCGCCCAGGCCCTGCTGCGCACCGACACGCCGATCAGCCGCTTGCGCGGCCACTGGCAGGAGTATGAGAGCATGGCCCTGATGCCCACCTACCACCCGGCCTACATGCTCAGAAACCCGTCGTCCAAGCGCGACGTGTGGGCCGACATCCAGCAGGTCATGGCCCGCCTGGGAATTGCACGGGGTGGCAAATGAGCCGCATATGGGCGCCCTGGCGGATCGACTATATCCTCGGGGACAAGACCGGCGGCTGCATCTTCTGCGACAAGGTGGAACCAGTCCGGGACGCCGAACCGGACAGTGACCGGGACAACGGCATCCTGCTACGGGGCGAGCACGCCTTTGTGATGCTGAACGCCTATCCCTATAACCCGGCCCACGTCATGATCTCGCCGTATCAGCATGTGGACTGTCTGGAAAAGCTGGACCCCGCGCCGCTGGACGAGATGATGCGCCTGACCCGCCTGTCGGAGGTGGCAATCCGCGCCGCCATCCAGCCGGAGGGGTTCAACGTGGGGCTCAATATCGGTTCCGCCGCCGGCGCCGGTATCAAGGAACACCTGCACATGCATCTGGTGCCGCGCTGGAACGGAGACGTGAACTTCATGCCCGCCCTGTGCGACACCCATGTCATTCCCGAAGCCCTGCTTGCCACCTACGACAAGTTAAAAGCGTCCTTTGACAAGGCCTTCGAGGAGGAGGGGGCATGATCCGGGTTGTCATCGTCATCATCGCCGCCCTGCTGTTTTTCATGTTCCACCGGGCCAACGACGGCACCACCGTGGTGATCACCTACTTCGGCCGGGTATCGCCACCGCTTGCGATCGAGTGGCTGTTGCTCTACGCCTTCCTCTCCGGCGCCGTGGCCTACGCCCTGTTCACCCTGCCGGAGCGCATCCGCACCTGGATGCAGCTGTACAAGAACAAAAAGAGCCTGCGCAAGATGGGCAAGAACCTCACCAACGTCATCAACGTCTCCAAGCCCAAGTAAATGGCGCCCAAACCCTCCCTCATGGACCAGTACCGGAGAATCAAGTCCGGTTACCCGGACGCCATTCTGTTCTTCCAGGTGGGGGATTTTTACGAGATGTTCCACGAGGACGCCAAAACCGGCTCCCGCGTGCTCGAACTCACCCTCACCAGCCGGGAAAAGGCGTCGGGAAACCCCATCCCCTTGTGTGGCATCCCGATCCACGCCGCCGAAAACTACATTGCCCGGCTGATCCGCGCCGGGCTCAATGTCGCGGTCTGCAATCAGGTGGAAGAGGCGGCTCCGGGAAAAAAAGGCGTGGTCAAGCGCGAGGTGGTGCGGGTGGTGACCCCCGGCACCCTCACCGAGGACCACCTCCTGAGCGGCGGTCAGGCCAACTACCTGGGCGCCGCCTGCGGCACCAGGGACGCCCTTGGGCTGGCCTATGTGGATATCTCCACCGGGGACTTTCGCCTCACCGAACTGACCGGGCCGGACGCCACCGAGCGGCTGGTGGCGGAACTTGCCCGTATCGAGTGCCGCGAGCTGATCGTACCGGAAGGTTTTGCCGGAGCCGACGGACCGCTGGCGAATACCCACGGCCTGCCGGTGCTCAGAGAGGGCGGCGCGTTTGACCCGGTACGGGGCGAGGACGCCCTCAAAGCGCATTTGGGGGTCTCCACCCTGTCCGCCTTCGGGCTGACCGCCGCGGGCCCCGCAAATGGCGCTGCGGGGGCCATTCTGGGCTTTCTGAGCGACACCCAGAAGTCGGTGCTGCCGCAGATCACCCGCATCCGGGTGGGACTGCCCGGCACCACCATGCTCATCGACCGCGCCACCCAGACCAATCTGGAAATCACCCGGCGCGCCCACGACGGTGCCAGGGAGGGCAGCCTGTTCTCCCTCATGGACCGTACCCGCACCGCCATGGGCACCCGAAAACTCAAGGACTGGCTTACCGGTCCGCTGCTCCTGGCTGATGACATTGGCCGCCGCGCCGACGCGGTGGCGTGGGGCGTGGAACAGCCTGATCGCCGGGAGGCCCTGTGCGCCCTGTTGGGGCGGGTGGGCGACCTGGAGCGGCTCACCGCACGGGTCGCCATGGGGCGCGCCACCCCCCTCGATCTGACGGCGTTGCGCACCTCGCTCGCACCCCTGCCGGAGGTGGGAAAACTGCTGCCGGAAGACGCCCTGCTGTTCGGCCAGATCAAGAAGGGGTGGGACGACCTGGCGGATGTCCACCGGGAGCTTGAAGCCACCCTCGCCGATGAGGTGCCGCGGGTTCTGAAAGACGGCGGCGTCATCCGCACCGGGGTCAGCCCTGAGTTGGACGAACTGCGCGCGGTCGGCAAGGACGTGCGCGGCACCCTGGCCCGCATGGAAGCGGCGGAACGCACCCGCTGCGGTATCGAGAGCCTCAAAATAAGACACAACAACGTCTTTGGGTACTACATCGAGATCAGCAAGGCCAAGCTGGCCGAACGGGGGGTGCCGGACGACTTCGTGCGCAAGCAGACCCTGGTCAACGCCGAGCGTTTCATCACCCCGGAACTCAAGGAGCTGGAAACCAAAATATTCTCCGCCTCCGAGCGTATCGAACGGCTCGAGGCCGGGCTGTTCGCGGCCCTGCGCGACAAGCTGGCCACCCATGTGGAGCGCCTGCAATGGACGGCGGCGGCGGTGGCCTCCATCGATACCGTGTGCGCCCTCGCGGTGGTGGCCCACGAGGGCGGCTGGGTGCGCCCCGAGGTGACTGAAAGCCGCGAGCTTCACATTGAAGGCGGGCGGCACCCGTCGGTGGAGGCCATGCTGCCCGCCGGCGCCTTCGTCGCCAACGACACGCAGCTTTCCGGCGACAGCCCGGTGCAGATCGTCACCGGCCCCAACATGGCGGGAAAATCCACCTACCTGCGTCAGGTGGCGCTCATCTGCCTGTTGGCCCAGATGGGCAGCTTCGTGCCCGCCGCCCGCGCCCGTATTGGCGTGGTGGACCGCATCTTCTCCCGAATCGGGGCCTCCGACAACGTCAGCGAGGGGCTTTCCACCTTCATGGTGGAAATGACCGAAACCGCGGGCATCTTGCACAACGCCACCGATCACAGCCTGGTTATTCTGGATGAGATCGGGCGCGGCACCAGCACCTTCGACGGCCTCTCCATTGCCTGGGCGGTGGCCGAACACCTCCACGATATCTCCGGTGCGCGTACCCTGTTCGCCACCCACTACCACGAACTGACCGACCTCGCCCAGACCAGAGACGGGGTCGAAAACGTCAACGTGCAGGTGCGCGAGTGGAACGACGAGATCGTCTTTCTGCACAAAATTGTCTCCGGAGGCGCCGACCGCAGCTACGGCATCCAGGTTGCGCGCCTGGCCGGGCTGCCAAATACCGTGATCGAACGGGCGCGGGAAGTGCTCGCCAACCTGGAAGGGGAGGAGCTCACCCGTGAAGGCAAGCCGCGTCTGGCGGAACACCACGGCACCCCGGCCACCTCCGCCGACGGTATCCAGTTCGAGATGTTTGGCGCCGATCGCCACCCGGTGCTGGAGCAGTTGAAGGCCATGGACCTGGCCCATACCACGCCGATGGAGGCCCTCAACATGCTGTTCGAGCTACAAAAGCGGCTTTAGCCGGAAGGGAGGGGGATGCGCAAAATCCTGTTGTGGGGAGGGTTCCTGCTGGCGGTGGCCATTGCTTTGCCCCTGGTACTCAAGGGGGCCGACGGTAAGCCGCTGTTTTCCTTCTCCGACCTGCGCGCCCCGAAGTTGCCGCCCATACCAACCGTAAATCTGCCGGACGTGCACCTGCCGGACGTGCACCTGCCGGATATTAAAATGGATTCCGGAAAGGCGGAACCGGACGCCCCCCTGACCGTGTATCGCTGGCAGGATGCCGATGGCAACTGGCACTTTTCCGATCGGTCTCCGGACGGGGTCAGCGCGGAAAAGACCGAGGTGCAGGCCGCCAACGTGGTGGCCACTCCGGACTACGAGGAGCACGCCCCGGCGACGGATGCCGACGAGGACGGGGACCGCGGTGGAAATGGCATGCTGGACAGCGTGGTGTCCGTCTACACGGACGCCCCGAATTTGATGGACAAGGCGCGGGAGGCGGGCGCGGCCCTTGAAGAGCGCAGCAAGGCCCTGTCCAACATGGAGCTGGAGCCGTAGGGAATGCCCGGACAACACCGCTTACCGTTCGGTCCCATGGGCCGCGCCCTCTTTTTCAGTGTGCTGCTGACCACCGGCTGCGCCACCGACGCCGCCCACAACAAGCCGATCCCGGATGCCTCGGAGGCCGCTCTGGGGGAGCGCCTGGCCACCTACTACAGCCTCAAAACCCCCATCTACGAAGCCCCTGAAGGCATCAACCTGAAGGCCGCCTACCGGGTGCAGGAGGTCTTCGTGAACCGCATCAGCATAGATTCGGGGGCCGTGGTGGGCTACAAGGCGGGGTTGACCAATCCGGGAGTCCAGGAGAAGTTCGGAACCTCCCAGCCGGTTATGGGCAGGCTGTTGTCCGGCATGATTTTGGAGGACGGCGCGGTGCTGTCCGCCCACTTTGGCGCCCGCCCCATGCTGGAGGCGGACCTCCTGGTGCGGGTGAAAAGTGACGCCATCAACCGGGCCCAAACCCCGGAGGAGGCCCTGGCGTCACTCGATGCGGTCATTCCGTTTCTGGAATTGCCCGATCTGGTGTACGCCGAGGGAACACCGCTTTCCGGCATCGCCATCACCGCGATCAACGTGGGGGCCCGCTACGGGGTCATGGGCAATCCCATCCCGCTTGCACCCACGGCGTCGTGGAACAAGCGGCTGGAGACGTTTTCCGTCACCGTATCCGACAACGGCGGCAACCTGCTGGGGGAAGGTACGGGTGCGGTGCTTATGGGCCATCCCCTGAACGTGGTGCTGTGGCTGCGGGATCAACTGGCGCAAGCGGGTATCCTGCTTAAAGCCGGGGATCTGCTGTCCCTGGGCTCCCTGACCCCCCTTGCCCCGGCGCCGCCCGGTCGGTCGGTGGATGCCTACTACCGGGGCCTCGACCCGGCGGGCGATGTGCGGGTATCGGTGCGGTTTAACTGAGGAGGATACGTTGGCGGACCTGCACGACATGGTGGCGTTCATGGATGCCTATCTGGCTGTGGATAACATCGCCGACTATTGCCCCAAGGGGCTTCAGGTAGAGGGCGCCAAGGAAGTCACCAGGGTTGTTACCGGGGTCTCCGCCTGCATGCCGCTGTTTGAGCGGGCGGTGGAGGAGAGCGCCCAGATGGTGCTGGTGCATCACGGCATGTTCTGGGACGGGGACAGCAAGGTGGTCCGCGGTAGCCTAAAGCAACGCTTGAAGTTTTTACTATCAAATGACTTGTCTTTATTGGGTTATCACCTTCCTCTTGACGCACATCCGGAGGTCGGTAACAACGCTCAAATCTTCGATCGCCTGGGCCTTTCCGAACGCACCGACTTCGGTGTGTACAAAGGGCAGGCGATCGCCTGCATGGGCACACTGCCCGAGCCGTTGGCATTCGATGACTTCCTGTCCCGTGTGAACGCGGTATTCGGCGGCGACGCCTTTCACCTGCCGTTCGGGCCGGATACAGTGCAAACCGTCGCCATTTGCAGCGGCGGCGCGCCCGATCTGGTGCGCGAGGCCATCGACCGGCGGGCGGACGTCTACCTGACCGGCGAGGCCAGTGAGTACGTCTACCATCTGGCGAAGGAGGAGGGGATTCACTACATTGGCGCAGGGCACCACGCCACGGAACGCTTTGGCGTCATGGCGTTGGGGGAGAAACTGGCGGCGGAATTCGGTGTGGAATGCCGGTTTGTTGACATTCCGAACCCGATTTGATGACGCCCGGGTACGGTGTGCCGACCCGGCCGGCGTCAGGCATGTTGGAAATAGGGGTGCGTGCCGGGCAGCTTTTCAGCTACAGGCATGACCTCCGTGGGGATGCATTCAAGGGGTGCTGAACGCCATGAACACGGCAGCTGCCATGGAGAGCGCTGCAAGCAGCACCATGGCGGGCGGCAGGCCCTCCGGCTCCTTCGGGCGACGACGCCGATTGCGGCCTTTTTCGACCGGCGCCGGCGCCGGTTTCGGATATTCCGTGAATTCACCCATGTCTCAAGAACCTCGTATCCGCGTGGTGTAGTGGTACGGCGGCCCGTCCGGCCTCATGTCCGTTCACGCTCCCCCTTAGTGCAAACCATATGCCCACCCTCCAATTCCCGCAAGGTTTGGAACAGGCTGCCGGTCCACGATGGGAAAATGGGGTAAATTACCGGGACCGGGAGGCTCACATGACACATTTTTACATCGCAACAAGGTCTGAGCCGTGGGAGCGCTAACCCACGCCATCGGCCAGGTCGGCCGTGGCGCAAGCCGCGCCACGGCCCTCACACCGGAGGAGGCGGGTGACGCCATGGGGGCGATCCTGGACGGTCGTGCGGACCCCTTCGAACTGGGTGCGTTTCTGGTCGCCATGCGTATTAAGGAGGAGACCGCCGGGGAGTTGGTGGCCTTCGTGCGCGCGGCACAGGATCGCCTGATCCCCTTTCCCGGGGCCGCCCCGTTGCTCACGGTGCCAAGCTATGCGGGCAAGCGCCAGACCTTTCCCGCCCTTATCGGCGCCGCTTGCGTACTGGCCGCCTGCGGCGTGCCGGTGGGCCTGCACGGTCACGCCACGCCGCCGGAGCGCATCTCCATGGCGGACGTGCTGGGGGTATTGGGCTGCAAACCGGACGATGCCCCGGAGGTTGCCGTGCACCGGGCGGCGGACGATCTGAAACGGGCCGGAGTGGCCTATCTGGGGGTGGAACAATACCTGCCCGCCATGCACCGGATGCTGGAGTTGCGCCGTCAGATGGGGCTGCGCTCCTGTTTTCACACCATGGGTCGCCTGATCAACCCGTTTGGCGCCTCGGCGCTGGTGGTGGGGCTGTCCCACGAACGCACGTTCGGAAAATTCGCCGAAGCCTGCAAACAGTTGGGGTACAAGGGTTTGATGGCGTTCCGGGGGCTGGAGGGGGAGGCCGAGGGCAACCCGTTTACCGCCACCGAGGGCTGGACGCTGGGGGATAACGGCGAGGTGACGGGGTTTGAGATCGACCCGGCCGCCCTCGGCAATAAAAAAGCCTCCCGTGGGGAGATCACCGTGGCGGATGCGGCGGCGGGGGCGCACATGCTGACCGATGCCCTGAACGGGGAGGGGCCGGAGATTGCGCGGGACACCATCGCCCTGACCGCCGCCGCCGGGCTGGTGTCAACGGCGGTCGAGCCGGATATAAAGAGTGCATTCAGCCGCGCCCGCGAAGCCATTGCAGGCGGCGATGCCCACGAACGCCTGCGCCTCTGGCTGGGCTGAGATGAGCCCCGAAGCCTTTGACGAGGCCGTGGAGAAGGCCGTGCGTGCGCTTCCGGACGCCTTTCGAGAGCGCCTCGACAATGTGGTGTTCCTGGTGGAGGAATGGCCCGACGAGTCCACCATGAAGGACATGGAGCTGGAGAGCGAATACGATTTGCTGGGGCTCTACACCGGCTGGCCCGTCACCGAGCGCGGCACCGATTACCACGGCACCCTGCCGGACACCATCCACATCTACCGCCAACCCACCCTGGCCTATTGTGAGGATATGAAGCAGGAGGTGGTGGACTGCATCGCCGACACCGTGATCCACGAGGTGGGCCACTTCTACGGCCTGTCCGACCCGGAGATGGAGGCCATCGAGGCGGCCTGCGAGTGGCAGGGGGGCACACCACCCCGAATCTACGCCGACGAGTAGAGCGCCTCTTCCAGACGTTGCCGCTCCGCGCCGCTGAGGGGGGTGGGTGTCTCAAAAACGTCTCGCACCTGCTGCGCTCCCCGGCAACCTGCCACCACCCGTGAAATCGCTTCATTTCCAAGGGCGTAACCCATGCAGGAGGCCACCACGGAACGGTCCTCCAGTGTCTTGCGGATGGTGTCACGCGCCATCGCCAGACGTTCGAGCAGGTAGGGCGGCCACTCCCGCCTGACGTCAAATGGCGATACCGCCCCGATGTCCCGGGGCCGGTCGGTGAGCAGGCCGTTGTGAAGTACCTCCCGCACCTGCACCCGCGCCCCGGCCCGTGCCGCCGCCTCAAACAGGGCAAACTCCGCCTTGCGGTTGAGCGGGTTGTAGGGGATGCAGACCCAGTCCACGCCGGTGGCAAGCGCCATGAGCGCCTCCTCCGGTTCGAACACGGAGGCCCCGATGGCGCGGGTCAGCCCCGCATCCCGCACCCGTTGCAGCGCCCGGATCGCCTGCCCGTGCCGCAGCACGCCCGTGGGCGGGGTGTGCAGCAGCACTGCGTCCGGCACCCGCATCAGACGTTCGGCGGAGGCCTCGACCTGCTCACGCAGGCCATCCGGCTCAAAATCGGCCAGCGGGTGGTGATTCCTGCTCCGCACACCCACCCGGGTGGTGACGGACACATCGGAACGCCCGGCAAGCCGCTGCCCCAGAAACACCTCCACGGCACCATCACCGAACATGGCGGCGGTATCGAAATCGCGGCAACCCAACTCAAGGGTGGTATCAAGCGTCTCCACCGCCTGCCGTGGGGTGACCGGCCCGTAGCCCCACGGCGCGGCACCGGCCAGGGCCCAGGTGCCGAGGGCCGGAAAACAACCTGTATGGGTACACTCTAAAGCCACGGGACACTATCATATCCGCCATTCGGGGTGGTCGGTCCGTTCAACCTGTCCAGGCCCCGCAGATTTACCACTGCAAAAGAGGTAGCATCATGTTTAAAAAGATTGTGATGACCACGCTGGCAATCGTTTTCCTGAGCACCGGCATCGCCCTCTCGGACGCAGGCCATAGCACCACCACGACATCGGGCCTGAAGTATGAGGATATGGAGGAAGGCACGGGAACTTTCGCCACCATGGGCCGTATCGTCACGGTGCACTACACCGGCTGGCTGACCGACGGCACCCAATTCGACAGCACCCTCGACCGGGGCAAGCCGATCACCTTTGAACTGGATGCGGGCCAGGTGATCAAGGGCCTGGATGAAGGGGTGGAGGGCATGAACGTGGGCGGTAAGCGCAGGCTCACCGTTCCGCCCCATCTGGGCTACGGCGACCAGGGCTCGGGGACCTCCATTCCCCCCGGTGCGACCCTCATCTTCGAAGTCGAACTGCTTGACGTGAAGTAGACCCATGACCACCGCTGCCACCATTCGGCCCCGTTTGTTCCGCCCCGGCGACATCAACGCCTTCTTCGGGCTAATGCTCGACAACATGACCCAGCTCGTGCTGATGGCGGCCATTCTTGTGGGGGTGTTCGGCTTTCCCTCCGACGTGGTGCTGTACAAGATGATCCCCGGCACCGCCATGGGGGTGCTTCTGGGCGACCTGATTTTCACCGTGCTCGCCTGGAAGAAGGCGCGGGAGGAAGGGGGGCACCAACATACCGCCATGCCGCTGGGGATCGATACCCCCTCCCTGTTTGCCTTCACCTTCGGCATCGTGGGCCCTTCGTTTATCGCCACCGGCGACGCCATGCTGGCCTGGAAGATCTCTATGGGGGTGGTGGTGATCTGCGGTGTGACCAAGCTACTCGCATCATTCGCCGGGCCATTCATCCACCGCCACGTGCCTCGCGCCGGGCTGCTCGGGCCGATTGCGGCCATCGCGCTGCTCCTGATTGCTTTTCTGCCGTCCCTGCACATCTTTGAGGAGCCGTTGGTGGGGCTGGTTTCCCTCGCCATCGTGTTGTTCACACTGGTGGGCAGGGTGCGGCTTCCGGGGGGCTTTCCCGGAGCGTTTGCCGCGGTGCTGGTGGGTACCGGGGTCTACTACATGCTGCAGGCCATGGGGCTGGCACAGCATGCCGCCCATGCCGGAAACGCGGCACATGTCCTGCGGTTCGCCCCGCCGCTGCCGACCCTTGGTTTTTTTGAAGGGCTTTCCCAAGTGGGACCGTACCTGCCCATCGCCCTGCCGTTCGCACTCGCGGTGATTGTGGGTGCGGTGGACGTCACCGAGAGTGCATCCGCCGCCGGAGACGACTATTCACCCCGCACCGTCATCGGTGTGGACGGCCTCTCCACCCTGATCTCGGGGCTGTTCGGCGGCGTGGTGCAGACTACCCCCTACATCGGCCACCCGGCCTACAAGGCCATGGGGGCGGGCCTGGGCTACACCGCCGCCACAGCCCTGTTTATCGGACTTGGGGGCATGTTCGGCTACCTGGCCTGGTTCGTGGACCTGTTACCCGTGGCGGCGGTGGCGCCGATTCTGCTGTTCATCGGGCTTGAGATCACCTCCCAGGCGTTCCGCGTGACCCCGGTCAAACACTTCGACGCAGTGGCGCTGGCTTTCATTCCCATCGTCGCCGATCTTCTTCTGATCCAGATGAAGCAGGTGCTCGCCGCTGTGGGCAAGGGCGCGGCGGACCTGACCGGTTCCATGGCGTCCACCTACCAGACCGTGCTGGTGATGGCCAACGGCTTCATCCTGACCGCCCTGATCTGGTCCACCCTGCTGGCCTTCATCATCGACCGCAGGTTCCGCATAGCGGCGGTGTTTGCCGCCATTGGCGCAGGGCTTTCTCTGGTTGGGCTGATCCATTCGCCGTTTGACGACGGCCGGCTGTTCCTGCCGGGAGCATCGGGTTCGGAGCTTCCCGTGAGCTTCGCCGCCGCCTACCTCATCATCGCGGCATTTTTAGCCATCTACCCCCAGGACGCAGCAAGCCGGGAAAGAGCAACTTCTTGATTTACACGCAACCGATCGCCGCTCTGCTGGCGCTGGCCATTCTCGTTATCCCCCTGACCGCGTCCGCTCAGGTCAACATGGAGCGCTTTCGCAAGGGAGCCGACAGCGACGGTGTGCAAGGCTCGGCGGAGCTGTACTTCTCCAACAGCACCGGCAATACGGACCTGCTCTCCGGCGGCGCATCCGCCCGGGCGGGGTGGCGCAAGGGTCCCCGGCTTTTGCTGCTGGTGGCGGACGCTTCGGTGGGCAAACAACGGGACGACACCACCATCAACCGGGGCTTTGCCCACCTGCGCCTGACCCGCGACCTGAAACCGCGTCTGGCCGGGGAGCTGTTTACCCAGCACGGTTACGACAAGTTCTCAAAGCTCTCCGCCCGCACCCTGGTGGGGGCCGGGCCGCGCTTTACGCTGGTGCAGCGGGAGGTCTGGGACATGCATCTGGGCATTGCCTACATGCTGGAGCGGGAGGTCCTCAACGTGCCGCCGGGCGGCCCGGACGACGACCTGGAATACGCCCACCGCATGAGCGCCTATCTGGCGGTGCGTGCCGATACGGCGGAGCGGCTCTCCCTCACCAACACCGTCTACCTGCAACCACGTATCGACGAGGTGGACGATATGCGCGTGCTGGAGGAGTTTTCCGCCAGATTGGGCGTGGCGGAGCGCCTGGGTTTTAAAATAAGTCTGTCGGTGCGTTACGACGGCGCGCCTCCGGTCGGGGTGAAGGAGATGGACACCACCCTGACGAACCGGCTGGTCTGGGACTTCTGAAACGAGGTGGTATCCATTGACCGGACCCGAAGCACAGACACGGATTGAGCAGATCGGGGCGGCCCTCCAGGCGCGGGCCGGCGATACCACCCCCGGCCTGTTCTCCGTCAGCGAGTGGAAGGGCCGCATCATCCGCCGCGCCATGGAAAACGAGGCCTTCCGGGTGGCCCTGTTCCGCTTTGTGGACGTGCTGCCGGCGGTGCCCGACGACGCCCGCGCCATGACCCTGGCGCGGGAATATTTTGAAGATACCGGGGAGGCCGCCGCCAAGGCCTTCGGCTGGGGCATGAAAACCCTGACCCGGGGCGGCCTGTTCCGCTCGGTCGCCACCAAGGTGCTGCGCCATCAGGTGGCCGGCCTTGCGCGCCAGTTCATCGCCGGGGAAACCGTCGAGCAGGCGATCCCGGCCCTGAACCGGCTGGCGAAGGAAGGTTGTGCCATCAGCGTCGACCTGCTTGGGGAGGTTACCGTCAGCCACGCCGAGGCGGACGGCTACCGGGCGCACTATCTGGCCCTGTTCGACGCCCTCGGCGCGGCGTCCGCCCACTGGTCTGCGCCACCGCCGTTTGCGGATGCACCGGACACGCCGGTGCCGAAGGTCAACGTGTCGGTCAAGCTGTCGGCCCTCGATCCGCTGCTCGACCCGGTGGCGTTCGACGTCAGCGTGAAACGGGCTAAAAATGCCTTGCGACCCATTTTTCAGATGGCGCTGGAGACTTCCGCCCACGTCCACCTGGACATGGAGCACCACACCCTCAAGGCGATCACGCTGGCGGCTTTTTGCGGTCTTCTGGAGGAGCCCGAGTTTTCCGACGGCCCCGCCTGTGGCGTGGTGTTGCAGGCCTATCTTCAGAGTGGGCCGGACGACCTTTCACAACTTCTGTCCTGGGTGCGCGAACGGGGGCGGCCGGTGACCGTTCGGCTGGTCAAGGGCGCTTACTGGGACCAGGAGGTGATCACCCACCGGCAGGCCGGGTGGCCGGTGCCGGTGTGGCAAGACAAGGCCCAAACCGATCTGACCTTCGAGTCCATGACCCGCACCCTGTTGGAAAAACGCCATCTGGTGCGGCCCGCCATCGCCGGTCACAACCTGCGCAGCATCGCCCACGCGATCCAGGTGGCGGAAGAACTGGGCATTCCCAAAAGCGCGTATGAGTTTCAGGTGATCTACGGCATGGCGGAACCGCTCCGGCGGGCGCTCATCGCCGAGGGCCACCGGGTGCGGGCCTATTGCCCGGTTGGGGCGTTTTTGCCGGGCATGGCCTATCTGGTGCGGCGTCTGCTGGAGAACACCGCCAACACCTCCATGCTGCGCCGCATGTACGGGGACGGGGAGGCGCCGGATGAACTGCTGGCCGTCCCCGTTCCCGCACCGGAGCCGGAAACCGCGCCGCCCCCCACCCGGGAATTCGTCAACGTACCGGACAGCGATTTCACCGATGCCGATGTGCGGACCGCCTTTGGCGAGGCACTCGAGCGGGTGGAGCAGGGGCTGGGCGACCGCCACCCGGCGGTGGTGGATGGCCGGGAGGTGACGACCGGGCGCTGGATCGAATCATTCAACCCCGCGCAGCCCGATCAGCGGATCGGGGAGGTGGCGGAAGGGGATGCGGCGCTGGCGGAACAGGCCGTGGCGGGAGCCGTTTCAGCCTTTCCGGCATGGGCGAAAACCCCCGCCACGGAGCGCGCCGACATGTTGCGGCGGGCGGCGGAGATCATGACGCGGGAACGTCACGACCTGGCCGCCCTGATCCTGTTCGAGGTGGGCAAGGGGTGGCGCGAGGCCGCCGCCGACGTGTCCGAATCCATCGATTTTCTGAGCTACTACGCCAACCGCATGCTGGCGCTCTCCGAACCCGTTCCTCTGGGCCGCTATCCGGGGGAGGACAACCGCATGGGCTACCGGCCATGCGGGGTGACGGCGGTGTTGCCGCCGTGGAACTTTCCCTTCGCCATCCCCAGCGGCATGCTGGCGGCCGCCCTTGTGACCGGCAACACGGTGGTGTTCAAGCCCAGTGAGCGCGCCCCGGTGTGTGGCGCCCGTCTGGCCAACATCCTGCGGCAGGCGGGGGTGCCGGACGGGGTATTGCAACTTGTGCCCGGCATGGGCCCTGCGGTGGGGCAGGAGCTGGTGGACCACCCGGAGGTGCCGCTCATCGCCTTTACCGGCTCACGGGAGGTGGGGCTCGCCATCAACGAGGCGGCGGCCAGGATACGCCCCGGCGCGCGGACGGTGAAGCGGGTGATCGCCGAGATGGGCGGCAAGAACGCGGTGATTGTGGACGAGACCGCCGATCTGGACGAGGCGGTGCCGGAGATATTGAGGTCGGCCTTCGGCTATCAGGGGCAGAGGTGCTCGGCGTGCTCCCGGGTCATCGTGCATGCCGCGGTCCACGACGCCCTGGTGGAACGGCTGGTGGAGGCGGTGCGGGCGCTGCCGGTCGGACCGCCCCGGAACCCGGCGAACCGCATCGGGCCGATGATCGACCAGGCCGCCTGCGACAAGGTGAGGCGCTATATCGACATCGGCAAACAGGAAGGCGGTGCGGCGCTCATCGTGGATAACGTGCCAAAAGGCTACGTGGGACCCGCGATCTTCACCGGCATCCGGCCGGAACACCGGCTGGCGCGGGAGGAGGTGTTCGGGCCGGTGCTGGCGGTGCTCATCGCCCGCGACCTGCACCACGCCATCGAGATGGCCACCGACAGCGACTTCGCCCTCACCGGCGGCCTGTTCTCCCGAAGCCCCGCCGCCATCCGCACCGCCCGGGAGGGTATGGTGGTGGGTAACCTGTACATCAACCGGGGCATCACCGGGGCCCTGGTAGGGCGTCAGCCGTTCGGCGGGTTCCGCCACTCCGGGGTGGGGTCAAAAACCGGAGGACCGGACTACCTGAAGCAGTTCATGCTGCCCGTGACGGTCACCGAGAACACCATGCGGCGCGGTTTTGCACCGCCCGAAGCGAACGGCCCGGACCGCTAAAAATTTGTCAATGTTCAGCTTACATGCTGTAATCGGGCAGCTTTTGTGTCCGTAATGTGGGAGAGGGAATGATCGATCTGACCGACCGCGTAATCATCCTTACCGGCGCCAGCACCCCGGTGGGGGAGGCGGTGGCCCGGCAACTGGTGGACGCCGGCGCCACGGTGGTGCTCGGCTACTACAAGAACATCGAGGTGATCGACCGCCTCATGACCGAGCTTGAGCCCCTCAAGGGGCTGGGCGATCCGTACTCCGTGGACGTGGTGTCCCGTCACTCGGTGGACGCCATGGTGAGCGATACCCTGAAGCGCCACGGCCGGGTGGATGCGCTGGTTCACAACGCCCACGCCATAATCGAGCGCCAGCCGTTCCTGCAACGCAACTGGGACGACTACGAAGTACAGCTCAACGTCGCCCTCAAGGGGGGCTTCAACTGCTGTCAGGCGGTACTGGACGAGATGGTGCTGCGCCGGGAAGGGCGCATCGTCTTTTTGCTCAATGCCCTTCTGGACCGTCCGGTGGTGGGCTATAACGCCTACACCGCGGCAGTGGGAGCGCTCACCGGCTTTGCCAGGGATCTGGCCAACGAGGTGGGGGAGTTGGGTATCTCGGTCAACATGGTCAGCCCCGGCTTCACCCTGACCGAAAACACCCCCCACGCCCCCGCCCACGTGCGCGAGTCGCTGGCCGCTCAAACGCCACTACGGCGGCTGGCGGAGCCGGAGGACATCGCCCGCGCGGTGGCGTTTTTCGTTTCCGACCTGGCCGGTTTCGTGACCGGAGAGAACCTGGTGGTGGATGGAGGCTACAACTTCGGCTACGGCGGCCCGGCAGTCGACTAGGCGCGCCCCGTACGGGGGTAATGCGCATGGCTGGTAACCCCTGGTGTGTGCGCACAACCGGACAAGGGCAGGGTATCCGCCCAGGTAAATACTACGCCGTCAGCCCCCGTCGCCCTCCGGCGTCCGCCGCCTTGCCGTCGCAAGCAGCCATATCCCCGCAGCCAGCATCACAAACGACAGCCACTGGCCCATGGTGGTCCCGAATAACAAAAACCCGATGTGGGCGTCCGGCTGGCGGAACAACTCGCCGAACATGCGGAACACCGCGTACAGCAGCATGAACAGCCCCAAAAGTTGCCCCGGACGGGACAGCCGCTTGCGCAACAGCCACAGCACGGTGAACAGCACCACGCCCTCGAAAAACGCCTCGTAAAGCTGCGACGGGTGGCGCGGCAGGGGACCGCCTCCGGGAAACACCATGGCCCACGGCACATCGCTGACCCGGCCGTAAAGCTCCACGTTGATGAAGTTGGCGATGCGCCCCAGACCCAGACCCACCGGAACCACCACCGCCACCCGGTCAGCGGTGCCCAGATAAGACAACCCTTGCCGGCGGCAGAATATGGCCCCGGCGATCAGGGAGCCGATCAAGCCGCCGTGAAACGACATACCGCCCTTCCAGATGGCTAAAATATCGGCGGGGTGGCTCAGGTACGCGCTAAAATCATAAAACAGCACATACCCCAGCCTGCCGCCCAGGATCACCCCGAGAATCAGCGCCGTGGTGAGGCCGCCGATCTGATCGGCGGTGGCTTTCAATAATCCTTCCCGGGATTGCTTGATCGTGAGCAGGTAGCCAATCACGAAGCCCAGCAGGTACATGGTGCCGTACCAGCGGATCTTGATGGGCCCCAGGTGGAGCAGGACTGGATCGATGTTCGGGTAATTCAGCATGGGTCGAATGAAAAAGGATCAGATGAAAGGCGGCTAAGAATAAGCGATGCACGCACCGTTATCCACATACCGCGCCGCCGTCTTTGATCTGGACGGCACCCTCATTGATTCCACGGGACCGATCGTTGCCAGCACCCAGGCGGCTATTTCCGAACTGGGCTGGGAACCGGTGCCGCCGGAGGTAATCGTAAGCCACATCGGCTACAAGCTGGAGGCAATTTTTCCGGAACGCACTTTGGAGGAGCGCCGCCTGTTGGTGGACACCATCGGCAAACACTATGACGGCATCTGTGCCGAACAAACCGTGCTCTATCCCGGCATGGGGGAACTGTTGACCCGGCTCGCGGCGGCCGAAGTGCCCCTCGGTGTGGTCACCAGCAAGCGCCGGCGCCACACCGAGCGCATTTTAAACGCCCTTGGGGTGCGGCAACATTTCCGGGTGGTGCTGGGTTCCGACGACGTCGCCCGTATGAAACCCGATCCGGAGGGTCTCTTAACCGCTGTCCAGACCCTCGATGTGGCAGCGGGGGAGGCCCTGTACGTGGGCGACACCCGGATCGATATTCAAACCGCCCGCGCCGCCGGGGTGGCGGTGGCCGGAGTGGCCTGGGGCACGGATGGCCCGGAGGCGCTCCAGGCTGCCGGGGTGGACCACGCCGTGCATTCGCCGGACGGTATCGACCCGCTTTTTCCTCCCCCTGCCTGAGTCACCCCCTATGGGGAAGGGGGGGTGCCTTTTTAAACTTTTTCCCTCATCCGACAGTGAAATGCGGCCCCGTGCGCGCTATGTTTGAAACAGAGGCCCCTGGGGGGGGACGGATGGAGGAAGGGTCATGGTTAAAACCCGTCCAGCAGCCGTAGCAGGCGTTTTTTATCCGGCGGATGGGAATGCCCTGCGGCGTGATGTCCACTCGTTCCTGGACGCCGCGAAACCCTCCACCCCGAAAGACAAGGCATCCATCAAGGCCCTGGTCGTCCCGCACGCGGGTTTCATGTATTCCGGCCCGGTCGCCGCCAGTGCCTACCGCCTCCTTTCCGGACGGGAAGGGGTGCGGCGCGTGGTGCTTCTGGGACCGACCCACCGGGTGCCGGTGGCGGGTCTTGCGGTGCCGGATTGCGGCGCGTTTGCCACCCCCCTCGGCAACATTCCCCTCGACACAACGGCAATGGCGACCCTGACACCGTTGCACCAGGTGATGGTCAGTAATTCGGCGCACGCCTGGGAACACTCTATTGAGGTGCAGTTGCCGTTTTTACAGGAGGTGCTGGGTGAATTTTCCCTGGTGCCTCTGGCAGTGGGAGACACCTCCGCCAAGGAGGTGGCCGAAGTGCTGGAAGTGGTATGGGGTGGTGACGAGACTCTGGTGGTGGTCTCTTCGGACCTGTCCCACTACCTGACTTATGAGGCGGCGCAGGCAGTGGACACCCGTACCGCCGAGTTGGTGCTGACCCTTCGCCACGAAGACCTGGATCACAACCGTGCCTGTGGCGCGGCACCGCTTTCCGGGCTGCTCGAAGTCGCACGCCGCAAGGGCCTTACGGCGCGCCTGGTGGATCTGCGCAATTCCGGCGACACCGAGGGCGACCGCGAGCGGGTGGTGGGATATGGCGCATTTGTATTTACCCGGACGCTTGAAGGGTAGGGGCGATGAGGACGTACGCGGGCATCAATGAACAGGACAAGCGGGGAGACGTACTCCTTGATATCGCCCGCAACGCCATCGCGCGTGAACTGGGGTGGGGGGAGGGCTCTGTCGTGCCGAGCGGCGTGCCGTGGCTGGATGCACAGGGCGCAACCTTCGTCACCCTGCGGCTTGACGGGGAGCTTACGGGCTGTATCGGCACCATCAACGCTTACCGCCCCCTGGCCGAGGACGTGGCCGCCAACGCCGTTCACGCGGCGTTCAGGGATCCGCGTTTCCCGCCACTCGCACCCGCGGACTTTGACCGGCTCAACATTGAAGTCTCAGAACTTTCACAGCCGACCCCCCTGACGTTTGATAATGAGGCGGATGCCGCCGCCCGCTTGCGTCCCGGAGTACATGGTGTGGTGTTGCGCCTCGGCGAGCGCATGGGCACGTTTCTACCCCAGGTGTGGGTCCACTATCCGGATGCCCGGTCGTTTTTGCGGGGGCTTAAACAAAAGGCGGGGCTGCCGGCCGATTTTTGGTCGGCCAACATCCGCCTGGAAGTGTACACGGTGGTCAAACACCGTGTACCTGCCGGGGTGGTTACGTGTGATGGGGCTTTGTCGTGATCGCCCCGGCATCTTATTCAGCCCGTTACTGGCACATGCGGGAGGACGGTCGCATCGCCTGCGACCTGTGCCCCCGCGACTGCCTTCTGAAAGACGGGCAGCGGGGCGCCTGCTTTGTGCGCCAGCGGGTCGGGGACGAGATGCACCTCACCACCTACGGCCGTTCCTCCGGGTTCTGCGTGGACCCCATCGAGAAGAAACCGCTCAACCACTTTTTTCCCGGCAGCCGGGTTTTCTCCTTCGGCACCGCCGGCTGCAATCTGGCCTGCCGCTTCTGCCAGAACTGGGACATCAGCAAATCCAGGGATTTTGACCGGCTGGCCGATGCCGCGTCCCCCGAGAAAATTGCAAGCACCGCGGCCTCCATCGACTGCCACAGCGTGGCGTTTACCTACAACGACCCGGTGATCTTTATCGAGTACGCCATGGACGTGGCCGATGCCTGCCGCGAAGCGGGGGTGCAGACCGTCGCGGTCACCGCCGGATACATTCATCCTGCGGCCCGCCGGGATTTTTTCGCCAAAATGGACGCCGTCAATGTGGACCTGAAGGGATTTACCGAGGATTTCTACCATAAGCTGTGCGCCGCGCACCTGGATCCGATATTGGATACCCTGCGCTATATCCGCCACGAGACCCGGGTCTGGCTGGAACTGACCACACTGCTCATCCCGGGAGAAAATGACTCGGACGAGGAGATTACATCCCTGAGCCGGTGGGTGGCGCGGGAGCTTGGTGAGGACGTACCCCTGCACTTCACCGCATTTCACCCGGACTACCGCATGCTGAACGTGCCGCCGACACCGCCGGACACCTTGCGCCGGGCGCGGAATATCGCCTTGGCGGAAGGGCTGCGCTACGTCTATACCGGCAATGTTCACGATCAGGAGGGGGGAACCACCCGCTGCCCTGACTGCGGCAAGCCGGTGATCGTGCGGGACTGGTACGAGATTCTCGATTATCACGTCAGCGACACGGGCCACTGTGAACATTGCGGCGGGATGATCTCCGGACGCTTTACCCACTTCGACCATGCGTTCGGCAACCGGCGTATCCCGGTGATCATGAGTGGCGCGGCCCAGGGGACGATTTAAGATACCAATCCGGCGGATCGGACCATCAAACCTTCGGGGATGTGTAAAAACGCCCTGAAGAGGCCGTGAGAGCGCTTTCTTAAAAACCACCCATAGACGGAAGAGGGGTAGTCCCATACCCTTGCCGAACACCCCTCAATAACTTCCGATAATATATATTATGTTAAATACGAGATATAGGTAATGGTGTGAGAGCAGTCTATATCTTTCCTTTTTAATCAGTTGGTTAAGTTGTTTTCCGCAGGCTGTTTGTGCGCGGGCGACATGTTTGTTTGGGTAAGGCGCCGCTCGGGGGCACCTTTTGGCCAGACCCCCTTTAGTCCGGGGCGTGGGACTCCCCGGTTTTACGAATCGCCTCAGATAGCCCTTCCAGGTCTTTTGAGGTCACCACCTGGGTTGCGGGGTGGGTTTCGACCAGATCGTGCGTTTCAGGGTTTTCCGGGCCCGCGGTCAGCAGAACCACATTGCTTGCGGCGTTGGGGGAACTGCTGCGAACCCACTCGTACAGGGCCGCGTCCTCGTGGGTGTTCAAGTCCAGCAGCACCACGTCAAAGGTCTGCCGGGCCAGCATGTTGCGGGCGTCCACACCGCTATCAACGGTATGGACGTCGTAGCGTGGACCCAGCGCCTGGGCCAGCGGTTCAGGGTCTTCTGGCTCAGATGAAACAATAAGAATAGCCTTATTAATTAGTGAGTTAAATTGATTAACCTCGCTTGTTTCATTAATTTTAACCGGGGATTTTCGAGGGTGGATTGATCCCGGCTCGGCAAACGCACCGTAAACCGGGTGCCGATGCCGTTACGGCTCTCCACGTGAATCGTGCCGCCGTTGGCCTGCACCAGGCCGTAGGAGAGGGAAAGCCCCAGGCCGGTGCCCTGCCCCACCTCCTTGGTGGTGAAAAACGGCTCGAAAATCCGTCCGAGCACGGCGTCCGGGATACCGGAGCCGTTGTCCTCCACCACCACCACGGTCTCACGCCCTGACGGTCTGGCGGTGATCAGCACATGCCCGTGCTCAACCTCCTCAATGGCCTGCAAGGCGTTCTTGATCAGGTTGTGGAACACCTGCACGATTTGCCTGCCATCCACCTCAACCGCTTGCACTCCCGGTTCCACCTGAATGCGGATCGCGTCCCCGCTCCCGGCGGCAACAAAGCCATTTTTAACCTCTTCCAGCAGTTGCGTGAGGTCGGCGGCGTCCCTGGACGGCTGGGTGGGGGACGCAAACGACAACAGGTCGTCAACGATGCGCTGACTGCCCCGCGCCGCCTTCTCGATGGCCCGCGCCGCCTTGGCCGCCGACTGCGGCAGTTCCATGCCGACGATCAGCTGGGAATAGGCCAGAATCGGCACCAGACGGTTGTTGAATTCGTGACTGACGCCGGTGACCAACTGTCCCAGAGACGCCAGTTTCTCCTGCTGGTGTAAACGCTCCTGGGCCTCCTTGAGGGCCTGGGTACGGTGGCTCAGGGTGGTTTCCAGGTTTTGGTTGGAGGCCACCAACTGCTCGAAAGCCCAGGCTGCGGCCAGCAACGTCCCGACCTGGGAGGAAACAATGGCGAGCAGTTCCTGGTGGCTCGCGACGATGTCGTTGATGTCGGCGTCGGTCAGCACCAGCATGCCAACCACCTTGTCCCCCTGCCGCAAGGCCAGAGCGGCCTGGGCGCGCTCTTTTTTCGTGTTCCGGAGGTCATTGAAGGCGAGGCCGGACGGCGTGTTCTCAGCCTGGTCAAGCAGTTTCGGGTCGGCGCCCCGCGGATCGGGGCCGTTGTCACTCAGGGCGCATCCGCCCAGGCAGTGCCACCCCTGACTGTCCCGGCCGAACAACGCCGAGGACTCCACCTGAAGCGCACCCTGCACCACATTGGTGACACGGGTGGCGAGGGCTTCCCGGTTCTCGATATGCCCGGCGCACTCCGAGAGCTCGCGAATCAGGGACAACTCCCCGACCTTACGCCGAAGTTCGGAAGCCGAATGGCTCAGCGCGAACTGGAGGGTCCCGCTTTCGTTCAATGTGGTCTTTGCTCTCACGGGCCCTGCGTGTCCACCGCCATCAACGCATCCACCGTGCGGTACTCCCGCTCCAGGACCGGGCCAAGCCCGACCAGGGCATCCATGTCGTACCCGAGGGAATCCGCCACGGCGCTCATATCGTCATCCGTCCCAACCCCCGGCCCATCCAGGGGGTAACGGTCCGAGGCCAGCCACTCCGCCAACCGCACCAGACGCGCCAGGCTTCCCACGGATTCCGGCGCGGCGCCAGAGGGCAGATGATGTTCTTCAATGGCGCGGGTCAGCTCCGGTTCAAACTTCCAGTGACGCGCCACAAATCCGCCCGCCACGGCGTGATTCATGCCGAATACGGCCTCCTCCCGCGTCAGCAGGTCATGGAGATCTCCGTCGTACAGCCCTTCGGGCGCATCCGGGAACCGGAGGGCGAAAATAAGCACGCCGATGTCGTGTAAAAGCCCCGCCATGAACGCCAGGTCGTTCTGCTCGTGCCCCAGGGTGCGGGCAACGGTCCCGGCGGCGATAGCGGTGGAGATGGAGTGCTCCCAGAAAGCCCTGGCATCCAGTCCCTGGCCGGTGTCGAAGGCCGAAATCACACTGGTGGACAGTGCCAGGGTGCGGATCGTGCTGTAACCCACCAGCACGGCGGCATCATGCACCTGGCTGATGGTGCGGGAAAAACCAAAATAGGCGGAATTGACCAGCTTGAGCAGGTTCGCCGACAGGGACGGGTCGCGCTCGATCAGTTCGGTCAACTGGCGGGTGGAGGATGATGGGTCGCCGGTGACACCCAGGATCTGGTGAACGACCGTGGGCAGCGTCGGCAGCTCGTCGGTGCGAAGGATCAGTTTGAGTGTCTGGTGTTGTTCCATCGGCGCGTTCCCGGAGAAAGATCACGAAAAAGAGGTTCTGTGTCCTCCTTTATCGGTGAAAACCGGGCTGCGCTTGAGTTTGCGGACAGATCGGGGCGAGGCTCCGGAGCCGTTGTCCGGGGCTGTTTTGCGGCAAAAATATGGGGGGGGGTTCGGAGGCCTACCGCTCGCGGTAGGTAATGCGGCCGCGGGTGAGGTCGTAGGGGCTCAACTCCATGGTGACCCGGTCGCCCGGGAGGATACGGATGTAGTGCTTCCGCATTTTGCCGGAAATGTGGGCCAGCACAACGTGCCCACTATCGTCGAGTTCGACCTTGAAGAAGGCGTTGGGCAGGGTCTCTATGACCGTTCCCTCGACCTCAATGGATTCTTCCTTCGCCACGTCTGTTCCCTATTCTGCGCGCCGTCCCGGTCAGGGGGTGGCGCATACAAAAAACCTCGAGCCGCCGGAGTATATGCCGTTTGCCGCTCCGCGTACAAGGGATCGGTGCATCAGCGACGGATACCGGGTCAGACCGCCAGCCGTTTGTACTTGATCCGATGGGGCGTGTCCGCCGCATCCCCCAGGCGTTCCCGCTTGTCGGCTTCGTAGTCGCTGTAATTGCCCTCGAACCAGCGCACCTCGCCGTCTCCCTCGAACACCAGCATGTGGGTGGCCACCCGGTCCAGAAACCAGCGGTCGTGGCTGATGACCATGATGCTGCCGGTGAAGTCCAGCAGCGCCTCTTCCAGGGCACGGATGGTCTCCACGTCCAGGTCGTTGGTGGGCTCATCCAGCAGCAGCACATTGCCGCCGCTGGCCAGCAGCTTGGCCAGGTGCACCCGGTTTCTCTCGCCGCCGGACAACTCGGAGACCCGCTTCTGCTGATCCGAGCCCTTGAAGTTGAAGCGGCCCACATAGGCCCGGGACGGGATCTCCAGCTTGCCGATGGTCATGATGTCGCGGCCGCCGGAAATCTCATCCCAGACGGTCTTTTTGCCATCCAGGGAGTCGCGCATCTGCTCCACGCTGGCCAGTTGTACGGATTCGCCGATATTGAGGCTGCCGCGGTCCGGCTTTTCGCTGCCCGCGATCATCCGGAACAGGGTGGTTTTACCGGCCCCGTTGGGGCCGATGATGCCGACCACGGCGCCGCTCGGCACCCGGAAGCTCAAATCATCGATCAGGCCGCGCTCACCAAAACCCTTTCCAAGGCCCTTGGCCTCGATCACCAGATCTCCCAGGCGCGGTCCCGGTGGAATGAATATGTCCAGGGTTTCCTGCCGCTTTTTGAGTTCCTGACTGCTCAATTCCTCAAACTTTTTGAGCCGTGCCTTGCCTTTGGCATGGCGGCCCCGAGCGCCTTTTCTGGCCCACTCCAGCTCGTGATTGAGGGCACGCTGGCGGGCGCTCTCCTGCTTCTCCTCGAATTTGAGCCGTTCCGTTTTCTGTTCCAGCCACGACGAGTAGTTGCCCTCCCACGGAATGCCCTTGCCCCGGTCCAGTTCCAGAATCCATCCGGCGGCGTTGTCGAGGAAGTAACGGTCATGGGTAATGGCCACCACGGTGCCCGGGTATTCACATAAGAAGCGTTCCAGCCAGCTCACCGACTCCGCGTCCAGGTGGTTGGTGGGCTCATCCAGCAGCAGCATGTCCGGTGCGGATAAAAGCAGCTTGCACAGGGCCACCCGGCGGCGCTCCCCGCCGGACAGCCTGGCGACGTCCGCATCCCACGGCGGCAGCCTGAGGGCATCCGCCGCCACTTCGAGCTTTCTGTCCAGGTCCCAGGCGTCGGCGGCGTCGATGGCGTCCTGCAACTCCCCCTGCTCGGCTAGCAATGCATCCATCGCATCGTCGTCCATCGGTTCGGCGAATTTCAGGCTGATCTCGTTGAACCGATCGAGCAGTTCGCGGGTATCGGCCACCCCTTCATCCACGTTGCCCCGCACGTCCTTGTCCGGGTTCAGGGCAGGCTCCTGGGGCAGGTAGCCGATGCGCAGATTGGGGGCCGGTTTGGCCTCCCCCAGAAAATCGGTGTCCTCCCCGGCCATGATTTTGAGCAGGCTCGACTTGCCGGCGCCGTTCAGGCCCAGAATGCCGATCTTGGCGCCCGGCAGGAACGCCAGGGTAATATCCTTGAGAATTTCCCGTTTTGGGGGGACCACCTTGGTCAGGCGGTGAAGGCTGAAAACGTACTGGCTGCTCACCGTGGAGGACTCCCGTCGCTAAAAGGTCTGGTTACCTGTCAAGCATAGGGTCCGGACAGGGGGTGAGGCAATCTCGCTCCGGGGAACGGTAAATGCGTAGATTTTTCCGGGTAGCGTGTAAAAACGACGCAAACCGCCTCCATCCAAGGATTTTTCCGGTCCAGGGGTCAGGTTACGGAGAGCCGCCGCCGACAAGGGTTTATAGGGATTATGAGTTTACAGGTGGGTTTGGCACCCGCCTTGCTCATGTAAGTAGCCTGGCAGTCGGGGGGCGCCTCCCGTATAAAGTGCCTGCACACAGGCGAACATTGAGAATAGGTAAGACCGTGAAAACGTTTGCAGGAAAACACCATAACTACCAACATCGGCTGGTTGATCCGGGTCGGCGTCGTCGTGGTGCTGTTTTCGATCCCCTTCGCCGCCTACACCTGACTCCGCAGGGCGCTTCAGGCGTCCGCGTCCAAATCAAGCAGCACCTGCGTCCCACCCGTATCAAATCGGGGGGGCGGCCCGGCCCGGTGAGGCCATCGGCTGCCGTTCCCCGCAGCATTGCAACTCCGGAAGCGGGGCATCACCATCCACTCTCGGGCTTTCCCCCCGCGCGTCACCCGGCTGACTGTTCCATTTCCTCCTGGTCATCTTCTTCCCGGTAGCGGCCCAGCTTGTTGTGTAAGGTCTTCAGGCTGATTCCAAGCTCCCGCGCCGCCTGGGTCTTGTTGCCACCGGCCTTGTCCAGGGTTTCCAGAATCAGGGCCTTTTCCATTTCGCCGATGGTCATGCCGCGGCCGAAGCCCGCGGGTGTCGCGGCGTCGGTTGACGTCTGTCTGGCCGGTGCGGCCACCAGCATCGGGTCGGCGGACAGGATGGTGGCGCGCTCCATGACGTTGCGCAATTCCCGCACGTTGCCCGGCCAATCATGGTCCTTTAGCAGCGCCATGGCGCTGTCCGACACCTCCCCCGACTCCTTGCCGTACATCTCACTAAATTGGGCGGCGAAGGCCCGCGCCAGCAACGGAATATCGGAAGGGCGTTCTCTCAAGGGCGGTGCGTGCAGGGTAAAGACGTTGAGCCGGTAGTACAGATCCTCCCGAAAGTCGCCGTCGGCGACGGCCTGCTCCAGGTCGCGGTTGCTGGCGGCCAGCACGCGGATATCCACGTCGAATTCCTCCACCCCCCCGACCCGCTTGATCCGGTGATTCTCCAATACACGGAGGAATTTGGCCTGGGCCTCCACCCCCATTTCGCCGACCTCGTCGAGGAACAGGGTGCCGCCGTTGGCCTGCTCGATAAAGCCTCTGTGCCGGCGGGCGGCACCGGTGAACGCGCCTTTTTCGTAGCCGAAGGTTTCACTCTCCCACAGGGTGGTCATAATCGCCGAGCAGTTGATCGGCACAAACGGCCCGTCGGCCCGGTCCGACATGTCGTGAATGGTGTGCGCAATAAGCTCCTTGCCGGTGCCGGATTCGCCGGTGATGAGCACCGTGGCGGTGGTGTTTGCGACCTGCTCGATCAGTTCGTAAAGGGCTCCCATCGGCTCGCTTTGCCCGATCAGGTGGCCAAACCGGCCCAGTTCCTTCAAGGTGTCGCGCAGCTCCCCCACCTGCTTTTTGTAGCTCCGGCTGGCCAGCGCCTTTTGCAACAGGATGCGCAGCCGGTTGGAATCGATCGGCTTTTCCAGATAGTCGTAGGCACCCGCCTTGATTGCGGCCACGACGGTCTCGACGCTGCCCTGGGCGGTGAGCAGGATAACCTCGGTATCCGGGTGGCGCTCCCGGATCACCTCCAGCACCTCCAGGCCGTCCATTTTGGGCATTCTGAGGTCCAGCAATACCAGCGCGGGAACCCGCACGGCCACGGCATCGATGGCGGCCTGGCCGTCGGCGGCGGTGGACACGTCGTAACCGAACGCCTCCAGACGCATGCCGACGGTGGTCAGAATGTTGGGGTCGTCATCGACCAGCAGAATGTGGTGTTTCGCCAAGGCTCTTTGTTCCTGTCTCTATGCGGATGGCAGCACAGGGGCCGCCGGTTTTTTCTTAACCGGCGCCGCCGGTTGCGGCGCCTTTTTGAGAATCGGCGCACGGGGGAGGGTAAAGTGGAACACGCTGCCCTCCCCTTCGGGGCACTCCACCCATATCTGCCCGGCGTGGGAGGTCACGATACGGCGGGCGATGGGAAGCCCCAGCCCCGAGCCGCGCAATCCGGACAGTTCCGACGGCGCCAGTTGATGAAATTTTTCGAAGATGCGGCCCCGCGCCAACTCCGGAATGCCCGGCCCCTGGTCCGCCACCCGACAATGCACGTCCGTTCCCGACAGTTCCCACGAAACGGTGACATGGGCCCGCTCCGGCGAAAACTTGATGGCATTGGAGATCAGGTTGGTAATGACCTGCCGGATGCGCGAGCAATCCACCACCACATCGACCGCCGGTCCTTCCGCTTCAATGTGGATCTTGCGATTGTGGGCCACCGGCTCCATCTCCTCCACCGCCGCCAGCACAATGCCCCCGAACGCACACCGCTCCTTGACGAACGGCATCATGCCCGCCTCCATCTTGGAGAGGTCGAGCATCTCGCTGATCAGCCGCTCGATCTTGCTGCAGTCCTCCTGAATGATGCCGAGCAACTGGTGCTGGCGGGATGTGATGCGGCCCGCAATGCCATCCTGAAGGAGACTGGTCGCCTCCTTGAGTGAGGTGAGCGGTGTCTTGAGCTCGTGGGACACGTAGGTGATGAACTCGTCACGCACCTCGTCCAGCCCCTCAAGCTTTGCCGCCATACGATTGAATGCCGCGGCCAGGTCTCCAATCTCGTCGTTGGACTCCACCGGCACCTTGCGGTCGAAAATACCCAACGCCACCTGTTCGGTAGCGGCCTTGAGACGCCACACCGGACGGGTCAAAAAAAACGACAGTCCAAGGGCGGCGGCAAGCCCCCCGGCCACCGCCAGGAGCGCCAGCACCAGGGTGGTCCCGGCAGCCCGTTCCCCTCGTTCCTGGGTATCCGCCAGGTGCGCCTTTCTGGTTTCCCGAACGATCCGGGAGAGGGCCTTCAGGCCCACCGCCATATCCTCGATCAGCGGCGCGGTGTCGTAGCCGGGGCCAACCTCGGGTGGTCCGTCCCCGCCCGCTTCCCAATCGGCCATGTTGGCCATGACCGCGCTGGAATAGCTCTGGTGCAGGGCCAGCACCCGCACCACGGCATCGCGCTCGGCCGGGGTCGGTACCTGGCTGATAAGAACGGCCGCCAGTTGCTCGAATTCGGTGTCCTGCGCCCGGAACCGTTCGGCAATGTCGGGGCTGCCGACCACGTAAAACTTCTGCTCGTTTCCGGTCTGCAGCCGAAACAACTCTTCCAGGGCGTATAGATCGCGCTGCACCGGCACCCCGGTTTCCACCAGATAGAGGTATTCGCCGGTAAGCTGGTACAGGGTGACGCCGCCGTAACCGGCAATGGCCAAAAGCAGCGAGATCAGGACCAGATAGCCGCCGAATATTTTTTTGGTGAGGCTGAACCGCATGCCGTCCGTTTTCGTGTGAGCGTCCCGCCTGAGGCGAAAGGCTGCCGCCCCCTGCTTGTTACCTCGATATGGGCCTAGTGGACCGTGATCTCAATCTCGTCACTCACATCCAGCAGCCGATATGCGGCGTTGGCGCCCCACGCCTTGAGTGTATGAGGGCCGGGCGTGAGCGTCACGGTGGTGCGGGAGGCCGTGACCACCCGAACAAATTGGCCGTCCACATACAGGTGGTAGTGAACCACCTCCCCGCCCCGACCGACGTCAACCTCGACGGTCACGGTATCGCCCGTTTCATCCCCATCCACAGGGGATACAAACCCAATGGAACCTGCCCACGACGGAGGTGTCAGCACCATCGACGAAGCGGTCTCCACCGCGCGGAACGCCCTCGGCATCGCACACCTCCCAGGTCCGGACATTTTCAGGGTCTGTTCGGGCCTCGGCATGCTAGCAAGGGAGGCAAAACGAGTCAACGCGGCATGCCCCGAACAACGGTAACACGCGAGCCGGGAAATCACCCGGCGCGGAAATTTGTCTCCCCCGCCGGACCACACACCCCACCCGCTCTGCCCGCCTGTGCATCACCGCTGTCCGGGGCGCGCCGCCCCGAAATGTCCGGGTACGGGGTGAAAGGCGTGCGGGGTGCGACCGGCGTTTCAGATTACCCGTTCGTTGCCCCCGTCCACCGGCACCTGGGCCCCCGTGGTGTGCAGGAACGAGTCGTCGCACATGCGCGCCACCAGGCGCCCCACGTCCCGGGAGGTGATCTCGCTTTTGAGCAGGTTCTTGCGCTTGTAGTCGTCCACGCTCATGCCGTAGTGGGCGGCGCGTGCGGTCAGCACCTCATCGGTCCATACGCCGGTATCGAACACCGCGTCCGGATGCACCGTGTTTACCCGGATGCCGTCGCCCGCAAGCTCCAGTGCCGCCACCCGCCCGAGTTGGGTGATGGCGGCCTTGGCGCAGCTGTAGGCGGCTGCGCCGGGGCCAGGGGCCGGGACGTTTTTCGACCCCATCAACACCACGTCGGCACGGCCGTTATTGCGTTTCAGATAGGGAATCGCGGCGTTCAGAGACCAGAGGTGGGCCGACAGGTTGAGGGCCATGCTGCCGTTCCATACGTCTTCGTCCATCTCTTCGAGGGTGCAGCTGCGGGAAAACGTCCCGGCATTGGCGAACAGGATGTCGATACGGCCAAAGCGGCGCGCCCCGGCAGACAGGGCCGTCTTCAGCGCGGCCCGGTCGGTAACGTTGCAGTTGATCCCCAGGAAGCCCGCGCCAAGCTCGTCGGCGAGGCTTTTCAAACCGCTGTCGTCGATGTCGAGTCCGACCACGTGGGCACCGGCCGCCACCAGTTCCTGCACCGCCCCCCGGCCAATGCCGGAAGCGGCTCCGGTGACCAGCGCCACCCGGCCCGCCAGGGGGGCTTTGGTGCCGCCCTTTTTGAGCTTGGCCTGCTCCAGATCCCAGTACTCCATGTTGAACAGTTGCTCCGGGGTGAGCACCTCGTACTCACCGTGGGACTCGGCCATGCGAAACACGTCGATGGTGTGACGGTAGATGTCCGCCACGATGTTGCAGTCTTTGATGTTTGCACCGCTGGTGACCATGCCGAGGCCGGGAATCAGCATCACCCGGGGATGGGGATCCAGCTTGACCTTTTCGACCGGAGACATCGCATTGTGAGTATCGAAGTAATCGCCGTAGGAAGCGGTGTAGCGCCCCACCTGGGCCTCGAAGCCTTGCGCGAAGGCATCCACGCTGGACAGGTCCGGATGCTGCCAGTAGAGGGCCAGCGCCTTGGTGCGGATGACATGGTCCGGAGTGGCGGGACCGATCTGGGAGAGGCGCGCGGCCTCGGTGCTGTTGATGAACCCCATGACCGCATCCGAATCGTCCAGGGTGAGCAGCTTAACCCCGCCCGAACGGCTCAAAACCTCACTCATGACGGCCATCAGGTGGCCTTTGTCGATATCCTTCCCGGCGGGCGTGATATCGCCCCGTACCGGGAAGATATCGCGCCCGCCGCGGGCCTCCTCGATGTAGTCCTCCGCCTGCTGCACCCGCTCGATCATGAGGTCGTAGCTGGTCTTCGCGGTATCGGCGAAGGTGAAGATGCCGTGCTTCATGAGAATCAGGCCGGACACGTCGGTGGCCTTTTCAAAGATATCGGCGCACACCCTGGCCAGGTCGAAGCCGGGCTGCACGTAAGGCACGATGGCCATGCTGTCGCCGTACAGTTCCCGCACCGCATCCTCGCCGTTCCTGATGTCGGTGAGGGCCACCACCGCATCGGCGTGGGTGTGATCGACGAACTTGTGGGGCAAAAAGGCGTGCAGCAGGGTTTCGATGGAAGGGTTCGGAGAGGCGGCATCCATCATGTGGGTTTTCTGGGTATTGACCATGTCGGCGTCGGACAGGGCCGGTACGTGCCGCAACTCCCGTAGGTGGTCCATACGCACTGCGGGGAAGCCGGGGGCCTCGATGGTGCCCAGATCCCAGCCACTGCCCTTGACGTAGAGCACCTCAACGTCGTTTCCGAGCACATCGGTAGCGGTCCCCTTTACCGAGGTATTGCCGCCGCCGTGAAGCACCAGGGCCGGGTCTGACCCGAGCAGCCTTGAGCTGTATACGCGAATACCAAGATCGCCCTCAAAGCCGGCGGCTTCTGCATCGCTCCAACGGTTCTGCATCTCTTCACACCCTTAAATCCGTACGTGATCACACAGGCACGCACCAGTCGGTTGCCCTTGAACAAGGGTTATAGGGTAGCAGATTGTGGCTTGAAAGCGGGCCGGAGACGGGGCGGGTCAGGGGTTGGGCGGTACCTGGAGGGGCTGGCCGCACTTCAGGCAGTAGACCACGTAGTGGGTCTCGGTCTTGAACTGCTCACCGCAGGTGATGCAAGTGATCTCCTTGCTGATGCGGGGCGGAAGGTAGGTGCGTACAAGGTGGGCGATCATAGCGGCCTCTTATCGGCCGGATACTCCGGGAACTTGAGGCCCCGGGCCGCCATCGATGTTTTTCACTCTTCCGGCCCGAGGGAGAAGTCGAGTCCTTCCAGGCCGTCAATGTGCTCCGTGAGGTAATCGCGCACCTTGCCCAGCAGGCGCTTTTCGTTCTGTCGGATGCGCTCACGACTGACCCCGTGGCGGTCGGCGAGCGCCTGCAGGGTGACCGGGGCGTCCGCCATCAGCCGTTCCTCAAAAATCTCCCGCTCGCGGCCCGTGAGCCCCTGGGAGAATAGGGACAGGTGATGGCTGAGCAGTTCCTTGAGCTGCCGCCGGGCGACCGCCTCATCCGTATCGGGTGCCTCGCCGGTCAGCATGTCCAGGTGGGTTACGCCCTCCTCCTCGCCGCCCACCGGCTCGTCCAGGGAGCGGTCCCACTGGGTGAGGGTCTGCTGCATGTCGCGAACGCTCGACTCCTTGACGTCCAGCTTCTCGGCAAGCAGTTTGGGGCCGACCTCGTAGCCTTCGGCCTCCAGTCGCCGCTGCTCCTTGATCAGGTTGTAGAACAGCTTGCGCTGGTCCTGGGTGGTGCCGATTTTCACCACCTTCCAGTTGGCCATGATGTAGCGCAGCATGTAAGCCTTGATCCACCAGGAGGCGTAGGTGGCGACGCGCACCCCCCGGTGGGGGTCAAATTTCTTGACGGCGGTCATGAGGCCCAGGTTGCCCTCCTGAATCAGGTCGAGCATGGAGACCGGCGTTTTTTTGTACTCATAGGCGAGCCGCACCACCAGACGCAGGTTGGCCATAACCAGCCGAGATGCCGCCTCCAGGTCGCCGTGTTCGGAAAACGCCACCGCCAGGTGGTGCTCCTCCTCCCGATCCAGAGCGGCATAGCCGCGCACCTCCGCCAGATAGCTGCGCAGGGGATCGTAGGGAACAAGTTCCCCGCCGTCCCCCCGGGGCGGCGACAACTCCGGAATAAAATCCTCCCGGGCTGCCTCGCCGTTTTCTGAATCGCTGGAATACACCATTCGAAACAGCAGATTATATGCCCATGGCAAATTCTGTGCGTCTGAACAAGTGGATTGCCTCCCGGGGGATTGCTTCCCGCCGGGAGGCGGACCGCCTTATCGCGGAGGGCCGGGTCACCGTTGACGGCAAGGTGGTCACCGAAATGGGGGTGCGCATCGACCCGGACACGGACCGTGTGGAGGTTGACCTTGCGGGCCGCACCGCCCCCGTTTACGTGGCCCTGAACAAGCCCGCCGGTTACATCACTGCGGTCAACCCCGCCCCGGGCGAGCCCCGGGTCGTTACACAACTTGTTGATATTCCTGACCTGTTTCCGGTGGGGCGACTTGATAAGGAGACCACCGGCCTTCTGCTGATGACCAACGACGGCACCCTGGTGACCGCCCTCAACCACCCGGAAGCCCACAAGGAAAAAGAATACGAGGTGGTGGTGGACCGCCCGATCGCCGACGGCGCCCTGAGAAAACTGGCCCAGGGCATGCCGCTGATGGGAAAAAAAACACGCCCGGCCCGGGTCCGGCGGATTGACGGGGAATGCTTTCGCATCACCATCACCGAGGGCAGGAACCGGCAGGTGCGCCGCATGTGCCGCAAGGTCGGCTGCGAGGTGGTCGACCTGACCCGGATTCGTATTGCGGACGTGCACCTCGGGGACCTTCAAATCGGGCAGTGGCGTCACCTCTCGGAAGAGGAGGTGGCGGCCCTGAAGTCCCCAACCTGACCTCACCGCCCGGTTGACAACCGGGACTTTAAAATGCTTTTAATGGAGCGTCCCGGCAGTTCCGCCGAGTGTACTCCGCGATCTTCAAGTCAAGGGCCGTCACGCCCAGGGTGTGATCCCGCAGGGAGGTGCCATGTACGAGAAGCTAGAACGCCTGAAGGCCGAACACGCGGCCCTGAATGAAACCATCACAAGCCTGTTACCCAGAATCGGCCGCCGCCCGGTCTGCCGCCTCGCTATTGACGCCACCCTGGCGTTTCTGGATCTGCGCGTCAGCCACCATGAACTCGACGAAGAGCAGTTGTTTGCGGGCTCGGGCATGGACCCGGACGCCGCAAATGCCCTGGCGGACGCCCATCAGCAGGTGAACGATATCCGGACACGGCTCAGGCTGGGGTTAAGCGATTGGCCGGAAGGCGCCCCGGCTCCCGACGAAGCAGAAGACATGGCGTGCCTTGCCGAGGAGGCACTGTATTTTCTTCAACATCACTTCGGGCAGGAAGAGCGCCTGTTCAAACGGCAGATCTTCCGCACCACCCGTCCCCCCCAGACCGGCCGCGCCATTGAGACAACGGCCTGACCCCCATATAGACCCTTCTGAGCAGCCTGCCAAATGACCGACAACCCGATCGAACTTCTCAAGGAAGAACACACCCTTATCCGGAAGGCCGTTACCGGCATACAGGAACTGCTCGCCGGAAAAACCCTTGATGCGGGCCTGTTTGCGGAGCGTGCCCACTCCCTGGCACGGCTGCTGGCCCTGCACGAACGGCGCGAAGACGATGTGCTGTTCCCGGCGGTAGGGACCATGGGCCCGGTGCAGCTGGTCATGCAGGAGCACGCCCACCTGAGCGCCCTGCTGGACAACATGAACCAGGCCCTCGCCAACTTTGCAAACGACGGTGGGGATGAAGCCTGCAACAAGCTCAAGGTCGCTTTCGATGAGGTCGCCTACTGCCTTGCCGGGCACCTCATGAAAGAGGAACAGATGGCCTTCCGCATGGCCGAGGGCATGATCTCTCCGGAGCAGTTCCCCGACATGCTCGAACGGATGCGAGCGATCGGCTAGCCCGCGCACACCGTGCTCATCAAACTCATTCTGCTGTTTACCCTTCTGCCGCTGGCGGAATTGTACCTGCTGATTGAGGTGGGGCAGGTGATCGGCGGCCTCAACACGGTGGCCCTGGTGCTCCTGACCGGTGTCGGAGGTGCCTATCTGGCGCGCATGGAGGGCATACGCACCCTGTTTCGTGCCCAGGAAAACCTGCAAGCCGGTATCATGCCCGCCGAGGAAATGATCGATGGGCTGCTCATCTTCGCCGCCGGCGCCGTGCTCATCACTCCCGGCATCATCACCGACTGTATGGGCCTTTTAATCCTGTTCCCACCCACCCGGCGCTACTTTAAGATCTGGCTGCGCAAGCAGTTCGACCGCGCCGTGTCCCGGAATACCATCTACATCCATCGGGGCCCCGGCGACGGCTTTGGTCCCCTCTAATTCCTCCGGATTCTCTCTTGAGACATTTCTGATACACTTCACCGGATACCGGAGGAGTGAAATAGCCTGTCGGGCATATACCCGGATAAGCGGCAAAAGTGCATGGGGGCACATCATGGACACAAGCGGCATTCAGGTCCTGGTTCTTTCCTCCGACCCGGCGTGGGTCAAGCGCCTGCTGGTCGCCCTCGACCCGCTGGGGGCCGAAGTCTCCGTACCGCGAGAGCCCACGGACGCCATCTCCGCCTGCGCCGACATTGACTACCCGCTGATCTTTGCCGACGCCGGCAAGGGCGAGGCCACCGTGGTGGACTTCTGCTGGACCCTGCGCGCCCTGCCGGAGGAGCGCTTTGGCGTGCTGGTGGCGGTGGCCGAACCCACGGCCACCGAAACACTGGCCCAGATGCTGACAAACGGCGCCGATGAAATCCTGACCAAAGACCTGCCGGACGCCCTGCTTGAGGTGCGTCTGGACGCCTTGGTCCGGCACGCCCGCCGCAGGCTCGGTAAACTCGGGGTCGACCACAGCCTGAAGGAGAGCGAGGCGCGCCTGCGCGCCGTGGTGGACACGGTGGTGGACGGCATTATCACCATCGACGAGATGGGTCTCATCGTCGGCTTCAACCCCGCAGCCGAGCGCATCTTCGGCTACACCGCGGGAGAGGTGATGGGGAAGAACGTCAAAATACTCATGCCGGAGCCATACCGGGGCGAACACGACAGCTACCTTGCCAACTACACCAGTACCGGAAAAGCCAAGGTGATTGGCTACGGCCGTGAGGTGGAGGGACGCCGCAAGGATGGCAGCGTGTTTCCCATGGAACTTGCCATCGACGACACCCGGGTGGGCGACACCCGCCTGTTCACCGGCATCGTGCGTGACATTTCGGAACGGCGTGCGGCGGAACTTCGCATCCAGTCGGATACCGCCCTGTTTGAATCCATCAGTCAGATCCAGTCGCAACACATCCAGGCCCAGGACATGAACACCCTGTGCGATGACATGCTGGCCCGGCTCCTGGACCTGACCGGAAGCGAGTACGGCTTTATCGGCGAGATGCTGCACACCCCGGAGGGAGCCCCCTACCTGAAGACCCGGGCCATTAGCGATATCGCGTGGAACGATGAAAGCCGGAAGTTTTACGATGAAAACGTCGCTCGGGGGCTGGAGTTTTTCAATCTCGACACCCTGTTCGGCGAGGTGTTGAAAACCCGCTGGCCGGTAATCGCGGATGACCCGGAAAACGACCCCAGAAGCGGTGGATTGCCGGAGGGCCACCCCCCGCTGAATACATTTCTCGGCCACCCCCTGATTGTGGGGAACGAGATGCTGGGGATGGTCGGCATCGCCAACCGGCCCGGCGGTTACGACGAAGAACTGCTGACGTTTCTGCAACCCCTTCTGAATACCGTTGCCAACATCATTCTCGCCCACAGAAACGAGACCGAGCGTAAGCGGGCCGTTGAGGCCCTGGAAAAGAGTCACGAGGACCTGCTGTCGATCCTGAACGGCCTGCGTATCGGCGTTGCCATCGCGGACGAATCGGAACGGGTGGCCTTTTTGAGCGACTCCGCCGGGGAAATGTGCGGCAAGAGCACCGCCGAGGCGGTGGGCCAGATCTGGCACGAGTGCATCCCGGTCAAACCCGACGATGCCCGGCAGGTGCGGGCGGTGGCGGCGCTCCCCCCGGAGCAGCGCTCCAAGGTGCCACTCCAGTTCACCTCCCGGAAGGGCCGCGACTACTGGCTGGAGATGGAGGTGCAGGACGACCCGCGCGATACCCGGCGCAAAATATTTCTTATCTACGACATCTCGGAATTGCACGAGTTGCAGCAGATGGTGGACGGCAAGTCCGAATTTCAGAACATGGTGGGGAAATCCAGCGCCATGCAGGTGGTGTTTCACCAGATTGAAGAGGTGGCCCAGGGGGACTGGACGGTACTGATCGAAGGCAAGACCGGCACCGGCAAGGAACTGGCCGCCAATGCCATCCACGCCCGCAGTCACAGGAAGGACGGGCCGTTTATTGCGGTCAATGCCGCGGGGCTCACCGACTCGATACTGGCCAGCCAGCTGTTCGGCCATAAGCGCGGCTCGTTCACCGGCGCGGTGGAGGACCACAAAGGGCTTTTCGAGGCGGCGGAGGGCGGCACCATCTTTCTGGACGAGATCGGCGACATCCCCCCGGGTGTACAGACCAGCCTGCTGAGGGTGCTGCAGGAGCGTGAAATCACCCGCCTGGGCGAGTCCACCCCGCGCAAGGTGGATGTGCGGGTGCTGGCGGCCACCAACCGTAACCTGGCCGAGGAGGTGGAGGCGGGCCGCTTCCGGGCCGACCTGCTCTACCGCCTGCGGGTGGCGCGTATCGAGATGCCTCCCCTGCAGCAGCGGCGTTCGGACATCCCGCTATTAATCCAGGCCACCCTGAAGCGCCTTCAGGACAGGGACGGCTCAACCGTCAACAGCGCCAGCAAGAACGTGCTGCGGCGCATGACCGAATACCCCTGGCCCGGCAACGTGCGCGAACTGGTTCACGCGGTGGAATACGCCGTGATCCGCGCCCGCGGAAACACCCTCCACTCCCGCGACCTGCCCCCCGAAATCCAGATGGCGTCCCCGAACGGCACCGGCACGCCCGTACCGGGGGAGGCCGAGGCTTCCCCGCCCCCGGATGAGCGCGAGCAGCTGCTTGACACACTGACCCGTACCCGCGGCAACCGGGCGCGGGCGGCGCAACTCCTGGGCATGAGCCGCGCCACCCTGTACCGGCGGCTAAAGGAGTTTGGCATCCCCGCCAAGTCGTCCCGGTAGGGGGGCCGAACAGTGTCTCACATTGTCTCGCAATGTGTCTCATTTGATACACATTTGAGACACGTGTATCTTTCCGGAATATCCGAATATTTCCTAAAAAACCCGTTGTGTGTTTTTTTTACAGATTAAAATTCAACGTGTTACAACGCATCTGAAAAACGTGGCATGGATGATGCTGTGTTATCCAGGTGACTGCGAGAGGTTTCGACCTGTACGTCGAAGGGGGATCGCACCAGGAGGATCCTCACGACATTTACAGGTATGGCGGGCGACGTTTCCGGGGAAGCAAAGACGCCGGTAAGCCACCCGGGCCGTAACGCAGAAAGGACAGTCACCGGAAGGGATATCCGGTTGTGCACTGGGACCAGGAGCGGGGTTGATCCCCCATCTCATCCCCTCTCCCCCTGGTGCACAACCGGGTGGCCTTTCATCGGAAAAGCCGCCCCGATACGGGACGCGTGTCGCACATGCCGACTCCGGGCCGGTCCCCCATCCTGGTCCGAATCGGCGCGGCACGCGTCACCCGCTTTACATGCCTGCAGCACGCCAACCGGGGGGGAGGCGTCCTGTACTTCCCCGGCCCGGTCCGACACAATGGGCCGGACCGGGGAGGACTTGGCAAAGTCCTTATCCCACAATCAACGTATCTTCCCGTGAGCGAGCACCTGTGTCCGAATCCTGGGCCTCCCTGCGTATCAACCTCCCCGCAAACCTCGTCGATCCCCTTTCCGGCCTGCTCATGGAACTCGGGGCGGAAGGCACCTGGGAGGACGGGTCCGATCTGGTGGCCTACTTCCCCATCTCCGTGCATCGGGACGAAGTAAACCATGCCCTGGCCGCATGGAATGGGAATCTGGCCGACTGCGGCGTCACCTTGCAAACCGGCAAGCCACACTGGGAAGAGACCCTGGAGGGGGACTGGATCACCGCCTGGCAGGCCCACTTCGTGCCCATTGCAGTGGGAGGGCGCCTGATCGTCCTGCCCGAATGGGAGCCTATAGAACCCTATAAAGACCGCCTCCCCATCCGCATCCGCCCCGGACGCGGCTTCGGCACCGGCGGTCACGATACCACCGCCCTCTGCCTGAAACGGCTGGAGCGCGTCATCGTCGCATCCCCCTCCCCCGCCGACCTCTCCGTGCTGGATGTGGGCACCGGCTCCGGTATTCTGGCGATCGCGGCGCATAAGCTGGGGGCGGGCACTGTGACGGCGTTCGACAACGACCCGGACGCGGTGGACAACGCCCGTGACAACCTGCAACTCAATGACTGTAACGGGATAGAGCTGTTTACCGGCACTCTGGACGCTGTAACGGGCCGCTACGACCTTATTCTGGCCAACCTGCTGGCCCACCTCATTGTGGAGATTGCACCGGCCTTATCCGCCCATCTGGCCCCCGATGGCCACCTTATCCTGTCGGGGCTGCTGAACGATCAGGTGGACGGGGTGGACGCGGCCCTTGCCGCAAGCGGCCTGCGCACCGTGAAGTACGAATCCCGTGGCATGTGGTCGTGCCTGCTGGCGGCCCACGAAACCACATCATAAACACCCCAATCCGGCCTTTTCCGGTGTTTTTGCCGGAAACGCGCTCCCTACCCCGCCTCCGGATAGTCCGTATAACCCGTCTCGCCGCCCGCGTAAAACGTGGCCTCGTCGGCCTCGGCCAACGGCAGCCCCTCCTGCAGCCGCCGAACCAGGTCCGGGTTGGAGATAAACGGCACGCCAAAAGCGACCCCGGCGGCGTTCAACACCGGATCCTGGATCACTCTGGCGGCGCGCTCGCGGTCGTAACCGCCGTTGATAATGGTTGGACGCCCGAACACCCGCGCCATGTCCCGGCACAACTGCTGAGGCGCGCCATTGGCCGTGGGCTCCGCCCCCATCTCCGTAATGTGCAGGTAGCAGATGCCGGTGCGCGCCAGCAACTCGGCGGTGCTGCGGAAGGTGATGCCGGCGTTGCGGTCGCTCATGTCGTTGAACGGGTTAAAGGGCGACAGCCGCAGCCCCACCCGGCCCGGCCCGGTTTCGGCCTCCACGGCCTTTTCCACCGCCTCGACCACCGCCAGCAGAAAGCGCGCCCGCCCGGCAGGAGCGCCGCCCCAGTCGTCATCCCGCGTGTTGCTGCCGGTACGCAGAAACTGATCGATCAGGTAGCCGTTGGCGCCGTGGATCTCCACCCCGTCAGCCCCCGCCCGCATGGCCCGCCGGGCGGCGTCCGCATAGGCCGCAACGGCATCGGCAATACCCGCCTCGTCCAGCGCGGCGGGGGTCTCAAACGGCTGCATGGAGAAGTCGGCGGCCATGACCTCTCCCGCCGGGGTGATGGCCGACGCCGACACGGGAGCGCCGCCAATCACGCTGGAATGACCGATCCGCCCCGTATGGATAAGCTGCACAAAAAATTTACCACCCGCCTCATGCACCCCGGCAATGACTGATTTCCAGGCGGTTTCCTGCGCATCGGTGTAAATCCCCGGCATCATCGGATACCCCGCACCCCGCTTACAGACGGCGGTGGCCTCGGAGATGATCAACCCGGCACTGGCCCGCTGCACGTAATACTCGGCCACCATCGGCTGCGGCACACCGTCCGCATCCGCACGGCAACGGGTCATGGGGGCCATGATTACCCGGTTGGCCAACTCAACGGCCCCCAAAGCAATCGGTTCAAACAGAGATGGTGCGGACATAACGGCTCCTTGCAACAATGGTTCTGACCCCGGTCGGGGCTGGAATTTACGCTCGGGCGTATTCCATTGTAGGACGATTTTCCCTGTGGTGCCCCTCGTTGTGGGGGAACCCCCTTCGCAAGCGGCTCGGTCGCGCCGGACATACTTTCCAGACCTCAGGGACACCTTGAGATCATCCCCCCCTCCCCGCCATAATCGGGTCGTTCAACCAGATTCACCGAGAGGCTCCCATGTCCCCCAAGCGCGACCTGTTCGTGTTCGACATTGAGACGGTGCCCGACTATGACGCCGGGCGGCGGCTGCTTGACCTACCGGATGCTCCGGACGACGAGGTGGCCGAGGCCATGAAGGCCTATCACCTGGAGGCCACCGGCGGCCGTAACGACTTTTTGCGGCAGCCGTTCTGGCGGGTGGTGGCCATCTCCTACGTGCAATGCGCCGTGGAGCGCGCCGACGAGGCCCAGACCGACGGCCCCGGAAAGCTGCGCTACACCCTGGCGCGGGTCGGCTCCGGCGGTACCGAAAAGTCGGACGAAAAGGAATTGATCGAGGGGTTTTACCACTACATCGACCAGCGCCATCCGAGACTCGTCTCCTTTAACGGCCGCGGTTTCGACCTGCCGGTGCTGAAATACCGCGCCATGCTCCACGGCATCTCGGCCTCCGGCTTTTTCGACGCCTCAAACAAGTGGGAAAACTACACCCAGCGCTACGCCGATGCCTGGCACGCCGATTTGCTAGAAACCCTCTCCGACTTCGGCGCCAGCGCCCGGGTGCGGCTCGATGAGGTCTGCCGCACCCTGGGCTTTCCCGGCAAGCTGGGCACCGACGGCGGCGACGTGGAGGGACTGTTCCGGGACAATCGCATCGCCGCCATCCGCGACTACTGCGAGACTGACGTGCTCAACACCTACCTGGTATTCCTGCGCTGGGAACTGTTGCGCGGCACCATCAGCCCCACCGCCCACGATGCCTCGGTGGCGGAGGTGGCCGCCTATCTGGCCTCGGAGCGGGAAACACGGCCTCATCTGGGAGAATTTCTCGACGCCTGGCAGGCCATGGGAGAGGTATGAACCCGGATAACTTCCACATTCCGGTCGGCCCCCTGCACAAGGGGTCCCTGCTGGTGGCCCTGCCGTCTTTGACCGACCCCCACTTTCGCCAGAGCGTGGTCTATATGTGCTCGGTGGAGCCCGAAGGCCCCATGGGGCTGATCATCAACCGCCCCACCGACCTGGACCTGTCGGACGCCCTGCCCGATGAATCTCTCCTGGCGGGTTCCGACGTGCCGGTGTTTCTCGGCGGACCGGTGCAGGACGACCGGATTCTGCTGTTGCGGCGCGGTGGTGAGCCGATGGAGGAATTTGTCTCCGTATCCGGAGAAATCGAGGTGGGCGGCACCATGGATGCCCTCAAGGAGGCCGCCACCAGCCACGGCATTCTGGGGGAGTTCCGCCCCTACCGGGGCCATGCGGGGTGGGCGCCGGGGCAGCTTGAGGCGGAGATCGAGGCGAAGGTGTGGGCGGTGTTGACCGCCACCGACGATCAGGTCTTCTGCCGCAACCCGTTCGGGATATGGCCGGATATCATGGCCGCCCTGGGCGGGCCATTCGCCATCTACGCCACCATGCCCCCGGACCCTTCCATGAACTAAACACCGCCGACACGGTGTGTCAGGCCTGCGGTTTCTCCTGGCGTACCGCAGCACGGCTGGCCCGCACACGCCAGGTGATTTGCCTAACTCGGGCTACCCCCCGTGTGGGGCGCACTTACTTGCGGATTTTCAGTTCCGGAATGAGTTTTCCCAACCGCTCCTCGCTCATGCCCAGGGCAGCGGCGGCGCGCCCGATCTCGCCTTCCGACTGGCGTAGCGCCGCCATGACGATGCTGCGGCGGGCGGCGTCGAGTTGCTCCTCATAAGTGCCTTCCACCGGGGCCGCGTCCGGAACGGATGATCCCACCAGACCACGCACCGCGATGCCCAAGTCCTCGGGCCCGATTTTCTCGCCCTGGCCGGTGGAAACCGCCCGTTCGATAATGCTGGCCAGCTCCCGTACGTTGCCCGGCCAATGGTAGGTGGAAAGCGCCTCCAGGGCCTCCTGGCTGATGCCCTTCAAGTCCCGGCCCATCTCCCGGTTGAACTTTTCGATGAAGTAGGAGATCAACTCCGGAATATCCTCCCGCCGTTCGTGCAGGGAGGGCAGGCCAATGTTCACGGCGGTCAGGCACTGGCACAGATCTTCCCGGAACGTCCCCGCCTTGACCTGGTCCACAAGGTCCACGGTGGATGCGCTGATCACCCGCACGTCGGAGGGGAATTCGGTGTTTCCACCAACCCTTGTAAACCCATGTGTTTCCAGCATGTTAAGGACATTTTTCTGAGTCTCTTCATTAAGTTTTGAGACGTCATCCAGGAACAGCACTCCTCCCGCCGCCAGTTCCACCATGCCCTTCTCTTCCGTGGTGCCGAACAACTCTGCCGCCACAAGCTCGGGTGAGCCCGCTCCGCAACGCAGGGTGACAAACGGCCCGCTGGCCCGCTCCGACTCCCTGTGGATCAGCCGGGCGGCTGTCTCCTTGCCGGTGCCGGTGTCCCCGTGAATATGCACCGGAGACAGGCCCGGCGCGGCCTTGAGCATGGCATCGTAGGCCTGCAGCATGGCCGGGCTCTTGCCGAGCACGAAGTGGTAGCGGGCGTTCAACTCCTCGGTCAAAAAGCGATTCTGGTGCTCCAGCTTGGTGCGCTCCAGAGCACGGTTCACCACCAGTTCCAGATGGCTCGGGTCAAACGGCTTGGTGATGAAGTCGAGCGCCCCCGCCTTCATGGCGTCCACCGCACGCTCCACCGTGGCAAAGGCGGAGATCACCACCACCGGGATCTCGATGTGCTCTTCGTTGAGCTGTTTGAGCACCGCCAGGCCGTCCACCTTGGGCATCTGCATATCCAGGATCATGAGGTCGGGGGCGCTCTTGTGGAGCATTTCCAGAGCCTCCTCCCCGTCCCTCGCTTCCATGGTGTCATGCCCCCCGGCGGACAACCGCAGGGACAAAAGTTCGATGTTTTGGGGGTTGTCATCAACGAGAAGGATCTTGGCCATAGTGATTACCGTAACGAAAAAGAAAGATTAACTGCTCCATACCGCGTCGGAAGCAGTACTTCCCGGCGGCGGTGGTGGGTTTTCCGGCAGGCGAACCACAAACGTCGCGCCGCCTCCCGGTGTTTCCTCCACCCATATCCGACCGCTGTGCAATTCTACAAGTTTCCGCGTGATCGACAAACCCAGGCCGGATCCGCCGCGCTGTTCGCCGTCGAGCAATTGGGTGAACTCCTCGAAAACGGTCTCCCGGTCTTCCTCCGGAACTCCCGGCCCCGAGTCGCTCACCCGCAGTTCCAGAATGTCGCCGTCCGTGCGGCCGATCAGGCGCAGGGTGCCGCCCTCCGGAGAGAATTTGATGCCATTCGACACCAGGTTATAGAGCACCTGCTTGAACTTGCCCCGGTCCACCATATAGGTGCGGGAAAGGTCCAAATGACTGGTGTCCGCCTCCACCGACAGGGACTTGCTGCCCAGTTGCGGCTCGGTGATGGTGACGATCTCCTCCAGGGCCTGCACCACGTCGAGAGGCTGCAGGTGGACTTCGATACTGCCCGCCTCGATCTTGGACAGGTCGAGGATGCCGCCGCTCATTTCAAGGATATGGCGGCCGCTGGTCAGGATGTTGTGGATGTATTTGAGCTGTTTTTCGGTCAGGTCTCCCATCAGGCCGTCCCTGAGCGCCTCCGAGAAGCCGATGACCGAGTTGAGCGGGGTGCGCAGTTCGTGGGCCAGATTGGCCATGAAGCGGCTCTTGCGCTCGGTGGCCTCCACCAGTTCCCGGTTGGTGGCCTTCAGGGCCTCGCTCTGCTGGCGCAACTGACGGGTGCGCTCGGCCACTCGCTCCTCCAGGTGGGCATTCAGGTCACCCAGTTCCTGATTCGCCGCGGCCAGACTCTTGTGGGACTTCTGTATCTCCTCGTCCCGCGCGTTCAACGACTCGGTCATTTTGTTGAAGGCGTGGCCCAGCAGGGACAGTTCGTCGTGACCGCTCACATCCACCTTGGCCGACAGGTCACCGTCCGCCACCCGGGCGGTGACCTGGCTCATCCGGTTAAGGGGCCGGATAAACAACTGCACCAGTATGCCGGAGGCGATGATGCCCACCAGAATCGTCGCCAGACTCAACAGCGTCACACGGGCGGACACTTCGCCCATGCCGGCGGAAATGTCGGCGGTGGAGATGCCCAGATGGACGTTACCCCGATAGATGTTGTGCTCTTCCCGGGCCATTTCCAGCCGCTCGTCGGGAGAAAAGCCGATGTCCAGAAAGCCGATCAGGGAGCTTTCCTCCTGATCGGCGACGGTGAACTCGCGGGTGTGCACCGGGGCCGACAGCAGTAAAAACTCGGTATTATCCACCTGTTCCGGGACGGCCTGCTCCGCTTCGCCCCGCGGGAGCCGGCCGCGCACCGTCTGCAGGGCCGATTCCTCCCCATGTCGGACGCGGTGGGCGACCTCCCGGCCCTCCGTATCCACCACCACCGCAAACAACACGTCCGGCTCGGTCATAACGCCGTCCAGCAGCGGGCCAAGGGACAGGGTGTCATCCGTGTAGACACTGTAACCGGCGTTGATCGCAAGGTTTCTGGCCAGCACCAGTCCGCGCTCGGTGAGTTCACCGGTCAACAGGGAGCGGGCGCCGGTCAGGGATTGGTAGCCGGACACCAGGCTGACCGTGATCACGATCAGGGCCAGCACACCCAGGGCCTTGGTGGCGACGCTACGATAGAACGGAACGGTGATATTCATCGACCTACCGTCTCGGAGGCAAAGTCGGCCAGCATCGGGGGCACCTCGATGCCCATCGCCCGGGCGGTCTTGAAGTTAATCGCGAGGTTCGCCATGTCCGGGTAGAACAAACGGTCCGGCGGCAGGGACTCGCCGCTCATCAGATAGCCGCCCAGGCGCGCCGCCTGACGCCCCACGTCCACCGGGTCCGGGGTGATGGAGATAAGCGCCCCGGCCCGCACCATGGCCGCCGAGTCGCCCACCAGCGGCACCCGATGCTCAAATGACAGGCGGCGCAGAAAGCGGAATGCATCCACGTTGGTGATCGAGCCGGGAACGATCCACAGGGCGTCGCTCTGCAGCACCAGGCGGCGGGCCAGCTTTGGAAAGGCGCGCTCATCCGGCACTTCCACCGGGATCAGGGTGATTTCGTAGCCGGTCAACCCGTCAATCGCCTCCTGGATCACCTGACGGTGTTCGGGACGGTGCAGCACACCCACATGGCGAACATTGCCGGAAATCAGGGTGAGGGTGGCGAGCATGTCGGCCACCGTGCTGAACATAGAGATGCCGATGATGTGGTCCGGCAGGTGGAGCCGTTCGGGCCGGACCACCATGCAGTAAACCGTGGGGGTGGCCGGGTAGTGTTCGATGCTGTAGCGGGTGGCGTCCGCGCCCACTGTCAGCACCAGGTCCGGCTTTGCGGGCGCGGCGCCCTCTTCCCCCGGCTTGATTTCCTCCAGGTTGAGCAGGGTGACGTGCTCGCCACGGGCTTCGTGAAACGAACTGACCACGCCTTCGGCGGCAAGCGAATAAAGCCTGAGGTTGCCGCTCTGGATCACCAGCACCTCTTCCGCCGCCGCACGGTACGGGCCAAACACCGCGCTCAGCAGCAAACACAGGCCACAAACGGTGCGGAGACGTCTCACAGGTCGGTGCCTTCTCCGGCTGCGGCGGCCTCTGCCTGGGCCACGAAGCGGCGGGCATGCTCGGTCATGTTGGAGGGGCTGTCGCCGCCGGTGGACAAAAACTGCCGGTAGCTTTCCAGGGCGTCGTTCAGGCGTCCCAGACGCTCGTAGCTGTTGCCCAGATTGAACCAGCCGGTGGCATTATCGGGGTTGATGTCGGTGCCCTTGCGATAGTGTTCCACCGCCTCTTCCAGCTTCCCAAGCCGGACCAGCACGTTGCCCCAGTTTACGTGGGTCTCGGCGCGGAACGGGTCGGCATCGGCGGCGGAGGAATACATGTCGGCGGATGCCTCAAGGTCCCCCAGTTTTTCCAGGGCGTTGGCCCAATTGTGCAGAAGCGCCGCCCGCTGGGTGTTGGCCGAGGTTCCCTCGAGGGCCGCCTCGAAGTGTGACAGGGCCTCCTCGTAACGCCCGAGCTGAAGCAGGGCGTAACCCATGTTATTGTGCAGGTTGGGAGCGTCCGGCACCTTGACCAGCAGGTCCTCATAAATGCTGATGGCCCGCTCGTAGGCGCCTTGCTGCATCTCGAGGGAGGCGGCGTCGAGCCGGGATTCCACCGGCGAGGAGCATGCGGCGCTCAGAATCAGGGTGAGCCCGGCCAGGCAGGGTGCGGGGCGCATGCGGAAACCGTCAGTAAGTAAGGGTCGCGTGACGACGAATCCCGTCCAGGCGGCGGCGAGGAGGCAGGGAGTCCAGTTCCATCAGGTCGATGAGCAGGGAGATCCCCACCACTTCGGCGCCGAGTTTTTCGATGAGATCAACGGTGGCGCACAGGGTGCCGCCGGTGGCGAGAAGGTCGTCCACGATCAGGACTTTTTCCCCCGCCTGAATTGCATCCTGGTGGATGCAGAGGGTGTCCTCGCCATATTCCAGATCGTAGGACACCTGATGGGTGGCGGCGGGCAGTTTGCCGGGCTTTCTCACCGGCACGAAACCGGCGGCAAGCTCAAGCGCAATGGGGGCGCCAAGGATGAAGCCCCGCGCCTCGGTGCCGACCACGCGCCGAACCCCCGCGTCACGGAACGGATCAGCCATGTCCTTCACGGCGGCGGCCAGGGCTTCCGGCTCCTTGAGCAGGGTGGTGATGTCGAAGAAGTTGATCCCCGGCTTGGGGAACTCCGGCACCTCTCGGATATAGCGTTTCAGGTCCATCGGGGGAGATCCTTACGGTCCGCTTCGCAGGGAGGGGGTTACAGAAACTCGCCGGCGGTCAGGGTTTGTTCCGCCACCAGAGCGCGCAGTTTGGCCAGGGCCGCACCTTCAATCTGCCTGACCCGCTCACGGGTCAGGCCGAAAATGCGACCGATCTGCTCCAGGGTCTTGGGCTCTTCCCCCTCCAGGCCAAAGCGGTAGACGATCACCTGCCGCTCCTTGTCCCGCAGGCATCCGAGCCACTGCATGATTCGCTCCCGCTGGATAATACCCTCGGCGCTGGAGGACGGCGCCACCACCCGGTCGTCCTCGATCATGTCCCCCAGAGGGGTGTCTTCCTGGTCGCCCACCGGGCTGTCCAGGGAGTAAGTGTGCTGCAACAGGCCCTGAATATCCTCGACCTGATCTTCGGTCTTGCCCAGGGCCTTGGCGATCTCTTCGATGGTGGGGTCGGCGCCGTTTTCCTGCAGCAGCTTTTCCACCGTGCGGAAATATTTGTTGACCCGCTCCACCACATGCACCGGGAGCCGAATCACCTTGGACTGGTTGATGATCGCCCGTTCTATGGACTGGCGAATCCACCAGGAGGCATAGGTGGAGAGTTTAAACCCCTTGGTGTAGTCGAATTTCTCGACCGCGCGCATGAGGCCCAGGTTGCCTTCCTCGATGATGTCCGAGAACGGCAGACCGCGATTGACGTAGCGCTTGCCGATGGAGACCACGAGCCGCAGGTTCGACTCGATCATGATACGGCGTGCCTCGTCGTCACCTTCCTGGATGCGCTTGCCGAGATCCTGCTCCTGATCGAACGTCAGGAGCTGGGAACGGCGAATATCCTTGAGGTAGCTCCGTACCACGTCGGTAGACGCGGGGGAATTGGGAAGCTCCTTGAGTTCCGGTGCCTCTTCATGCTTCGCTTCGCCGTCTGTCCCGGCGAGAACCTTTAGCAGGTCCAGCTCAACCCCTGCCAACTTCCATCCTCCTCAGCCGCCAAAAAAATACGAACGGACAGTATACCCGAATCGGAAATCTAGGTTGTCTTTGTTCGCGTGGAAACCGCTGAAAAAACGGCGACTGCCGCGGCCACGGAAACGTTGAGCGAGGGGGTTTTTCCGGTCAGGGGGATGGAGAGCACCTTGTCGCAGTTGCGCGCAAGCAGCGGTCTGAGGCCCTTTTCCTCGCCCCCCAGCACGAATGCAACCGGCTGGCTGTAGTCCGCTTCGAACACCACATCATCGCCCTTTGAATCGAGGCCGTAGATCCAGTAGCCCGCCTCCTTCAGGGTTCTTACCGCACCGACCGTGTTCACCACCCGCGCCAGCGGCAGGTGGGTGGAGGCCCCGGCGGATGCCTTGGCCACGGTGGAGGAAAGCGGCGCGGCACGGCGCTTGGGCACCACCACCCCGTGGGCTCCGGCAGCCTCCGCGGTGCGGATAATGGCCCCCAGGTTGCCCGGGTCCGACACCCCGTCCAGCACCAGGATCAGGCCCGGCGGCCTCGACTTACCCTTTTCGATCAAATCGTCCAGAGAGGCGTAGGCCACCGGTGTCACCTGAGCCACCACCCCTTGATGGGTGGCCCTCCCCGTTAGGTTGTCCAGCCGCGCCCGCGGCTCAAATTCGAGGGGCAATCCCGCGGCACGGGCGCGGCCCACCATCGCGCTGATGGCGCGGCCCTTGGCTCCACGCAGGAAGTGAATGCGGTTGATGCGGTCCGGCGACTGATCCAGCAGGGCCTCGACGGCGTGAATGCCGTAGATCACATCCTCGTATGCGCCCCCGCGCTCATCGTCGTAGCCGCCATCCGCTTCCGGGGTTTCAATTTCCCTTGCGGAAACGGCTTCGGCCGCCTCTTCGGAGGCCACGATGATTTCGGCTTCCGGAGAGGCTTCCACCTCGTCCCCGGCGGGTTTTCGCACGTCCTTGAACTTTATGTCCGGCCTGGATTTGCCTCCGTAGGCCTTTACGGCGGGCCGGACCGGCTTGACCGGCTCGGCGGTTCTGGCGGGCCTTGCGGGCGCTTCCCGTTGCTCCGGCTTCTGCCCGACCGGAATCGCCTTCTGGTACGGCTGGTCCGGGTTTTTGCGCGGTGGCTTGGGCGCCATGCCCTCTTGCCGGTCGCCGTAGCGCCGGTCATCCTGTCGCTCCTGACCGCTGTGGCGGCTACCCCGGCTATCATGGCTGCCCTGACGCCGCTGGCCTCTCTGCCCGCCGTAGCGGTTGTCCCGGCTGTCGCGACTGTCCTGACGCCGGTCGCCGCCGTAGCGGCTGTCCTGACGGCCCTGACCCCCCTGCCGGTTGTCCCGGCTGTCGCGACTGTCCTGACGCCGGGCGCCACCGTAACGGCTGTCCTGACGGCCCTGCCCCCCCTGCCGGTCGTACCGGTTGTCCCGGCTGTCGCGACTGTCCTGACGCCGGTCGCCGCCGTAGCGGCTGT
>JBHHVE010000017.1:0-56849 GCA_046754085.1 Leptospirillia bacterium
CCGACATTTACCTGCGCGACACCCAGGCCAACACCACCGCCTGGGTCTCCGTGGACGCCAACGGCCTGCAAGCCGACGGCGCCAGCCGCAACCCGTCGGTGAGCGGCGACGGCCGCTATGTCGCCTTCGAGTCCGACGCCACCGACATCGACGCGGGGGATGACAACGGCCTCACCGACATCTACCTGCGGGACACCCAGGCCAATACCACCGCCTGGATCTCCATGAACAGCCAGGGTTTCGCCGCCAACGGCGCAAGCACCCGTCCGGCGATCAGCGGTGACGGCCTGTGGGTGGTGTTTGTGTCCCTTGCCACCGACCTGGTGAGCACGGACACCAACGGCGGGGTGGCGGACATTTTCCTGCACGACGTCATGGGCGGCACCACCACCCGCCTCTCCGACGGCCCCCTGTCCAGCCCCCTGGACGAGGCGGACGGCAGCAGCGACCGTCCGGTGTTAAGTACCGACGGCAGCGCGGTGGCGTTCGAGTCCCTGGCGACCAACCTGGTGACAGGGGACGGCAACGGCGTGTCGGACATTTTTTTTGATACGCTGCCCTAGCCCCGCGGGTCGGGGCGGCGGCCTGATGGAATCCTACGACCCAACGGCAGGGGGCAGGTGCTCCCTGACAACCAGTTCCAACATCCGGACCGTTTCCGCATCCGGATGGTCAAACTGGATACCCATGCCGGACCCGTCATTCCGGACAACGGTGCAGTCGGTCTGAATGCGGAGCACCTTCTGGCCCACACGGGCGAACATTTGCAGCAGGCCCTGGGCGCCATCGGAAAACAACTCGCCGCTGGAGTCGAGGTACACACCGCTGGTACTCAGGTTCCCCACCCATCCGGTAATTTTTAAATCACGTCCGTGATCGACGGTTATCGACCCTCGCGTCCCGGAAAGCGTGGCGCGGATTGCCAGGCGTTGCTCTCCCTCCGGGAGGTTTCCGGTTTCATCGTCCGACATCATCATGTGGAACATCCCCATCCTTGGACAAGACCAACATCACCCATTTCATTTCACTAATGGAATCAGCGAAATATATAGGTAAAAATCCTTATTTATCCATACCGAACATAAATTTTAAGGGGTTAAACAGCGGGAGAGGGCGGGATTTCACCGCGATATCAGGTCCCGCGGCACACCCCCCTGGTCAGGCAGGCTGCTCCAGATAGGCGTCCACAAGGTGCTTGATGGTCAGGAGCGCATCCCGGTCCATGTCGTCGAACTGGATACCGAGGCCGTCGCCCTGGCATGCACCACCCAGCCGTTCAATTTGATCTTGTGCAGAGTATTACCCACCCGGGCAAGGGCCTGAATCGACACCTCGGCATCCAGGGTCATCCCATCCTTGCACTCGATGTACATGCCGCCTTTCGACAGGTTCTTCGCCCATCCAACGGCTTTTTCGCCATCGCCCACCTTGTCGAGAAACACACGGACCCCCGCGGGCACCTCAGCCCGGGGCGGACGTTCCTCAGGGGGGGTGGGCGGTTTCTGTGGACGCTTTCTCATGGTCCGATTATTACTCCCTTCCGGCAGGAAAGGCCAATATGGAGTTGTCGGGATACCGCCGTTTACCAGCGGAGCTTGAACATCAGCCGTATCCGGTCCCGGCTGACGGACAGGTGGGAGGTTGGCAGCTTTGGCTTGACGGCCGGGCCGCCCGCCGAGTTAAGCACCGGAGGGCTCAGGGCGAATGTTGCCTCAATATCTCCCACACCGCCGACCTTGCGGGCCTTATCAATGCCCATTACAGGGGTCTTTCCCACACGCAGGTCGATGCGGTCGGTCACGAAACCCGCCAGCCTGGAGAGCAGTTCCCATTCATGCTCCCGAGTCACGTGTTTGGCGGATTTGGCGGACTTGAGGACCGGGTTGACCACATGAATGCCCGCGCCACTGGCCGGGACGGCAAACCCCACCCAGCAACAGAAGGCCCCGATGGTCAGAACCAGACGCTTTATGGACAAAAAGTGCTTCAAAATTGTGTACCTCACCCTCCGGTCGCGGCCCCGAAACGCCCGGGAGAAAGCCCTCCCGAAATGGACCGCTCCGGCTGCGACCCCCTGTAAATTCAACCATACCGCCGGGAATACCGTGCCGCTATGACATTAGGCATATCGGGCGGGGTCCGGGCCGGGGAGATTGGATGGGAGCCATTTGGGGGAAACGGACGAGTTGCCGATAGTGGTGAACGTGGCCCCGAACGGGATTTCCCCGGGACCATTGGTCGGTGTGAATCGGCCCTGAAACAAGGAAGCGATGAAACAGACGCCAGCCCGACTTCGGTCCCGCCTTGGCCTGATGGGCATGGCGACGATCCTTTCCGTCATCCTGTCCGGGTGCGCCGTCACGCCCTACATGCCATCGGCGCCGGAGCCGGTGGCGGTGGCCCCCGGCCAGGCGGTAATCGGCATCGCCCTGGACTGGCCCGCCGAGACGGTCTGGTTCGCCCGGGTGTCGCCGAACGGGGTGCTCGGCTGCCCGGCGGCAAGCCACGACCCGGTCTGCTTCGACCGCTACGGAGAGCGCACCTGGGAGCCGCAGATTTACGCCTCCCACTTCCGTCGGGGCGCGTACCACTATCTGGTCGTTCCGCAGGACGGGCACTACGTGGCGGTGGCGGCGCGCACGGCGTCATCCACCCAGAAGCACGCGGGTGATGCGGGCTACACCAGCACCTATACGGCGCTCTATTTTCCCGAATCGATGATCGAGCAGACCCTGGCCCGTCCGCGGGCCGACCAAGTCACCTTTCTGGGCCGCTTCGGGTTCGGCAAGCTCCACCGGAAAATGAAGAAGGCCGACCCCACCCAGCAGTATTACATGGAGCGGATCACCGGTCCGCCGCCCGGTGCCGGAAGTTTTCTGATGAAGGTGCTCAAAACCGAGTTCATTCCGGGGGAGACCGTCATCCACAGCGTTCGCTTTGGCGACCGGGCAAGCCGGTCCGAACAGGAGGAACCCGTGGAAAACCACATCGTCTGGCAGCCGGACGGCGTCGTCGAAAACGGCGGAACGGAGGGAGGCTGGGGACTACCGGGCTTGCCCGAGATGGGGATGCCCTAGGGGGTGGCTGGGGCTGAAAGGAAGCCCAGCCTATCGGGGTTGATCCCACACCCTGTGCCGTCTCCCCAATCACACCCTCGGGTCCCCCGGCCATGCACGTTACGCCAGCGGCGGCGCGCTGTTACCTGTTCATCTCCCGCAGCACTGACTCCAGTTCCTTCAACCGCTCCCCATAGGTCGCCCAATCCCCTTCCTGCTGGGCTTTTTGCGCGGCCTCGAACACTTCGGCGGCTTCACTTGCGAGCTGCTCGATGGTCAGGGGCGCGGGGGGCGGCGCGCCCGCGGCGGCGGCCGCCGCCGCGGCTTCCCGGCTTCTTCCTGTGCCGCCGAATATCTTGGCCAGGGCGGCCTCCAGGTTCGGCTCCATGGCGATCTGGTTGCCGTAGGAGACGATCACCCGGCGCAGTTCCGGGAGGGAGCCGCGCTCGGCGGACAGGTACAACGGCTCGATGTATAAGAGCGAATCCTCAATGGGAATCACCAGTAGCGTTCCCCTTATTACGGAAGAACCCATCTGGCTCCACAAGGTGAGCTGCTCACTGATCTTGGCGTCCTGATCGATTCTGGCCTCGATCTGGCGCGGGCCGTAGATGAGCTTCTGTTTGGGGAACAGATAGACCACCAGCTTGCCGTAATCCGCCCCGTCCGACCGGGCGGCGAGCCACGCGGTCATGTTGTCCCGCCGGGCCGGGGTATAGGGCAACAGCAGAATGAACTCCTCGCTGTCCCCGTCGGGCAGGCGCATGACCGTGTAGTACGGGTCCATGGCCTGCTCGCCCTTGCGGGGGATCTCCCACAGGTCTTCGTTGTTATAAAAGATCTGCGGATCCTGCATGTGGTACTTCTGAAGCATGTAGGCCTGCACGGAAAACAGGTCCTGGGGGTACCGCATGTGGGCCTTCAACTCGTCCGGCATGGCCGAAAGCGGCTGATAGGTGCCGGGGAAGGCTTTTTCGTAAGTCTGGATTATGGGATCGTCCGGGTCCGACACGTAGAGGCTGATGGTGCCGTCGTAGGCGTCCACCACGGCCTTGACCGAGTTTCGGATGTAGTTACCCAGGCGGCCCAGCTTTTCGCCGTAGGGCAGCCGGTCGGTGGCGGTGTAGCCGTCCAGCATCCACACCAGCCTGCCGTCGCCCTTGATCACCATGTAGGGGTCCCGGTCCCACACCAGATAGGGTGCGACCTTGCCGACCCGGTCCATAATGTCCCGATGGAACATGATGCGGCTCTCGGGCACGATGTCCCCGGAGAACAGGATCTTGGTGGTCTTGAAATAGTAGGCGAACACCAGCTTGCGGAAGGCGCTCCTGACGGGCACGCCGCCAGCCCCCTCATAGGTGGCGTACTTGTTCTGATCGCCCACGGGATAATCGAACTCCTTGGCCCGGGTGCGGACGAACACGTAGTCGTTGCCCAGTTCCCCGTAGTAGATCTCGGGCCGGGTGACGTTGAGGGCGTCGCTGGTGGAAACCGGCGGGATGTCCTGCACGTAGAACTCCGGCAGCCCCTCCGGGCTGATGCGGTTGACCGGACCGACGGACACGCCGTAGCCGTGGGTGTAGGTCAGATGCTCGTTGATCCAGTTGGCGCCCCCCGGCAGGTTGGAGTAGGACAGTTCGCGGGGGGAGAGCATCACCTGACGCAGGTCGCCGTCGATCCGGTAACGGTCGTTGTCCACGTCCACAAAGTCATAGTAGGTACGGATCTGCTGCAACTGGCGGTAGGTGGACAAGAGCGGCTTGTGGTCCCACAAGCGCACGTTCTCGATGGTGGTGTGGTTGGCGGCAAGCTGATCCACCGTGAGGTTGTCCGCCGCCGGGAACTCCTCGGCGCTGATGTCGGTCAGGCCAAAGCCGTGCCGGGTGGCCTGGATGTTGCGCTTGATGAACAGGCTCTCGGCCACGATCTCGTTGGGCACCACCCGGTATTTTTGCAACAGTCCCGGCAACATGTTGATGCCCAGAAACGCCAGCACCATGACCACACCGGCGGCTGCCGCGGGCACCTTCCAGCTGCCGCGCGCGCCATACAGGGCGATCACCACGCCCGCCACGGCGCTCACCGCCGCCAGCAGCTTGTAGGCCGGGATGCGGGCGTACACGTCCGCATAGGTGGCGCCCGTCACCACCCCGTTTTTGGTGAACAGGGTGTCAAATACGTCCAGATAAAATCCCCACCCCATGACCACGAAGATGGAGCCAACCAGGAGGCCCAGGTGGCGGCAGGCACGGGGGTCCAGCCGCGGCCCGATCGGGGTCATGGCGATGCCGCCCAGCACGAAGTAGACGGCCGCCACCATCACCGAGGCCAGCATCAGCACGCCCATCAGCCACGACTGGATGAAATGGATGAACGGCAGACCGAAAACGTAAAAACCGATGTCCTTGCCCAGTTGCGGGTCGGACTGGCCGAACGGGGTGCCGTTCTGGAACAGCAGCAGGCTTTCCCACTGGACCGAGGCCTTCATGCCGGACATCAGGGCGATCACCCCCGCCACCGCCAGCACCAGCGGCCCCAGGTAATTCTCGAACACCTCCCGCAGCATTATCTGGCTGGGGGTGTCCATCAGCTTGTAAAGGTGGTCCTTGGGGTAGCCCGCCGCCGCCCGCAGGTTGAAGTAGATCAGGCCGAAACAGCCTAGCGCCGCCGCCCCTCCAAGGACCAGCTTGGTGGTGAGAATGGTGCTGAATACATGGGCAAAGCGCACCTCCCGGAACCACAGCCAATCCACGTAAAGGGCAAGGAATGTGGTGCCGAAAAGAACAAATAGGAACCCGACAAGCAGGAACAACCCGTTACGGATCGGGTGGCCAGGCTGCGGCGCCTCGGGAAAGCCCGTTGGTTCACTCATGGTGTGATTGCACTAACTTTTTGTAATGACATGAAATTCAGCCTCCAGACCAGCACATTGCACCGGACCGTTGCAAGCCGAGTGATAACAGGACGGGTTGCTAGTTGTATCAAGCCCCCCCTGCCTGGTCAAGGGAGTCCTCTCCTCCGGCCACGGATGTACAAAAACGGACTTTTCGGCCGTTCACAATTGTTCGAATGGACGCTTTGCGAGGGTGTCCCCAATCACGCAATGAACACTAATGGAACAATTTTAATGATTTGTTTTCAACCTGTTATGAGTTTTTATTCAGAATTTTTACGACTGGGCATGCGGCTTGCTCAAACCTCCGTCCCGGCGTGCCACCTGGCCGGGAACCACCCCGGCAGGCGTGGCCAACTATTTTGTGGCGCAATGACGCCGGACGATTTTCGGGAGGAAAGACACCTATGACAGTCGAATGCCCCCACTGTCACCAGTCCATGAATATCCATGAACTGGACGCCGAACTACACGCAAATGCCGCGTGCCCCCACTGTCAGGCGGTGATCGCCGTTGCGGTCAGCATCACCCTGGTCGATGCCCCCGTCAGTACACCCGCCCCGGCAAAAACCGCGCCCGGCGGCCCGGTTCTGCTGCTGGCCATGACCGACCCGGACCTTCGTGGCGCCTACGGTGAGGCGCTGAGCCGGGCCGGGTATCACGTCATCCAGACCAGCGAGTCCCGCGAGACCCTGCAATGCCTGGGACGGGACGTGCCCCGAGGGGTAGTGCTGGATGGCGGCTTCCCCGCCATTTTCGGCATGGGCGTGGGAGAGATCATCCGAAAGAGCAACGTCACCCGCAAGACCAAGGTGCTCGGCCTGCGTGCCGATGGCGCGGCGGACCTGCCGGTGCCCGGCGCCGACCACACCATTCCGATGGTGTCCGGCATCGAAGCGGTGGTGAATGAGGCGCTTGCGCTGTTCGGCGGCGTCGACCGGCGCACCCCGGCCCCCGCCGCCGACATGACCGGTGTCCCGGCCCCGGAAGCGCCGGGACTCGAAACCACGCCGACGCAAATCGAATCGACCGACGCCTCCGAAATGGAGGCCCCGGAGTCCGAAGCGACCCCGACAGAGACCCCCGCCCCCGGCCTTGCCGCCGACGCCCCGGAGTGGGGTATGGAGATGCCCCCGCCCCCGGTGGAGACGCCAACGGAAGCCCCTGTGGCGGAAGAGTCCGCGCCGGCGGAAGACGTGCCGCAGGATGTGGTGGCGGAAACGCCCCCGATGGAGGACATCACGACGCCGGAACTCACGGCGGAAGACCTGATGGCAGAGCCCCCCGGCAACGACGACGAGGAAGTGCCCGCCGAGAGCGCGGCGGAAACGCCCGAAGCGGACGAACCGGCGGGCGCCGGCACCTCGTTCCTCAGCAAAATGACCGAGACCGCCCCCACGGAGGCCACGGCGCCCGCCGCCCCGGCCGCACAGGCGCCGGCGGACGATCCGGACCATGCCGCGGCCCAGCGGCTGACGCGCATCATCATGTCCGACATCTCCCTGTACAACCAGGCGGCGATCGAGGAGGGCATCAAGAACGATACCCTGCGGGAGGCCCTGGAGCCGTTCCTGGAGGAAGGCCGCGAACACTATGTCGAGCGCACCTCCGAGGAAATCAGAAACAGCACCAACTACTTCGACGAGGAGGTGGAGCGCTTCATTGCCCGCAAGATGGCGGCGGCAAGCCCGGCCCCCGCGTAACCCCCTGATCCGATAAATCCGGCGCAATCCATTTCCGCCGGTCCAGACGCCCCGGCCCGCGAGTCTCTCCCTCTCCCCCCTCTCGCGGGCCGGGGCGTTATTTTTTCCTGTCCCCGCCACATCCCCGCCACTTCCCCGCCACTCCGGGCGCGGGGCCGGTTTATAAAATGATGCCCTCCGGTATAATCCGCACCCATGTTGCGCTCTGCCTGCCTGCCCCTGCTCTGTCTCCTGCTCACCGCCTGCGCCGCCCCCCAGGGCATGGTCAAGGTAAAGGCGGGAAGCTTCGGCATGGGCACCGACCGGGTGGACGACAAGATGGAGGCGCTCCACTATGGCCTTCCCGAGCCGTTCTACGTCGATGAGCAGCCATTCCACCAGGTCACCCTGCCCACCTACTACATCGACCGCACCGAGGTCACCAACGCCCAGTATCAGAAGTTTCTTGCCCTGCACCCGGAGATCGACCCGCCGGACGACTGGTCCCGCCGCCACTACCCGGACGGCATGGGGGAATACCCGGTGGTCTATGTGTCGTGGTACAACGCCGGACACTACTGCAAATGGCGGGGGGCGGAACTGCCCACGGAAGCCGAGTGGGAAAAGGCCGCCCGCGGCCCGGAGTCTTTCATCTACCCGTGGGGCAACCGCTTCGATCCGCAAAACGCCAACCTCTCCAGCGGTCCGTTCGACCGGGGCCGGGCACACAAGGCGGACAGCATGCCCCAGGGGGCCGGTCCCTACGGCGCGCTGCACATGGTGGGCAACGTATGGGAGTGGGTGGCGGACAACTACGCCCCCTATCCGGGCAACACTGAAGACGTGACCGCCTTCGGGGAAGAGCCGCCCTTCAAGGTGATGCGCGGACTGTCGTTCGAAGCGGTGGGCCACTTCCCGGCAAACCAGTACGCGCGGGTAGTGGCGATCAGTGCGCGGTCGTCGTTCCGGGGCTACGACCACACCACCGCACGGCTACGGGATGTGGGCTTCCGCTGCGTGGTACGGGACCCCGCAAAAAAGTAATATCACGCTAGCAAACCGGCGGGCGGGTAAAGGGCGAAGCCCGGCGCGGAAACGGATGAATATCCTGGGAAAATACACCGATATACTCCTGTAATAGACTCGGTTAAAGGAGCACGACGATGATTGAAGGGACCTGGTCGGTGGCGTTTATCGCCCGGATAGGCGCGGGAGCGGACGGCGTCGATGCCGGAGACATTACCTTTGCGGACGGGCGCGCCACCGGCGGCGACGACCGCTACCGCTACGACGGCGAATACGAGCTTGAGGGGAACCACCTGTCCGGCAACGTGACGGTGACCCACTACGCCGGTGACACCCACACCGTGTTCGGCGACCTGACCGAATTTGAAATGACCCTGTCGGGCACCGTGGCCCCGGACCGCTTCATCCTCGACGGACGGCTGGAAGGCTCCACCCTGGACGACATTGCGCTCCAACTGACCCGGAAGGGGTAAAAGCAGGCGTCACCCCACGGGGATGACGGCGCCCCTTACTTCGCCTTCCTCCGCTCGCGCCGCTCGACCTTGGTCCTGCGCGCTGCATCCCCGCGTTTCTCCTTCCGGGGCACCTTTTGCACCGCGATGTCGCCCCCCGGTGCGGTCAGAAGCCCCTTGCCCCTGGCCACCACCGTCACCCGTTGCCGGGCGATGCCGGTGTTGCCCGCGGAGTCCGTGGCCAACCAGGTCACCACGGTGACACCCACCGGGAAGCGCCCCCTGAAGTCCGCCACCGCGGGTAAGATCCCGTCCACCGCATCCAGTGCATAGGCCTCCTTCAAATCCACCCGGGTGAACCACCCGGTGGAATAGACCACAACATCCTCCGGCGGCGTCACCACCGGAGGACCGTCGAACACCGAGACGATCACCTGATCCGTGGCCTCGGCACCATGCACGTCTGTCACCGCGAGGCGGATAACATGATTGCCGATGGGCAGTGACAGCACGGGGGATATTCCGCTCATGCTGCCGAACGCGCCGCTCCAGTCGAAGCGGATGGCATCCCCGTCCGGATCGAACGACGCGCCGCCGTTCAGAGCCACGGCGGCGCCGTCCGGCGAGCCGGCGCCCACCCACAGGTCGGAACCCGCGTCCGCCACCGGCGGGGTGTTGGGCGGGGTGGCCTGCCATTCGTAAGCAAACACGTCGCCACTGCCTTTGGTGTCCCCCGGCACCAGAAGGGGGGAAACGGAACGGAACGCAATGACCGAACCGTCACCGCTGATCACGGGCGAGTTGCCGCCGCCCCCCATCGGACTGCCGTCCATCGCCACCGTGATGCGCGCGTTGCTGCCTGTCTCCCGATCCCGGAGGTAGACGTCCCACAGGTCGTTGACGTCTCCTTCCGGAACCAGGTTGGTGGCGATACTGGCAAACGTCACCCAACGGCCGTCGGAAGAAATCGCGCCGCCGGTAGACTCGCCATCGGCCGGTGCGCCGCCGGCGGACACATTCAGCAACTCCAGTCGCCCCCCCGGACGCATGTCCTTCAGGTAGAGGTTGTTTGCCGCACCCAGGGTACCGTCCCAGAGGTTGGTGGCGTCGGTGATAAACGATATGAAGTTTCCGTCCGCGCTCATCCCCACCGGTGAAGCGTGGGCATTGGCCAGGGCCCCGTCGTTGCCGATGCTCACCACGGACGTGGTGCCCGCCAGCCGGTCGCGCAGGTAGATGGTCACCCGGCCCGTGGCGGCCCCCGGCAATTCCATAGCGGCGGAAGCAAACGCCACCCGGTTGCCGTCCGCACTGATCACCGCGAGGTAACTGTGGTCACTGGTTTGCTGCCCTCCGCTCCCGACGCTGATCCGCTCGTTCACTCCGCTCAGCATGTCGTGGATGAATACGTCCTGGCTGTCGTTGGTGTCGTCCGGCACGATGTCGGTGGCTCTGGAGTCGAACACCACATAACGGCCATTGCCGCTGATGGAGGGCAACTGGGTCCAGGCGTACACCTGAGCCCCTGTGTGGGAGAGGTTCACCCGCCGGGTGACCCCCAGCTCGCGGTCGCGCACAAACACGTCGTTAAAGCCGTTGGTATCGTTTGGCACCAGATTGGTTGCGTTGGACATAAACACCACAAAGCGCCCGTCGTCACTGATGGCGGACTCTCTCCCGGTGACCTGGTGATAGCTGTAGCTGTTGCCCTCGATACCGTCGTCGTTGACGCTCACCCGCTCCATCCGGCCCAGTTCCCGGTCGAACACGAATACGTCCGAAGTGCCGTTGGTGTCACCGGCCACCAGGGTGTCCGCGCTGGAGCTGATCACCACGTAACGTCCGTCCGCGGACACGTCGTTGACCCAGGAGTCACCGGCGGGCTGCACGCCGTCGTACTGGAGGGTTAAGAGTTCCATGCCCAGCGCATGGGCCGTGGACGGGCCCAAAACGGTCAGAAAAAACACCCCCATCATGCCGATTGCAAGACGGCCATGCCTACCAAGCGGCTTCATTGTGCGCCCTCCCTGCTCACCAGGAGGTCCGATACGCGCCCACCGGTGGCGGTGGAGGCCGAAAGCTCGAACAACAGCAACGACCGGGCGCCCAACATCCCCACGGATCCGGGAAGGTGGCCGTCCACCCTCACCACGGCCCGTCCGCTGGGAGGCAGTGTGTCCAGGGAGGCCGAAGGCGGGACGGCGTCAAATACGAAACCGCCGTCAAGGGCGGTAATCACCACCCCGGACAGGACGCCGCCGGAGTTCACCAGGGTCACATCCAGGGCAATGTCGGTACCGCCCTCGGGGGAGGCGATGGCCGCCGCCACCACATGATGGGAGGAAACCATGACCCCGTCCGCGCAGGCGGCGGGTACGGGAACGGTCAGGATCAAAAAGCCGGTCAGAACGGCAAGGGTAAACAGACGAATCATGGCGCACCAACTTCAGGCAAACGGCGGACGAACGCAGGCCGGTGTGCGGTGGGTGGTGCTCTTGTTTTCGTTGCCGCGGATGGGCGAACGACGCGGGTCACACCGTCAGGGAGAGGCCTCGTTACAGGTTTTACCCTTTACCTGTCGGGTAACGTAAGTCTTTGGTTTAGTGGGTTTTTACGGAAATTTATGTGCCATATTTATAGCCAATTTTGTACGGGAGGCGGTGGGTCGAGAGGTCCGAATCCCCGCGTTACACGACCGCTGCCTTCCCCCTCCGGGTTTCCCGCGTACGGGGGTAGAATTTCAACCCGGCGAATAATTTCTGAAAAGGGGGTTCCCCCCGTTCAAGGTGTACTTAATCGTTCAGGTGGTGCTCTTCCGAACGGTCCAGCCGAAGCTGGGCCACCTGCTCGGAGATCAGCCCCAACAGAAAGGTGATGACGCCGTTGGTGATCAACAGTGCGCTCATGTTGGTGAAGCGGTGATCGGTCAGGTAGGTATAGCCGTAATACAACAGCCCGGTGGTAAAAAACAGCGCCGCCACCGGTAAAAACACCCGGAGCGGCGAGAACAGGGTGCTGATCTTGAGCATGATGAGGAAAAACCGGATGGCGTCCTTCACCGGGCGGATTTTGCTCTTGCCTTTGCGGCGGTGGGTGATGATCGGCTCATACTTGAGTGAATACCCGGCGCGGACCACCGACAGGGTGATGGTGGAAGGCGAGGAAAACTGGTTCGGCAACAGGTAGGCGAACTGTTTGGCGATACGCCCCCGGATGGCGCGGAAGCCGGAGGTCAGGTCGTCGATCTTGCGCTTCGCCAGGTAGCTGGCGAAGGCGTTGAACACGGTGTTGCCCAGGTCCCGGTGCATGTCCGTGTCCGACTCGCCGGTGCGGGCGCCCACCACCATGTGGTACCGCTCAAGCCCCGCCACCAGCCGCTCGATGTCGGCCGGGTCGTGCTGACCGTCGCCGTCCATAATGACGATGCTTTCGCCACGGGCGGCGCGGATGCCGCTCTTCCAGCCGGCGCCGTTGCCGATGTTGTAAGCGTGGCGCACCACCTTGGCGCCCGCGGCTTCAGCCAGATCGCCGGTGCCGTCGGTGGAGCCGTCATCCACCAGAATCACCTCGTCCCCCGCCTGCACGTGGGCCTTGATGCCACGAATCACGTCGGTGATGTTCTCGGCCTCGTTATAGGCTGGTATCACCACCGAAAGGCGCGGCTGACCGATCACGACAGTTTCCCCTCAATAAACGGCACTTCGAAGACCTTTTCGTGAAAGATCGGCCCGTGGCCGAAATACCCCTCCTCGCCAAACAACTCGCCGTGGTCGGCGGTGATCACGAAGTGGGTGTTTGCCGGCGCCTTTTGAAAGAGTCGCCCGAGCTGCCCGTCCACATACTCCACGCAGGCGATCTGCTGCTGGCGAAGCCTGTTCAATTCACTGACATTGAAGAATTTATCCTTCAAATCCGGTTCCACCCGAACGTGATCCCCCTCGTGCACCACAAAGTCGTCCAGGTTTTTAAAGACGCCGTTAACGCCGTGCAGAATGGGCAGGTCCTCGCCATCCAGCATGTACGGGTAATGGGTCTCCCCCAGGTTCAGAAAATGAAACTGGGGGGCGCCACCACTAAAATCCATGCCGTCGATCATACCGGCAAAGTCGTTGTGGTCGTCCATCAGATTATAGTCGTCGAAATGGGCGCTCATGGTGGTGAACGGATTCAGCACCGGCATGCTGACCCGGCCAATGGTGCGGTAACCCAGTTCCTTCAATACCTTGGGCAGGGACAGAAACGGCACGAAGGTCTTGAACGACAGATCCTCCACCCCGAGCCGCTCCACCCACTGGGCGAAATCTTTTTTATAGACCTCGCTGGCAAACTCCCCGGCCGGGGAGGTGTGGGGCATCATGCCCATCAGAAAGGTGTAGTGGGACGGCGAGGTCCAGCTGGCAAAGCTGTAACGCCGCTCGAGCCGCCCCAGCCGGTCCATGTTGGGGGTGTTGGCCGCCGCCGCCGCGTCGTAACGGCAGGAGTCCATGACGATGAAAATCAGATGATTCAAGCGAATAATCCCGAAAAAACTAGGCGGTTGCAGTTGCCGAGGATACCCCGGTGCACATCCTGAAATCCTCAAACAGCCGCCGGGTCATCTTTCCGGCACGGCCATCGGCCACCGGGTGACCGTCAATCTCACTCACCGGCATCAATTCCCAGCCGGTGTTGGTGACGAACACCTCGTCGGCGGCGCTCAGATCGTCCGGTCTGAGGGCCGCCTCCTGGGCGTCGATGCCCGCCTGCCGCGCCAGTTCCAGCACCACCCGGCGGGTCACACCGTCCAGAATACCCGCGGACAGGGGCGGGGTGATCAACCCCCCGTTCTGTACCGCAAACAGGTTGCTGACACTCCCTTCGGCCACCTCCCCGGCATGGTTTAAGCGAATCGCCTCGTCGGCGCCCGCGGCACGGGCCTCCCCCAGAGCCAGAAGGCCGGGCAAAAAGCAGGTGCTCTTCACCGCCGGATCGAGCACATCAGCGGGCTGTGACCGACGGTTCGAGATCACCACGCGGATGCCTTTCGCCCACGCCTCCGGGTCGTGACCGGCCACCGGCCGAACCAGTCCCACCACGGTGGGCTTGCCGTCCGCCGACCGGGGTGCGGGCAGCGGCGTCCCCTCCCCCCGGCTCACGGTGAGCCGCACGATGCCGTCCTCCATGCGGTTTTCCATCAGGCAGCGCTCGACAATACGGCCGAACCCGGCCGCATCGAACGGCAATGCAAAGCCCAGACAGGCCGCCCCCGCCGCCATCCGGGCAAAGTGGTCGTCCGCGCGAAACACCCGACCGGCGTAACTCCGGACTGTTTCAAAGACGCCGTCTCCGTACAGGAAGCCCCGGTCGAACACCGATATACGGGCGGCGTCGGCGGCCACCATGTCACCATTTAAATAGACCCGCTCACTCACGCCCGCACCTCCTGCGCCCGCTGCCGCTCACCGGCCACCCCAACGCCCGCGAGCACCCGGCGCATGGCCTCGGCCTTGTGCAGGGTCTCCTGGTATTCGGCCGTGGGATCCGAGTCGGCGACGATGCCCGCACCGGTCTGGAAATACGCCTCGCCGTCCTTCACCAGAATACTGCGGATGAGGATATTCAGGTCCATGTCCCCGGATACCGACAGGTAGCCGGCGGAGCCGGTATAGATACCACGCCGCACCGGTTCCTGTTCCTCGATGATCTCCATGCAGCGCACCTTGGGTGCGCCGGTGATGGTGCCGCCGGGGAACACGGCCCGGATCAGTGAGGCGGCGTCCTTGCCCGCGGCCATGCGGCCGATCACGTTGGAGACGATGTGGATGACGTGGGAGTAGCGCTCGGTGGTCATGAACTCGCTCACCCGCACCGAGCCGTAATCGCACACCCGGCCCAGGTCGTTGCGCATCAGGTCCAGCAACATGACGTGCTCGGCCCGCTCCTTGGTGTTGGCCAAAAGCTCGGCGGCAAAGGCCAGATCGGCTTCCGGGTCATGTCCGCGCGGACGGGTCCCGGCGATCGGCCGCCCCTCCACCACACCGGCACAGAGGGACACCAGCCGTTCCGGAGACGAACTCACCACCTGATAGTCGGTCAGGTCCAGATAGCAGGCAAACGGCGACGGGTTAACCGCGGTCAGGGCGCCATACAGCCGCCATGGGTCCGCCGCCCCCATCGCCGCCCGGAAGCGCTGGGACAGGTTCGCCTGGAAGATGTCTCCGGCGGCGATATAGTCCTTGGCGGCGGACGCCATGGCCTCGAAACGGGATTGGGACAACTCCCCCGTGACCGGCCCCGCAGCACCGCCGAACGGGGGGGCCGCCGGGGCACCCTCCACCACCGGGTCCAGTCGTTCCAGGGTGGCCGCAATCCGACCCCGCGCCCGGTCGTAGGCCAGGGCGCGACCGCCATGGGTATGCGACGGCTCCGGCAGGCAGGTCACCCACAGGCGGTCCGCCTCATGGTCCACCGCCACCACCAGATCCACAAAGGAGAGGTCCGCATCCGGCAAAAACAGGTCGTCCACCGCCTGTTCCGGAAGCCGTTCCAGGCAGCGGGCGAAATCGTAGGAGAAGGTGCCGACAAAACCGCCGAAAAAAGGCGGAAAGAAGGGGGCGGGGCGGGCCATGCGGCGGGACCCGACCTGCTCCCGGATCAGGGACAGGGGACGGAGGTCGGGGCGCGTGGTTTTGCCCGCCCGTGTGCGAACCTGCACCCCGCCCCGGTCGACCCGCAGCACCCATGCGGGGTCGCCCCCCAGAAAGCTCCAGCGGGCCAGCCCCGTCACCCGGCGCGGGCTCTCCAGAAGGAACGGCCGTTGCACCGGGCCAAGTGCCTCAAGCAGCGCCTGCGGGGTGCGGCCGCGAAGGGGGACGTACGCCCCCAGCGGCTGTGCCGCGTCGTGGGCGAAATACGTGTCCCGATCGGTTGTCCAGATCAGATCGTGCAAGGGCCATCCCGTATCCCCCGGCGGATTGCCGGATGGCCGCATGATACGGGGGTGGCCGGTATGGGGCAAGGCATGGACAGGGAAGCCGCCGCATCCCTCTCCGGCCTGTTACGGCCCGTACGGCGGCACCCTGTCCACTATCGCGAGCGGGCGTTAAACCCGGTCAGGTATAAAAACTGCCCACCAGGGAGCCGACCACCAGGTGCCAGCCATCCACCAGCACGAACAGAATCAGCTTGAACGGCAGGGAAATAATCACCGGCGGCAGCATCATCATACCCATGGACATGAGCACCGAGGACACCACCATGTCGAGCACCAGAAACGGCAGGTAGAGTAAAAATCCGATCTGGAACGCGGTCTTCAACTCCGAGATCACAAAGGCGGGCACCACCACGTGCAGCGGCAGGTCTTCCTGGGTCTCCGGCACCGGAATCGCGGCCAGGTCCACAAACAACTGCAAATCCTTTTCACGGGTCTGCTTGAGCATGAAGCGCGACAACGGCATCCTGCCCTGATCCCACGCTTCGCCTTCGTCAATGTCCCCGGCCAGGTACGGTTGCACCGCTTCGGTGCTGATCTGCTGCCACACCGGTGCCATGACAAAGAAGGTCAGGAACAGCGCCAGCCCCACCAGTACCGGATTCGGCGGCACCGATTGCAGGCCCATGGCCTGCCGCAAAAACGACAGCACCACAATGATTCGGGTAAAGGAGGTGACCATCACCAGAATCGCCGGAGCCACCGCCAGGATGGTCAGGACAAACAGAACCTTGAGGCCGGTGACCAGCTGGCTGCCACCCTCCTCCGCCTCCCCCACGGAAAGGGAAATTGTGGGCAGCGTCCCCTGGGCCCAGGACAGGGTGGGCAACAGCACGGCGGCCACCAGCGCGAACACGCCCAAAAAGGCGATCATTCGGGTACGACGGCTCATGCGGAGCGTGCCTTGAGCAGACGGATGCGCTCTTCCAGACGTTTTGTGGTCTGGCTGACACGCCCTCCCGAACCACCTCTGTCGGCCTCCAAAAGGGCCTTGGCGAAGGGTGAATCCGGCGGCTGTTTATCCGGCGCTGATGGCGCCTTCAGGATGTCATCGAGCACGCTTTTGCTACCGCTGTCCGTGCCGGCTCCGCCGCCATCGGCAGGCGCTCCGGCGTTGCTTTCAGTGAGATTGGCAAGCAGTTCCATGCCCCCTGGGCCGACGCCGACCACCAGCCTGCGGCCTTCCACCTCCACCACCACAATGCTCTGTCGGGAACCGACCGACATGGACGAAATCACCCGCATCGGTGCGCGCGGGTTCAGGCCGCCCACCCGATAGTGCTTCAGCAGCCGGGCGCCGCCGTACATAAGACCCAGAATCAGAATCAGGCCACCGGCCATCTTGGCGGTGCTGGTGGTGAGACTCGGTGCCGACGAGCCGCTGCCGCGCACCTTGAGCGGCGTCAACTTCATCTGTGTGTCCACCGGGCCGACCGACGCCGTGGAGGTGGTGTGATCCGGGCCCGCATCGCTCACTTCGGCGGCGTTCTGCGCATCGGCGTCACCGGGGGCGCCACCACCCTGGGGGGCGACCGCTTCGCTCGTCCCGGCGCCGGTCACACCATCGTGGGGCATGCTGCCCGCGCTGGCCACCCGCATCAAATGGGGGGGACCGGCAACAAGCGCCGGCTCACCGGCGCCCCGATCCGCCGGTTCGGGAATTTTGGGGGATGTCCGCTCCCCGCCCGGAGCCACCTTACCTTTACCCTGGTCCGGGGTGGGGTCCGGAGCCGGTTCGGCCGGACTCGAGGCATGGAGCTCCGCCGCCTTGGCGGGCGCCGTGGTCGCCAGAATCCGATCCAGTTCCACCAATGCCGCTTGGCGTGCCGAGGCCCGGTCCACCGATGGAACGGCGTCGTCCTCCCGCGCCGCGGCAACCGACGTGGGTTTTTCCGCCTTCACCAGCACCACCGGCGCCGGGCGTGGAGCGGGTTTCGATTGCTTTTTGGGAGCCACCTTGGCGACCGCGGACCCGGCCTTCAGCGCCGCCTTGGCGACCGGTTGTGCCGGCAACCCGGATACGGTCAGGCGCAGGCCGTCCCGCACCGGCTGATCCACCACCTCACCCTTCAGGGTGCTGACTTCGATGCCGTCGGTAATCAGCCGAACCCGTACCGTGCTGGGGTCAAACTGGTAGGCAAACACCTCTTTAACCCCCGGATGGTTCACCGGAATGTGCTGTTTGGAGGGATACAGATAGGCATCGTGCAGGGTGATCTGCAAGGCATTTTTGAGATAGGCGATGCTGTAGTCCGCCTCACCACGAACCTTGAGGGAAAGGGTGAGCGCACCCGCGCCACGGTTCACCTTCACCGTGTCCAGATAGCTTTTTCCGGCGAGAACGGGAGACGCCGCCTGGGCGGTGCCACACCCAACCGCGATCACCAGAGCAAGAAGCGTTATCAGCTTTTTCATGGGCCGTTTCATGGCGTTCCCCTATCCCCTACTTGAGGCTGTGAACCCGTTCCGCGGGCGTAATCACATCGGTGAGACGGACACCGAATTTCTCGTTCACCACCACCACTTCACCCCGGGCCATCAGTTTGTTGTTGACCACCACTTCGAGTGGCTCCCCGGCAAGCTTGTCGAGCTCCACCACGGAACCCTGCCCCAGTTGCAGCAGGTCGCGGATGAGGATGCGGGTTTCACCGAGCCGCACGCTCACCTGCACCGGAATGTCGAACAGGAAGTTCACGGAACGGTCGGCCTGTTTTTGCGCCTCTGTGATCGGCGCAAAGCTGACCGGAGTGGACGCCACCTGTGCCTTGGCGGGCACCGCGGCGTCGGATCCGCCACCCTCGTCGGCCAATGCCTGGGCGAGCATCTCCTTTTCCGCGTCGGTCATGTCGTCGGCATCGTCAGCGACCAGATCGCTGCCTTCACCTTCGGCGCCTTCCGCCTCTGCCGCATCCCCCTCGGCGGCTTCCGTGGCCTCGGCGGCTTCCGTGGCTTCGCCATCACCCTCGGGGGCAGCGGCTTCCGCCTGCTCTTCCGGATCGGTCTCCGGAGCCTCGTCGGTTGCGTTGTCATCAGCCATCGTTATCCTCGCTGTTATTCGGTTGTTCGGGTTCGATGTCCCCGTAAATCTGGAACGCCATATAGCCGTCGTGTTCGCCCGGATAGCCCCAGAATTTGGGGATATGTTCCACCAGCAGATGGAGCGGGTCGGTCACCTTGTTGTCGAGCTGGATCACATCCCCCACCTCCCAGCGGGTGATCTCCCCCAGGGGCAATTCGGTCTGCCCCAGTTCCAGCTCCGCCTCAAGAACCGTCTCCAGCGTCCGCTCCCGGACCCGGCGCAGCCAGCCCTCGTCCGCAACCAGGCCCTCACCCTTGAAGATGGAGGCAAGCTTCTCCTTGATCGGCTCCAGTGCGGAGTACGGAAACACCATGTAGAAGTTGGTGTCGGTATTGTTCAACTCGGTTACAAAGTGGCAACAGACCGCCATGTCGGCCGCGCCGATCACCATGGCGAACTGGGGGTTGACCTCGGTGCGCTGGTACTCGAACGAAATCGGGTGCACGCTTTCCCAGCCGTCTTGCAGGTACTCCAGGGCATTGCTCGAAACCCGCTGGATAAAGTGGCGTTCGATGGACGTGAAATCGCGCCCCTCGATCTTCACGTGAGTCTGGTTTTTCCCGCCCAGAAACATGTCCATCAGGTGGGTCACCATGGACGCCTCCATGATGAACACGCCGCTTCCCTGCAACGGCTCCAACCGGCAGATGGTGAAACTGCTGGGCATGGGCAAGGTGTCCACGAAATCCTGAAACGGTTTGTAAACGAAGCCCTTCAGGTCCACCACCACATCTTCCAGCAAGGACCCGCTCAGATCCTCCTGGAAGGACCGGGCGAAGCGTTCGCAGATCATATGCAGGGATGGCAGATTGCCCCAGTTGACGTGCTCCTTGGAACCCAGTCTATAGGAGGTGATATCCCCCTCTTCCTCACCCGCAGATTGGGCTTGGGGGGGAGCCTCGTCACCATCCAGGCCGGTAAGGAGCGCGTTGACCTCGTCTTGGGAAAGTACCTTTTCCATGGTTTCTCTACTGGACCACGAACTCCGTCAGGTAGACAGCGTCGGCACGGCCCTTGTTGCGTAACAATTCATTGACCGATTTGAGCACCTCGTCCCGCAGCTGAAACTTGCCATCGGCGGTGAGCAGTTCCTTGCTTTCCTTCGAGGACAACAACATCAGGATGTTGTCCCGAACCCTCGGCAGGTGCCCTTTTACCCAGGCCACCACCTGCTCGTCCGAAACCTCGAGGGTGAGGGTGGTTTTCAGGTAGTGCTTGCCACCCATGTCGGCAAGGTTGACCAGGAACGGATCCAGTTCCATGTTGATCGCCGCTTCCGCAAGGGCTTCCGACTTCGCCTCGGCCGATGCCTGGGCGTCCTCTTCACCGCCCCCCAGCATCAGGTAGGCGCCGGCCCCTCCCCCCAGAATCACCAGCAACCCGACCCCGAGGACGATCAGCTTGAGCTTGGAACGTCCCTTGGTGGGCGTATCTTCGCCGGTCTCTTCGGGGGCTTCGTTTTCAACTTCGTTATCAGTTTCTTCAGCCATCTGATTTCATCTCCTTGTCCGGCCCCGTATTCGAGGTCTTCGGGTAATCTCGCTACAACCTAATCCGCAAAAATCAGTTCGATCCCGCCTTCGATCGTCTCGCCGTCAACCGACTCCGTAAGCGGCACCAGCCGGGCCACCGGAACCACCCCGTCCGGTTCGACGCCGACGGCCACCAGCAACGCCGCTATCCGCTTGGCGGTCGCCTCGGCGCTCTGCCAGGAACCGGCCTCCGATGCCACAGCGCTTACTTCAAAGGAGCGTCCGGATTCGTTCACAAAGGCGGCCAGTGCCGCCAGTTGATCGTTGCCATCGGCATCGGCACCCGCCAACAGGGCCGCACCGGGAACCAGCACCAGGCCGCGATCGTCATACGTAAGGTGAAATCCGCCGAACACCCCGGCACGGGCGAGCCCGGTGCGAAACTGCTCCATGCGTGCACCCTCCTCTCCCACCCGGAGGGTATGCACGTCGCTCGGCATGCGGCCCGCCACCGCCCCCTCGCTCTCGGTCACCCGGGTGCCATCCACTTCCCACTCCGGGTTGGTGCCGTCCTGCACCAGACCCTGGCGGATCGACGACATGGAGATGAACAGGACGAACAGGGTGACCAGCAATGTCAACAGGTCGGTGAACGTCACCATCCAGGTGTCCACCAGATCCGGGGCCTGGCCACGGGCTGTGCGCACAAAGTTCACGGCTGTGTCTCCACGTCTTTCAGGATGACCCTGACCCGGCCTTGCAAAGTACTGTCCTCAGGTCCGGAAAATGCCTGTTCCGCACCCATCCCGGCTGCGGAAAAACGTCTGGCGGAAGGGCCGCGAATGTTTCCGAATCCTTCGGCCACGGCCACCGCACGGGTCAGGGAGGCAGCCCCCGCCACCACGGGTTTCACATGGCTTCCTACCGTCGCCTCCACCCGCACCGCACCGGTTTCCACCGCAATCACCTGGCTCAGCAGGGCCGTGGCTTCACGGGCTTCCACCTGCAACTCGCCGCTTCCGGCATCAAAAATCCGTGCACCGTTCAGGGTGACCACCAAGTCGTCGCCGCGATGGTCGATCCGGCCCAGTCCGGGGTGAGTCTCCAGATGGAGTTGCAACTGGCGCAGCGCATCGCGGCCGGGAGACAGCAGGTTGTCCCCATCCAACCCCTCGGCGCCGCTCACCTGATCGCGACCGGAAAAAAGAAAGGCCTTGGCCAGCGAGGCATATACCGAATTGCGCCGTTCCACGCTCGGCTCCGACATGCTGAACAGATAGATCATGAAGGTCAGTAAAATCAGCCCAAGGGTGGTAAATACCGTTGCACCGGAACGGGCCTGCGCGCCCGAGCCGGCGGCCTGGGATGCCGCGCCTGCGCTCATCCGCTGCTGGTCCGGCATACCCATCAGCCCGTCGCTTTCAGGTCTTCACCCGGAGGGTTCGGGTTGCCCGGATTGTTCCGGTTACCCGGATCTTTCGGGTCGGCAGATTTATTTGCATCCGGGTTCACGAAGGACAACAGCTTCTGCTCCAGCACCGCCGGATGGTCGCCCATGGCGATACCGATCACCCCCTCCAGTGTCATCTCCCGCAGGCTTGACTCGCGCCAGCTGCGGTAACGCAGTTTTCCGGAAAGGGGAAAGAACACCAGATTGGCGAGCAGCGCGCCGTACAAAGTGGACAATAGCGCCACCGCCATGGCCGGACCGATGTTGGCCGGGTTGTCCAGGCCCTGCAGCATGTTCACCAGGCCGATCAGCGTGCCGATCATGCCCATGGCGGGCGCGAAGGTCCCCATGGTGGAAAGCACGTCGGCGCCCACCTGATGACGCTCGAGGGCGGTGGCCAGTTCCCTTCCCATCACCCGGTTCACCTCGTCCGGGGTGGCGCCGTCCAGGGTCATTTCCATGCAGCGCCGAAAAAACCGGTCGTCGATCTCCTTCACCTGCGGCTCCAGGGTGATCAGACCGTTCTTGCGTGACCCCTCGGCCAGTTGGCTCAGGTGCTGAACCCGTTCTACATGGGATTCCGTATGGGCCACAAACGCCTTTTTCACCACCGTCACGATACCCAGCACCTTACTCATCGGGTAGTAGATCAGGCAGGCCCCGAGGGTTCCGCCCATCACAATCAGGATCGCCGGCAGGCTCAGGAAGAACTCGATCGAGCCTCCCTGGGCGATGGCAAAGCCCATCAGCGAAAACGCGACGACCATGCCTATAACAGTTGCTGGATCCATAACCCTCTCGAAAAACCGTTGTCGGGACGACTCACTGACGCCCCGCCGCAAGACCGTATGACGGCACGGTGCTTTCCCCACAAGTGCAACCACGGTGCCACCCTGTGAAAAACATAAATAACCATTAGTTTTCAATGTCTTATGTGTTAAACAGGGGGCCTGATACAACAGACTGCGACCGTCATAAGACAGGTCGCCGTCTATCAAGCGTCGAAGCTTTGACGATTTGGGGCCGCCCCACGGCAAAAACACCGTATTCGGGGCGGCCCCGTCAAAGTTCCGTCAGGTTACCGGATGATGTTCACCATGTCCCGGAGCACCTCATCCGTCGAAGTGATCACACGGGAGTTGGCCTGGAACGCGCGCTGCGCGGAGATCATCTTGATGAACTCCGCCGCCAGATCGACGTTGGACAACTCCAGGGAGTTGGAGAGCACCCGGCCGCGGCCGCCGGACTCACCCACGCCGATGTTGGCCGCACCGGACTCGAACGACTCGCTGAACAGGTTCGAACCCTGGGGCGTGATACCGCCCGGGTTGTTGAAGCTTGCAATGGCGAGTTGCCCGATGACACGGGAGATACCGTTGTTGAACTGGCCGTCGATGCGCCCGTCGGTGCTGATCGCGATCTCCTGCAACTGGCCCGGGCCGTAACCGTCCTGGCTCTGGAAGCTGGTGGACGACGGCACACCGAACTGGGTGGTGCCATCCAGTCCGGTGCCACCTTCGGCAATGGAGGTGCCAAAGTTGATCGCAATGGACTGGTTTTGGGTGGCGCCGCCGTTGAAGTCGAAGTCGGCGGCGGCGATTGCCGTGTAGCCCACGGGGGCGGCCAGCGCCTCCGTATTCAACGCACCGGCGCTGGTGAAGTCCAGGTAACCGGTCGCCGCCACGGTATCCACGCCGCTGGTGGCGTCCGACGCACTCACCACCGCGTTCCACTGCCACTGGTTGGAGGTATCGGACACCACCTTGGTGTAATACATGGTGACCGAGTGGCCCGTCCCCAGGGAGTCATACACCGTGATCGCACTGGAGTGATCCGAGGTGGCGACCGGGCTGGTGACGTCAAATCCCGGCGCGGCATGGAATGAGGCGCGGGAGTCGAGGTTCGAGTTGGCGGTAACGTTCCCGGTGGGGTTCGGATTGGAGATGTTGGCGGTCACCTGAATCGGCCCCAGCTGGCCGGTGATGGTACCCGTGGTGTCGGCCTGATAGGCTTGCAACGTCAGCCCCTCCGGGTTGACCACGTTGCCGTTTGAATCGATGCCGAATACGCCGGCTCGGGTGTAGAGGTTACCCACACCATCGTTGACCACAAAAAATCCCTCGCCGTCGATGGCGACATCCAGCACGTTGCCGGTACCCTCGAAAGAACCTTGGGTCAGGTCCTTGTCAATGGCTGAGACCAGCACACCACGACCGATGGCCTTGCTACCGGCAGAGCCGGAAAGCACATCGGAAAACACTGTTCGGCTGCCTTTAAAACCGACGGTGTTGGTGTTCGCAATGTTGTTACCAATCACCGACAAACTCGTACCGTTTGCGTTGATACCGCTCACGCCTGAAAAAAGAGAACTTAAAACGCCCATGCTGACCTCCTTATGGTGACTCCGTCCGGACTCGCCATCCTTGGCAATGAATTAAAAAAAAACTGTCGTCAAACCCGTTGTTAAAAACCTGCTGTCATGGCCCCGGCGGGGGTGTCTTGACCGCCATCACGTCGGTCAGGGCCACCCGCCGCTGTCCCACCACGAGGAACGGCTCGCCATTCTCGTAAGCTGCGCCGGTGACCACGCCGCGCACCTGGGTGAACGCCCCGACTGAAGCCTGCTGGCTGTCCTGGGCCAGCACGTTGTAGCGGTAAGTGCCTGGCGCCACCGGATTGCCGTAGTTGTCGAGGCCGTCCCAGGCTGCCTCGTTGGCGCCAGCCGGCCTCCCGCCGAGGGAAATGTTCCGAACCGGGTTGCCATTCGTATCGCTGATGGCGACCGTGACAATGTCTCCCGGCCCCTCAAGCTCGAACTGAATCGGCGATGCGCCTTCCCCGTCCAGCAACACCCGGTTGCCTTCCGCCAGTATCTCCTTGTCCAGGAAGCCGGCCACGCTGGCCATGCCGGCCGGAGCCTGGGTCTGGGTGAGCCCGTTCAGGTTCTTGTTCACATCGAACAACTGCTCCAGACTGGAAAACTGGGCCAGTTGGGCGGTGAACTCGGTGTTGTCCATCGGGCTCAGGGGATCCTGATGCTTCATCTGGGTGGTCAGCAAAAGCAGGAACTCGTTCTTGCCGAGACTATCGGTGCTGTTTTTGCCCGCGGCGGTGGCCGCCTGGGCTGCCTGCACGTTGCTGATATCTCTGATTGCCATGGCCTGCCTCCTGTTATGCCACGATGCTCACACCGCCCTCGGCTGCTGCCGGGCGCGCCATCGTTGACCCGGTCTGCGCTTGCGCCTCGCCGGGGGTATCACTCCGGGTCTGCCTGGACGATGTGTTGGAATCGTCGCCGGACCCTTTGGCGGTCTGTTCCCTGCCCAGGGACACATCCACCTGCGCGGACTCCGCGCCGTTGTCCAGCAGCGCCTGTTGCAGCCGCGACTGGTTGGACTCAAGCAAGTCGCGGGCGGCCTGGGTCTGGGCGACCATCTCGGCCATCACGCCGCCACGCTCCATGACCACGCGAATCTTGAGTTCCCCCAGGTGCTCCGGCGTCAGGCGCAGGGTGGCTTCACGGTCGCCACCGCGCACCATATGCAGGGTACGGTCCATCACCTGATCGAACATCTCCGCCCGCCGCGCCTGCGCGGCGCCTTTTGCCTCACGCACCGCGTCGGCCTGCTGGAGCGCCTGCCCGGTCGTCATGGTGGCGCCCTGGGACGGGGCGGCCCTCTCCGTCCCCCCCGTCCCACGGGCAGCCACCTCCCCCTCTCCATCGGGGGTACTTTGGGCAACATTGAAACGTGCGGTCGCTTGTGCCGCCTGAGGATTGGCGGCGGCCTTCTGGATACCGTTTTCGGCCTGTTGCGGCAAGCTCGGGGCGCTGTCCTGGGGCTTGGCCGAAGCGCCCTCTCTGGAGGCCGTATTTGCAGTGGCCTCCCGCGAGCGAGGACTCCGCTGGCTGTGCGTTTCCGCTTCCGCTTCGGCCTCAGCGTCATCCGGTCCCGCTCCGGAAGCGGCCTGAGCCGGTTTTTCCAGTTCGGAATCGATCTCCGCGGCCTGCCCCGCGCTTTCGGTGGAGGTCGGGGTTGTAGCGGCAGCGACAGCGGGCTGTGCCGCTGCCGGGGTGCCTGAAGGTTTCGCCACGGTCGCTGTGCCGACACCGGCCGCTTCCGGGGGCGCCGGGGTTGCCGCGGCCACCGAGGTGGACGAGGTCGCCGGAACCGCCGGGGTGGCCGGAGTCGCAGCCGGATCCACCGGGGGGGGTGAAGCCACCGGCGGTCCGGACAGACCGGGCTTCGCGGAGGTGGCCGGGGTGGCGGCGTTGGCATTCGCCGGAGCGGTGCCGCCCCCCGCTGCCGTATTCCGGGTGGCCACATCCACCGCCCGGGCGAATGCCGGGGGCAGTGCCGCAGGCGCTTTTGAATCGCCTTGGGCGGTCGTTCCCACCGAAGTTGCGCCGTCTTCGGCCAAGGCCGGTTGGGCCGCAACCGGAGCGGTGGCTACAGCGGCCCTGGCCGTCGTATCCGCCGCTCCGGGCGTCCCTTCCCCAATCGAATTCCGAGCCGGTGTCCGTGCCGCTTCCGCAGTGACCGTGCCGGGGTTTACACCGGGGGCCACAACGACGGCGTCCGCTGCAATGGCGTCGTCATCGCTCGCATCGGAATCACTGTGGGCATCGCCCTGATCCGTGGAGTGATCCGCGTGCGCCTCGCCGCCTTTATCGTGATGCGCCTCGCATTCCGAATCGGTGTCGCCCGCATCGTGCGAGGCGTCTCCGGTGGCATGGGTGTCCCTGGCGTTCACGCGGGTCTCGGTGACATCCTCCCGAACCGGCGTATCGGCCCGGCGGGTCTCGCCATGACGGGATTCGGTACGTTCCATACGGTGCTGCATACCGTGTTCCCGCGCCTCGGGGGCGGTTCGCGACGCCACATCCGGACGGGACTCGGGCGCCCGCTGTTGCCGGTGCAACACATCCCGAAAGGCGTGACCTTCCGGCGCTTTCGGCGGGGCGGTAAAGTCCAGCCGGCCGGGGGTCACCTGCGGTCGGGTGGAAACGTCGATCTCCGGTGCGCTCATTTAAATTCCCTCTCCAGGTCCGGTCTCGAATTGCTTTTTTCTCATGTCATCCGGTCCGGTTTCCGATACGTTCGATAAGGCCGGGCGTCTGCCGCCCCTCCCCACAGTCCTAAAAAAACATCACTTTGGCTTCGCCAGCCGCTCGCCGAGCCGGGCCGCCTTTTCAGTGGGGATAAACCCCATGATCCCGGCCGCCGACTTGCCCTTCATGCCCGCAAAAATCTGCAACGCCACCGACTCTCTCATGCTGCCGAGAATGGCGGCGGCCTCTTCGGGCTCCATCGCCTCGTACACCGAAATCAGACGCCGCAGGCTCTCATCGTTGGAGGTGTTCAGCACTGCCAGCCGTTTTTCGACCTCCCGGCGCAGGGTCTCGTTCTTTTCGATGAGCGCCTTGAGTTCGAGCCGCATCTTGCTCAACCGCGCTTCCTGATCGGCAACATTCCGCTCCCGTTCCCGATATAACGCCTCGCGCTGCCGGTTGGCCTCTTCAACGATCGACTCGATAGACACCCCCCCCGCCACGGGACTCGCTTTGGCCTCTGCCTCGGTCTCGCCTTCGGCCGCCGCGAAAGCCGGCAACGGCAAGGCAAACAGGGCCAGCAGCAGGGCAAAGCACAGTCGACCGTGGATTGCCGTAGACCTACCCATCCACGTCCACCTTTCCAAACACGGCCACCCGCCGCATGTCATCCACCTCCTGCTGCATCCGCCGCTCCCGCTCCCGTATCTCCCGCTCCCGGCGACGGGCGATCACCCGCGCCAGACCACGCTGTTCGCGGCGGGTTTCAAGCCAACGCCCTTGCAGTCCGGTCACCTGTTCCATCCAGTTGCCCGCCTCGATGCCAGCCTGATCGATCCGCGCTTCCAGGGCGGCGATGTAGCGATAGCGCGCCGCAAGCTCCGCCGCCGTGCTTCCCGATTCGGCCGCCGCCGTGGTTTGCCGGGCGGCCACGGCCCGCTCCGCCTGCAAATCGGTCACCCGTGTTTCGGCGGCGCGCAAGGTGCCCACCGCTTCCGCAAGTTCCCGGCGGGCGACACTTTCGGTCACTTCGGCAAGACGGTGCACCAGTTCGATTCCGCCCTTCACTGCGTCACCTTCTTGGCCAGCGCATACAGCCCGGCCCGCGCCTCGTCCCAGGACGACGGCTGATGTTCAGACTGGGTGAGAAACGCAGAGATTTCGTCATAAAGTTCCACGGCACGATCCAGTTCGGGACGGTTGCCCGCCTTGTAGGCGCCGATGGTGATCAGATCGCGGGCCTCCTCGTAAATACCGAGCAGGTTGCGGATTTTCTGAGCCGCTTCCGTATGGGCCGGCTCCACCACATCCACCATGACGCGGCTGACGCTCCGGGACACATCCACCGCCGGGTAGTGGCCGGTGGCGGCGATCTCACGGGACAGCACCACATGGCCATCCAGGGTGGCGCGCAGGGTATCGGCCACCGGATCGCCCAGGTCGTCCCCTTCCACCAGAACCGTGTAGATGCCGGTAATGCTGCCGCTCCCCTCCGCACCCATGCCGGCCCGCTCCAACAGCGCCGGAATGGCCGCAAACACCGAAGGGGTATAGCCCTTGGTGGCGGGCGGCTCACCGATGGAAAGACCCACCTCACGCTGGGCCATGGCAAAGCGGGTGACGGAATCCATCATCAGCATCACCGAGGCCCCCCGGTCGCGGAAAAACTCGGCAATGGCGGTCGCCACATAGGCGCCCCGCAAGCGCACCAGCGGCGCCTGGTCGGAAGTTGCGGCCACCACCACCGAGCGCGCCAGTCCTTCCGGACCCAACTCCCGCTCGATGAATTCGCGCACCTCGCGGCCACGTTCACCGATCAGGGCGATCACATTGATGTCGGCGGCGGAGCTTGCCGCGATCATGCCGAGCAATTTGCTCTTGCCGACGCCGCCGCCGGCGAACACCCCCATGCGCTGCCCCTCACCCACGCTGATCAGGCTGTCGAGCACCCGCACACCGGTGGCGATCGGCTGCCGGATACGGCGCCGGTTCATGGGACCAACCGGCCGCCCGTAGAGCGGCACCCGCCCGCTCACGTCCGGCACCGGCATCTCGCCGCCGTCGATGGGATGCCCCATGCCATCCAGCACCCGGCCCAGTAAACCCTCCCCCACAGCCACGCTCGGCACCCTGCCCAGAGGCCGTATCCAGGTGCCGGGACCAACCCCCTCGGAGGGACCCAGTGGCATCATCAAAATCCGGTCCTCGCGGAAACCCACCACCTCGGCCGTTACGATCATATGGCCTTCGGCGGAAACCACCTCCACCATGTCGCCCACGGCGGCAGCCAGACCCCGCCCTTCCAGCATCAGGCCGAAACCACGGGTCAACTGTCCGTAAGACCGCACCGTGCCGGTGGGGGAAAACCCTGTGACGCGGCGGCTGATATCGACCAGAGGTGTCGTCATGCGGCGGCCTCGAACAGGCTGCGGACCACTTCCTCGAAACGGGTGGTCAGGCTGGCGTCGATGATCTGCCCGGCGCCCTCCACCACCACGCCACCGCGCTCTATCAGCGGGTCCGGAATCAGTGTCATGTGCCCCTCGATCGCCGCCGCCAGTTCGCCTTCCAGTGCGGCCACCAGGGGTCGGTCCGCCGGATTGATGCGAACTTGCAGGGGCGTGCCGGGGGCAAAGTGCTCGGTGGCGGCGGCCAGACCCGCGACCACCACCGGGTGGTCCTCCGCGATGTCGTAGCCGACCACCTGACGGGCAACGGCAACCGCCAGATGTAAAATGTCGCGCTCGGCATCCGTGACCAGCTGGGCACGCATCTGCGCCACTTCATCCTTGATGCGGGAGATGGCCTCCACCACCTGACGGCCTTCGGCTTCGCCGGTCTCACGCCCGGCCCGCTCTCCCGCCGCGAATCCGGCCTCATAGGCCTCGCGCTCGATCTGCATCAGGCGTTCCTGGGTCCGCACCGGCTCCACCGGACGGACCACCGGCTTCGGCTCCCGCGGCAGGGTGCCGACTGGCGGTGCGGCCGCGCCGATCGGCGGCAGGGTAAGGACGCGGTTACTCGACGAGGGCATCGCCACTGCCTCCTCCCTTGTCCCCACCCAGTACGATGCGGCCCTGGCTCTCCAACTGCTTGGCCACCTTGAGAATCTCCGCCTGGGCGGCTTCCACCTCGCTGACCCGGACCGGTCCGCGGTCCTCCATGTCCTCCTTGAGGATGGCGGCGGCACGCTCGGACATGTTCTTGAAGAATTTCTCGCGGATCTCGTCCTCGGTGCCCTTGAGCGCCACCGTGAGCACCTCTTTGGAGATCTCCTTGAGGATCTCCTGGACCGCCTTCTCGTCCATTTTGGTCAGGTCTTCGAACAGGAACATCCGCTTCCTGATGTTCTCCGCCAGATCGGTATTGATTTGATCGATCTCGCTCAGGATGCGCTCCTCGGTTTCGTTGTCCACATAGTTGAGCACGTCGGCCGTGGCCTGGACGCCGCCGGAAGCGCGGGTACGGGAACCGCTCGCGGACAGTAGTTCGCGCTTGAGCACCACGCCCAGTTCGCGAATCACATGGGCCGGCACCTGATCAAGGGTGGCCATGCGCAGCAGCACATGGGCCACGTTGTCCTCCCGCAGCAGGGGGATGATCTGGCTGGTCAGGGGCGGGTCCAGATAGGACAGGACAATGGCGATGGTCTGCGGGTGCTCGTGCCGAAGAAAACCGGCCAGGGTCTTCGGGTCAAGCCAGTTCAGGGCCTCCAGGGCCTCCGCCTCGGTTTGGACACTCTCGAGCATCTGCTCGGCTTTTTCATCCCCCAGGGCGCCCACCAGCACGTTGCGAATGTAGTCCTCGCCGCCGATGCTGGAAAAACCGCCGTGGGCCACCGTGGTCTCGCCAAACTCGCGCACCACGTCCGACACCTGAGAGGGAGACGCGGAGGTCATGCGGGTCATGTTCGAAGTCACGCTGTACACATCGCGCGACGACAGGTTCCGCAGTACGCCAGAGGCCGCCTCCTCACCCAGGGCGAGGAGAAAAAGGGCAGCTTTCTCGGGGCCGGAAAGGTCTGAATCCTGCCTGCTAGCTTCCATACATCATCCTTGGTAAGCCGGGTGCCACACTAGCCTTCCTTGATCCAGGACTTGAGCATTTCGGCGGTCTGCTTTGGATTGTCCTGGGCCATCTTCAGCACCTCTTCCCGACTGCTTGGAACCAGTGCATCCGACTCGAAATCCGCATCGAACAGACTGGCGGTTTCAGCCTCCAGCTGACCGATGGTTTTGGGCAGTCCGGAGGGCATCGCCATGCCCTGCACGCTGCTGCTCAGTCCACCGCCGCCACCGCCACCGGTGGTCGCCACCTGGGCCAGGGGGCGCAGGATCAGCCCGATGACCGCGCCAATGGTGGCCAAGGCCAGGAGGTAGCGCGCCGCCGGACCGGCGTAGGGCTGGAGCTTCTCCAACATGCCCGGCTCTTCCACGCCCACCAGGATGTCCGGGGTGGCGAACGGAATGTTCACCACCTCCACCGAATCGCCCCGCTCACTGTCGAAGCCCACCGCCTTCTTGACCAGGGCGATGTACTTGGCCATCTCCTCGTCGGTTCTGGGGGTATAGGTCACCTTGCCGTCTTCGGCCACCTTACGGGCGCTGTCCACCACCACCGCCACCGTCATCCGTTTGATTTCACCAACCGGACTGACCGTGTGACTGACGGTTTTGTTCAACTCGTAGTTGATGGTTTCGTTCTGGCTTTTGCTCTTGTTGCTTTCGCTGACGTCCGTTTGTGCGGCGGTGACGCCGGTGGTGCCGCCGCTGCCGGCGGTGCCCTCGCTCTGTTCCTTGCTGCGCTGCTCGCTGCGTACCGCCTGCACCCCTGGATCAAACAATTCCTTGGTGGTTTCGGTGCGGGTAAAGTCGAGTTCCGCCGCCACCTGCACCTGCACCGCGTTCATCCCCACCACGGGACCCAGAATGTCGGCCACCCGCTGGCTGAGCCGCTCCTCCAACTGATGGCGAACGCCCTCCTGGGAGCTGACGATCTGATTCTCGCCCCGGTCTTTCTGACCGGCGTAAAGCACCTTGCCGGAAAGGTCCACCACGGTGACCTGCTCGGGGTTGAGTCCGGCCACCGCCGACCCGACCAGATGGACGATCGCCGCCACCTTGTCCCCATCCATGGTGTTATGTCCGCGCAGTTTGAGGGTCACCGAGGCGCGGGCCTCCTCCTGATCCTTGGAAAACAACCTTTTTTCGGGCAGCACCAGATGTACCCGGGCGCTCGCCACCTGATCCATGGCGCTGATGGTGCGTCCCAGTTCACCTTCCAGCGCCCGGCGGTAATTCACTTTCTGAACGTAATCGGTGGTGCCGTAATCGGTGCGGTCAAAAATCTCGAAGCCGACGCCGCCACCGGCGGGAATGCCGGACTCGGCCATCGCCATGCGAAGCTCGTGCACGCGGGAGGACGGCACCAGCACCGCGGTGCCCCCGGCGCCCAGTTCGTAGGGCACCTTCTTATCCCGAAGCTGGTCGACGACGGCATTGGCATCCGCCACCGAAAGGCTGCCAAACAACGGCTCCATTTGCGGTTTCTGCGCCCACATCACGGCCACCACAATGGTCGCCACCGAAGCGGCGGCGCACATCAGCAGAATGAGCCGCTGCCCCAGGGGAATATCACCAAAATTCGTTACCAGCCGTTCGATCATCAATCTTCCCTATCGTTCTTTAAGGCGCTGCTGCATCCGTGCGCTCAACCGTCAGACCGGCATCCGCATGACTTCGTGGTACGCCTCAAGCGCCTTGTTGCGTACCGCCAGGACCATCTCCATGGCAATGCCCGACTCCTGCATGGCAATCATCGTCTTATGGACCGAGCCTTCCCCCACAACCAGTTGCTGTACCTGAACGTCGGACTCGATCGCCTTGGAGTTGGCGACGTTGACCGCCTGTTTGAGGGCGTCGGCAAAGCTGCTTGACGCGCCTTCGGTGCCGACCAGACCGCTGCCGACGGACATGTCGCCGACAGGCTTCGGTGCGATGAGTGCCGACGGAACCTTGCCAATATCCATGGGTCTGCTTCCTTACCCCTTACTGACCAATCTGGAGTGCGCCGCGAATCATGGCCTTGGTGGCCTGAATCGCCTTGACGTTGGCCTCGTAGGACCTTGTGGCGGAGATCATGTTGGTCATCTCCTCCATGGTGTTGACGTTGGGCATCTGTACGTACCCCTCTTCATTGGCGTCCGGATGACCCGGCTTGAAGACCATCTGGAACGGTCGCGTGTCGGGCTGTACCGTGGCCTTGACCATATCCGGGGCGTTGTTGTCACGGGCCTGTCCCAGGTGATCCTTAAAGGTTTTGAAAACCACGTCCTGGCGGCGGTACGGCCCGCCCTTTGCGGTGCGGGTGGTGTTGGCGCCGGCGAGGTTCTCGGCGATCACTTCCAGGCGGCGTTTCTCCGCCCCGAGGGCCGAACCGCTGATCTTGAACATGGTGCCGATATCCATTTCTTACCCTTTCACCTGCTTACGGGGCATTACCTGCCCTCGCGGATGACATTACGAAGACCGCGAAACTTGGCCCCGATGATCTGGGTGGCGGTGTTGTACATGAGGGCGTTTTCCGCCATGCGGGCCATCTCGTCCTCGGGAGACACGGTGTTGCCGTCCCGGCCGCCGCCCTGGCGCACCACTTTCTCTTTACCGCTGACCTGATCGATGGACGTGCTGCCGACCCCCATGTGGCCGGGATGGGTGCCCACCGGCTGCAGGGTTGACGCCAACCCCACCGCAGCCTTCAGCGCGTCCTGAAACTCCAGGTGACGGGCCTTGTAGCCCGGCGTGTCCTGGTGCGCCAGGTTGCCCGCCACACGCTCGTGGGAAGCCTGCCTGAGATCCAGGGCGCGGGACAGAAGCCGGAAGCTGTCACCATCTGTCAAACCGATTGGCACGTTGCGCAATCTCCCGAGGTCAAGTGCTCCGGGCCGCTTACCGATAAGGAGGAAGCGGAGTCCGGTTCAAGAAGCTCTTGTGCAAGGAGCATGCACACTGTCGCCAACGCGCTCCCCTCCCCTCCAAGCGGCCCGCAAATTTGACATAATTTCATTTATTTTCAATGTGTTATGCATAAATTTTTTTTGCATCATTTTGATCCGACTGTTACCCGGAAGGGTTATCCGGTGCACATGCGTACGGCTTCCGTCGCTTCGGCGTCGAAGTTTTGACGACTTGTCAGGGGGGGAAACGCGGCCTACCTGAGCTGCGAGGAGGCGATGATTTCGCGGGCGACCGACGGGATCACCGAGACCTCGCTGCCTTTCGCCAGAGTGCCCAACACCTCTTCCGCTTCCCGGGTGCGGCCTCCGGCGAGGGCGGCGGTCCCGATGCGCAGTTCGGCCCAGCGCAGGTCGTCGCCCTTCAACTCTTGCTTGACCGCATTGCGGTAGTGCTTCTGGGCCTTGTCGTACCAGCCCAGGCGATACTCCATATCGGCCAGTCGCAGCAGGATCTGGCCGGTGGTGGGGACCATCTCGGAGTTTGCCACTGTGGAGGTCGCATCCTCCTTGGCCACCTGCAGGTAAATGCGGGTGGCGCTCTCCGGGCTGCGATGTTTCTGATACACGTCCGCAAGGTCCAGCAGGATTTGGCGGCGGTGGGGATCGTCGGGGGAAAGCCGTTTCAGGTAGGTGAGGTAGGAGGCGATTGATTTGCGATACTCACCGTTTCCGGCGTAGGCCTCCGCAAGCCGCAGGTCAAGTTCGTCGTAGCGGGTCAAATCGTTGCTGCGCTGGGTGAAGTAGAGGTAGCGCTTCAGGGCCTCCTCCGGTTCACCGCGCTTTAAGTACAGGTTGCCAAGGCGGAACACGGCGCGCACCCGGTAACGTTCCGGAGAGCGGCTTCCCAACAACGCCAGGTAGTGACGCATGGCGGACTGGTCCAGCCCGATCGACTCGCTGGCCAGTCCCAGCGGATAGTGGGGTTTCCAGCCCTTGATCTCACCATCGAACAGGGGATTCAGGTAGCTGCGGTACAGGCTGACGGCGGATGCCGCCTTGCCCATCTGAACTCGCCGGGTCACCTCCTCCGCCAGCGCCAGTTCCGCCAACTCCATCACCGGGCGCTTCCAGTCGGTTTTCGGATAGCGGGTCAGCAGTTCGAGCGAGCGGGTGAGGGATTCCTCATAATCGCCCATCTGCTCGAACAGCACGGCCAGCTTGTAAATAGCCTCCTCCGCGAGGGCGTCCGACGGCGCCTGTTGCACCACCTCGCCATACAGCCGGAGCGCTTCGGCAAGCAGCACGTCGTCACCCCCCATCGAGGCGGCGTTGCCAAGCAACCCGGAGAATGGGTCAAACGCCACCACTTCCGGGACCTCCCCTTTTTCACGCCGATACTGGCGCTCCCGTTCCAGGTACAGATCGGCAAGCGCCAGACGGGCGGCCAGGCTGCCCTCACCCCGGGGGTAGGACGAGATCACCTCCTGATAACCCTTCTCCGCATCCACCCAGCGGCCTTCGCCCTGGAAGGTCTCCGCCACCCGTGAGAGGGCAAGTCCCGGCGGGAACTCGGCCGGATAGACGTTATACAGAATGAGGAAAATGTGCCGGGCATCCCGGAAACGGCCCGACTCCATCAGGGCGCGGGCCATCCGGCGCAGGTCCTGGGGGCGGGACTTGGCTTCTCCGGGACGCAGGCCAACCACCTTTTCATAACGGGTGACGGCCAACGGATAGCGGCCCATGCGCACCAGTGTTTCGCCCATGCCGTACAGGGCGGCGATACCGGCGCTGTCCGCTTCGCCCCCCTCCAGAACCTTTCGATAAAACTTGAGCGCGGTCCGCTGATGGTTCTGCTTCAGCGCAACATCCGCCCGCACCAGGTTGGCCAGACGCATGAAGGGTGAGCCGCCGTAGTCGGCCATCACCACTGCGGTCAATTCCTTGGCCTCTTCCAGCTTGCCTTCCGCAAGAAGAACCTCCGCCATTCGGGCCAGGGCCAGGGCCACGTTGGGAGAGCGTGGATTCTCCTGACTCACCTTGTCGAACACCTTGACCGCCGCCACCCGACCGGCGGCATCCGTTCCCCAGGCCTGACGGTATCCGATCTCCGCCAGATAAAATGCCGCGGGGACCACCAGAGGGCTGTCGGGATAGTCGATGGTCAGTCTCTGGAAGGCGGCAAGGGCCTTGGCCATGTGTCCGCCGGAAAGCGCCTGAACCCCGGCGCTGAACACCTCGCCCGGAGGCCCTTCAATCGCGGATTCCACCACCGGTACGGCAAGGACCGGCCCGGTGCCGGGGGACAGAGGGACCTGAATATCAAATACGCTGGGCGGCAGCGGCAAAAGCGGTACGGCGTCCACCATATGCCCGGAGCGGGCCGGCGCCATGACCCGGCGTACCTCGTACACCAGATCCAGTACAATGCGGAACGGTCGCTCCAGGGTCTGCACGGAACTGCGTACGCCCCGTTCCCTGAGCCGCACGGTGGCAACAGCGCCTACACCGGACGCTGCATCCTCCACCGCCACCCGGCCCACCAACGGATCCTCGCCGGACACCACGGGTGGGGTGATGCCATCACGGGCACGGCCGATATGAAGTTCCACCTCGTTGCCATCCGCTTTGCGGACCACCTCGAAGTCCACCTCCTGGTCGACCTTGAACACCACCTGGGAATAGATGGTTTCCGGTTCCGCCGCCGTGGCGGCAGGTACAAGGAGCACCCAGGCACAAACGGCGCATGCCGCCGCAAGGCCCCCTCTCCACATTGATGCAATGGGCGTTCGGATCATACCGCCCAGCATGAAAGCAAGACGCGAACCAAACTGCTTAACGGATCATGTATTTATATTTTTCAAAGAGTTATGCGGACTCCAGAGGGGCTCGCCGCCCCGGAATTCGCCAATGCACTGACGCCCGCGTGTGACTTGGCGCATCAACAAAAAACGCCACACGCGCTCGGGGGCGCGTGTGGCGTTTTGTTTACTGGGTCATGGGGGATGAGGCTCCCGCCTCCATGGCCCGGGGCCGGGTATCCGCGTTGTAGAGCTCTTCGAGCTTTTTCTTCTTGATCTTTTCCACCAGGGTGGTGCGATTCAGGCCAAGCAACTGGGCAGCACGGTTTTTGACCCACTTGGAACGATCCAGGGCTTGCAGGATCAGGGCGTCCTCGAACTCGGCCACGGTGGCGTCGAAATTGAGACCGTCCTCCGGCAGCACCACCCGTCCCATAGCGGCGGTCACGTTGCGCTGGCCGATGTAGTCCGGCAATGCCTCCGGGCCGATCACCCCTTCGCCTTCCAGAATCACCAGGCGTTCGATCAGGTTCTCCAGTTCGCGGATGTTGCCCGGCCAGTCATAGGTCTGAAGCAGCGCCAGGGTCTCGTCGGTAAAGCCTTTCACGTTGCGGCCCTTCGAGGCATTGAAGCCGTCGAGAAAATGCTGAACCAGCAGCAGGATATCCTCACGCCGATCCTTCAGGGCCGGCATCTGCACCGGGATCACATTCAGGCGGTAGTACAGGTCCTCGCGGAATTTTTTCTCCCGCACCAGTTGCTCCAGGTCCTGGTTTGTGGCGGCGACGATCCGCACGTCCACCTTGATGGTCTTGGTGCCGCCGACACGCTCGAACTCCCGCTCCTGCAGGGCGCGCAGCAGCTTGACCTGCAAGGTCGGCTTCAACTCGGCCACCTCGTCGAGGAACAGGGTGCCGCCGTTGGCCGCCTCGAAACGGCCGACGCGGGTCCCCGATGCCCCGGTGAAGGAGCCTTTCTCGTGGCCGAACAGTTCGCTCTCCAGGAGGTGCTCGGGAATGGCGCCGCAGTTGATCGGGATGAGCGGCTTGTCCCGGCGTGGGCTATTGAAGTGCAGGGTGCGCGCCGCCAACTCCTTACCGGTACCGGACTGGCCGCTGATCAAGACCGTGCTGTCCGTGTCGGCCACCCGCTCGAGCATCCTGTACACCTTCTGAATGGCCGGCGACTCGCCGACCATGTTGACGAATTTGTACTTATTGCGGAGGGTCCGCCTCAGGCTGTAGTTTTCCTTCTTCAGGCTGCCGAACTCCAGCGCCCGCTGCACGGTGACGATCAGTTCGTCCACTTCGAACGGTTTGGTGATGTAATCGAAGGCCCCCGCCTTCATGGCCTCCACCGCGGTGTTGACGCTGCCGTAGCCGGTAAGCATCATGCCCACCACGCTGGGCTGCCGGTCGGATGCGGCCTGAAGCAGCTCGATGCCGGTCATCCCCGGCATGTTCAAATCGGTCAGAAACAGTTGAAAAGGGGTTGCCTCAAGTTGCTTGAGGGCTTCTTCTCCGGAGGCCGCGGCCACCACCTGGTGGCCCTCCTCCTGAAGGATATAAACCAGGCTCTCACGTACTGAATCGTCATCATCGACAACCAGAATGGTCCCGGTCACGTTCGTGTTGCTTCCCGTAGCCATCGTTTTTCGCTCTCCCTTACCGAAAAAAACAGCCTGAATCCTTAGGCATGACCGGGTCACCCACCGAGACACGCTTTCGACTCCTATGTCCAGGGCCGACAGTAACACACGCATTTCCACAGTGTCAACAGCATGACGCAGGTGTCAGTGCGCTTACAGGGACAAATTTCACCAATAAACACATATTTCCGGATAAGAGCGACAAAAATGAGACGATGCTCATGGGGGGGCGCGCGCCACCGTCACGCAAGACCGGGGGACGTAAAAAAGGGGTGCGCCCCCCGATGGAGGGCGCACCCCTTGTCAATCCCTGGCCCGGGCCGTGGTCCGGGCTACTGAATCAGTAAAAAATCGGCAAAGCGGACGGAGCGGTCGATACGCACGCAACGGCGGCATACGTCCAGTTCAGACTGCATATCGAATGCGTCCTCGGATGCAATCTTGATGTCCTCGCAAAATTCGCACAAAAACGGCGTTTCGTCGTGTACGGCCCGCGGATACTCGTCGTGCTCGTAGCTGGTGATGGTCTCGGCCATTTCGTGCTCCACGCTGACGTTTGGCTGGCTGCCTTCCCCATTCGTCTTCTTTTTCGGCTTATCCCGCATGGAACTTGAGACCTCCAGCCCCGTTATGCCCTAAACTCATCCGGTCAGCGTTTCTTTCCGGACACCCTCCGCCAGCCCGTTGACACCGCCCGATTCCGGCTTAAAAGAAGCGGAAACGGTTGAAATCAGCGGGCCCAGGCTCTTTTAAAGGCCGCCACCGGGCGCACCGAAAAGGAGCCGCAGCGGATGTTGTGCAACTCCGCTGCCAAAATGGGGTCCGGTCTGGAACGCGCTATGCACGTAACTTTTTGAAACGTATGTGAAACCCAAGGATGTCGGACCAACCTGAAACCACCCAAAACCCTGCTGAAGACGACGCCACGGCGTCCCTCGTCAAACCCGTCGGGGATAACAATGGCTCTCCCGCCCCGGAACAGGACACCCCCACCCGGGTCGTGCTTTTGCCCAACAGCAGCCGTCCGCTGTTCCCCAACGCCATGGCGCCGTTTTCCATCAACGACATTGAGGCCACCCACGTCTCCATGAAGGAGTACGACGCCGTGCTGGGGGTGGTGCAGACCGTCGATCCGGACACCGAGGAGATCGACACCCTCTCCGACATCTTTCCGGTCGGCCTGACCGCCCGCATCACCAAGCGTCTGGAAGAGGAGCCGGACTCCGAGGTGGGCAGCCCCCAGGACGGCCTGAGCGACCTCCTGACGCGACTCGACACCCAGTCCGCCAAAGCACCCCTGAACCTCCTGTTAAAGGGGGGACGCCGCTTCGTGGTTGAAAAAATCGTACAGACCACGCCTTACCTGCTCGCCGAGGTCACCTACCCGGAAGATCAGGTGGATCCGGACGATGAAGAGACCAAGGCCCTCGCCATGGCGCTGATGGCGGACCTCCGGCATCTGGTTAAAAAAAGCCCCCTGTTCGACAAGGACCTGCACATCCTGACCCCGCCCATTCCCTTGGAGGAAGCGGGCAAGCTCGCCGACATGGCCGCCATTCTCACCAGCGCCAAACGCGAGCGCATGCAGGACATCCTGGCCGAATTCAACGTCAAGGAGCGCCTGTCGAAGGCCCTGCTCATGGTCAAGGAAGAGCTGGACCTGGTGGGCCTGCAGCACAAGATCCACAAGCGCATCGAAGACAAGGTCAACCGCCAGCAGCACGACTTCTTCATGCGCGAGCAACTCAAGGCGATCAAAAAAGAGCTCGGCCTTGAGAGCGACCCGAAAAGCCTGGATATTCAACGCTTTAAAAAGCGCCTGGAGGTGATTAACTGCCCCGAAGAGGTGGAAAGCGTCATCGGCGAGGAGCTCGAAAAACTTTCCCTGATCGAGACCAACAGTCCGGAATTCAACATCAGCCGCACCTACCTGGACTGGCTCACTGGCCTGCCGTGGGGGGTCATGGACGAAGAGCCGCTGGACCTGACCCGCGCCCAGCGCATCCTGGAGGCGGATCATTACGGGCTGGAGGACGTCAAGGAGCGCATCGTCGAGTATCTGGCGGTGCACAAACTCAAGGGCGGTGATCCGAAGGGGTCCATCCTGTGCCTGACCGGCCCCCCCGGCGTGGGCAAAACCAGCATGGGCAAGAGCATTGCCCGCACCCTGGGGCGTCAGTTCTTCCGCTTCTCCCTGGGGGGCATGCGCGACGAGGCCGAGATCAAGGGCCACCGCCGCACCTACGTGGGGGCCATGCCGGGCAAAATCATCCAGGCGTTAAAACGGGTCGGCACCGCCAACCCGGTGATCATGCTGGACGAAATCGACAAGCTCGCCAGTTCCTACCAGGGAGACCCCTCCTCGGCCCTGCTGGAAGTGCTCGACCCGGAGCAGAACCACCAGTTTCTGGACCACTATCTGGACGTGCGCTTCGACCTGTCAAACGTGTTTTTCGTCGCCACCGCCAACGTCATGGACACCATTCCGCGGGCCCTGCTGGACCGTATGGAGATCATCCGCCTGTCCGGCTACATCGAGCAGGAAAAGGTCACCATCGGCCGCAAGTATCTGCTGCCGAAGCAGCTCGAGGCCCACGGCATCGACAAAACCCGGCTCAACATCACCGCCGCCGGGCTGCGCGCCATCACCCGGGGCTGGGCGCGGGAGGCCGGGGTGCGCAAGATGGAGCAGCAGATCGCCAAGGTGTGCCGCAAGGTGGCCACCCGCGTGGCCACCAACCCGGATGCCTTCGAGCCGGTAAAGATCGCCAGCGTCGATGATTTAAAGCCGTTTCTGGGGGAACCCAAAATCCGCGAGGAGGCCCTCACCAAGGGCAAGACACCGGGGATCGCCGTGGGGCTGGCGTGGACCAGCCGGGGCGGCGCCACCCTGGAGGTGGAGGCCATCTCCATCCACAGCAAGAAAGGCGGATTCAAGCAGACCGGCCAACTCGGCAACGTTATGGTGGAATCCACCGGCATCGCCTACAGCTACATCTCGAGCCGGGCCGACGAGTTCGGTATTGCCGACGACTACTTCGCGAGCCACACCATTCACATGCACGTGCCCGCCGGGGCCACCCCCAAGGACGGCCCGTCCGCAGGCGTCACCATGGGTTGCGCCCTGATCTCCCTGGCCCTTAACAAACCGATTAAACCCCGTCTGGGCATGACCGGCGAACTGACCCTGACCGGCCGTGTGCTGCCCGTGGGGGGCATCAAGGAAAAGCTCATTGCCGCCCGCAGGCAGGGGCTCAAGGAGGTCATCCTGCCCGCCGCCAACGAGCGCGACCTGGTGGAACTGCCGGATCACATCAAGAAGGGCCTCACCTTCCACCTGGTGCATCAGTTCGACGACGTGCTGCGGCTGGCCCTGCCGGGGGTGCTGGGCGGACGCGGCTCGTAGCGGTCTTCCGGTACGTCCCGCACCGGGTAATGCACAGGACGGGCAAATCACCCGTCGCCATCATCACCGAAATGAGTCAAAAAAAACCGGCGTCTGCCGGTCGTGGGGAGGGGCTTAACCCTCGGTGAGGGCCATGCTGCGAGCGAGTTCCATCAGCCCGCGGATTTTGAGGCGCTCGGCCTTGGTGAGCTCCATGAACTCCAGGGCTACGCCCTCGGTGGTGCTTCGGATCACGCAGGCCTCGGCCTGAAACATCTGGTGCAGGTTGCCGTCGGTGTACTCAAATTCCACGTTCAGGCAGGTGCCCCGGTGCAGAAAATGGTTCGCCCGGGACAGCACGCTGCAACGTACGAACACGCCGCCGAGACTGATGTTCACGGTCTCACCTTCAATCCGCTCGCCATTGTGCAAATGCAGCACCAGCTGCATGGCGAGCGGCACGCGCGTGCGCATGCGCTGGGCTCTCTGGTTGAATGCCATTCAGCGTTCCTCGAATCCGGGTTCCGAAATGGCCGGCACCCCTGGCAACACTCACTATCGGCGGATTGGGAGGAAAACTTTACCCGGATGCTCGAACCCCCATCCGAACCCGTTTACTCTCCCCCGAGCGGGGTTTGTTTACACGCCTGATTCAGGGTTACCCACGCCTCCCCCTCCCGGCGTTTCAATCACCAGTTCGTCGCCGGACTCCACGTTCAGGACGACCTTTCCCGACACCTCCTCGATACGCCCGCCCTTGCGGATGAGGATGTTGCAGCCGGGGGCCCCCGGCTGACCGCCGGCGAGGCCAAACGGCAATGTCTCGCGACGCTCGCACAGTAACGAAACAGTCAGTGGCGCAAGAAACATGAGGCGCCGTATGAGGCCATCGCCGCCCGGCCACCTGCCCGCCCCGCCGGACATGGGCCGCAGGCCGAAGCGCATCACCCGCACCGGGTAGCGGGATTCGAACACCTCCGCATCGGTGATGCGGGTGTTGGTCATGTGAGTGTGGACCCCGGAGGCTCCGGCGCTGCCGTCCCTGTCCCCCCACGGCGCCACCGCCCCGGCGCCGCCGGCGATGGTTTCGTAGTAACCCCACCCACCGGAAGTCCCAACGTCTTCCGCCCGACCGACTTTTTTGCTCCCCGCCGCGCCGATGTGACGCGGGCCTATGGTGATGTTGTTCATGGTGCCCTGGCTGGCTGCGGCAAGCCCCACCGCGCCCAACAGCACGTCCACCACACGGGTGCTGGTTTCCACGTTTCCCGCCACCACCGCCGCCCCCGGCGCGGGACACAAAATCGAGCCATCCGGGATGACGATATCGACCGGTTGCAAACAGCCCGCATTGAGCGGGATGCGCTCATCCACCATGGTGCGCAACACGTAGATCAAAGCGGCCTTGACCACCGCCGGCGGGGCATTCAAATTCCCCGCCACCTGGGGGCCGCTGCCGGTGAAATCCACGGTCATGCGCTCTCCCGCCACCGTCAGGCGCACGGCGATGGGGGTGCCGTCGTCCATGGAATCGGCAAATGTATGTTCGCCGTCCGCAAGGCGGCCGATGGCGGCGGCCACCTGATCACGGGCGTTGGCCTGCACGTGGCCCATATAGGCCGTCACGGTGCTCTCGCCGTAGTGGGCCACCATCTCCCCCAACAGCCGCTCCCCCTGCCGGTTGGCGGCGGCCTGGGCCTTCAGGTCGGCAATGTTGTCGTCCGGGTTTCGGGCCGGGTACGGGCCTTCCGCCAGCCGGGCGCGCATATCCGCTTCGAGAAAGCGCCGGTCCCGCACCAGCGGCAGGGCGGAAAACACCACCCCCTCCTCCCCCAGCCCGGTGGAAAACGGCGGCATGGATCCCGGCGTAATACCGCCAATGTCCGCATGATGGCCCCGGCTGGCGGTAAAGAACGAAAGCGCCCCACCCACGAACACCGGCGTCACCACCGTGATATCCGGCAGGTGGGATCCACCCATGAACGGATCATTGGTGACAAAAACGTCGCCGGGCTGCATGTTCGGGTGGGCGGACTTCACCGCCAGCACGCTCTCCCCCATGGCCCCCAGATGCACCGGAATATGGGGGGCGTTGGCCACCAGGCCGCCGTCCGCATCGAACACCGCGCAGGAAAAATCCAGACGCTCCTTGATGTTGGTGGAGACGGCGGTGTTTTGCAGCACCGCCCCCATCTGACCCGCGATGGACATGAACAGATTGTTGAAAATTTCCAGTTGCACCGGGTCGGCTCGGCTCGGGTCCGGGACGGTTTTCTGCTCCCCGGAGCGGGTGTCGGAAGAATCGGTCAGGCGCAGGGTGCCGGAGGCCTCCATGTGCAGGGTGAAACCGGGAGCCACCACCACCGTACCGGTCTTTTCCAGCACCAGGGCGGGCCCCGCAATCCGTTGTCCCGGACAGATGGCCTCACGGCGGTAGAACGGCACATCGGAGTGGGCGACGCCGTCGAACACCACCCGCCCGGTGTGCTCGGGCTGCCCGTCGGGCGGGGACTCCACGGCATCGGGGGCCATGGTCTCGAGGGCGGGCGGCGTGTCGGTGCCGGTCACTTCCACCCGCACCTGCACCACCTCCACCGGGTGCTCCGGGCGGGTGTAGCCAAAGCGGGCATGGTGCTGTCCGGTGAACGCCGCCAACCAGTCGCCGTCGTCCGGTTCAGGCACACACAAGGGGGTCTCGGTGCCCCGGTAACGCAAATCGAGACGGCGCTGCACCGCCACCCGCTCCCCACGGAATCCCTGTTCCCGCAGGGACCGTTCCCCGTCCGCCGCCAGCCGGTCAAATTCCGGGGCCAGTCGGGACCGGACGTCACCATCCAGGTCCATGCCGCACGGCGCGTCGCCGTTCCAGCCCACCTGCGCCAACCCCATGCCGAGAGCGGAAAGCACCCCGGCCATTGGGTGCAGTAGAACGGTGCCCATGCCAAGACGGCGGGCGATGGCGCAGGCGTGCTGTCCCCCGGCGCCGCCGAACACGACCAACGGGTCGTCCCTCACATCCACCCCACGGGCCACGGAAATTTCCTTCACCGCCTGCGCCATGTTGGCGTCGGCGATCGCCAAAAAGCCTTCGGCCACCTGGGTGGGGGTCATGGGCGCGGCCCCGGCACGATCACCATTCACCGCATCGGCCATCCGGGCCAGCTTCGCCGTCACCGCATCCACATCGAGGGGAAACGGAAAACGGTCCGGCGGCACCCGTCCCAACGCCACGTTCAGATCGGTGACGGTCAGTTCCGTTGCTTTGGGTCGGCCATCTTTACCGGTCAGGCCGTAGCACAGCGGCCCCGGATCGGCCCCGGCGCTTTCCGGGCCAACGGTAAAACGAAAGCCGTCGTAGCGGCAGATGGAGCCGCCCCCCGCCGCCACCGTGTGAATGTCCATCATCGGCGCCTTGATGCGGACCCCTGCCGTGACAGTCTCATACACCCGCGCATAATCGCCGTCGAAGCGGCATACGTCGGTGGACGTGCCGCCCATATCGAAACCGACGGCTCTTGAATAACCGGCCCACTTCGCCACCTGGGCGGCGGCCACCACGCCCCCGGCGGGACCGGACAGAATGGCGTTGTGACCGCGAAAATCCCTAGCGGCGGTGAGCCTGCCGGAAGACTGCATCATGGCGACCTCGGAGCCGGGCAGTTCGGCCATCAGGGTCTCCACGTAATCGCGGATCAGGGGCGACAGGTACGCATCCACGCAGGTGGTGTCGCCACGCCCGGTGAGGCCGATTTCCGGGGCCACATCGTGGGAGCACGACACCCACTTGAAATGGGCCGCGCGGGCGGCTTTCGCCACCTCTGTTTCATGTCCCGGATGCCGGTGGGCATGCAGCAGCACAATCGCCACGGAGTCGATTCCCGCATCCCGCAAGGCGGAAAGCTGCGCTGCCAGCGTGTGCGGATCGGGGGCTTTTAGTTCATCGCCATCCGCGGTGACGCGGGCGTCGATTTCGATCACCTGCCGATACAGGGTGTCCGGCTTTTCGATGCGGATGTCGAAAATCTCCGGGCGTGCCTGGGTGCCGATGGCGAGGGCATCGCCGAACCCCCGGGTGATGGCAAGCGCGGTGGGCTCTCCCTTGCGCTCCAGCAGGGCGTTGGTGGCCACCGTGGTGCCCATGCGGATGCGGCAAGGGGGTATCGGCTCATCCGGAGCAAGCGCCAGGAGTTCACGGATACCCAGTAACGGCGCGCGCGATGAGGAAAGCACCTTGGCCACGCTAATCCGCCCGTCCGGCCCTTTGCCGATGCAATCGGTAAAGGTGCCGCCCCGGTCGATCCAGAATTCCCAGAGGGGTGGTTGCATGCCCACTATGTTACGCAAAAAATGCCGCCGGAACCGGGTACAATGCGGTCAGGTTAGCCCCCATGCCCCGTCTATTCGTCGCCATTGATTTTCCGGATCCGGTTCGTCAGCAACTGGCCCTGTTGTGTCACGGTCTGCCGGACACCCGCTGGATGCCGCAAGAGCAGCTGCACCTGACCCTTCGCTTTATCGGCGACGTCGATGGGGCCACCTTTCTCGATCTTCAGGATGCCCTGGAGGGTGTGCATCACCCGCCATTTGAACTGTCTCTCAAGGGCACCGGACACTTTCCACCCCGGGGCGAGCCCAGAATGCTGTGGGCCGGCGTCGCCCCCGGCGAGGGCCTGTCAAGCCTGCACCATCAGGTGGAAAGGACCGTGGTGGCGGCGGGGCTGGAGCCGGACCATCGAAACTATTTCCCCCACGTCACCCTGGCGCGGCTCAGGAAAACCCCGCCCCGGCGGGTGGCGGACTATCTGGCCCACCACGCCCTGTTTTCCGCCGGACCGTTCGGGGTGAACAGCTTCCACCTGTACGCCTCCCACCTGACACCCGCGGGCGCAATTCACGACATTCAGGCATCCTACCCACTCACCCCCGGCCCCGGAACGGGGGAGGACCATAACCAGAACCTGCCAGGCACGCACCCGGAAGCGGCAGAATAGGAACATCAAGGAACCCCAATGAGAAGTCATCGAAAAGAATTGTGGTTTGAAGTGCCCACCCGGCGCGCCTTCATCAATATCACCCGGGAGGTGGAGGGCGTGCTTGAAGAAAGCGGCATCACCGAGGGGCTGTGTCTGGTGAACGCCATGCACATCACCGCCAGCGTGTTCATCAACGATGACGAGCACGGCCTGCACCATGACTATGAACACTGGCTGGAAGGACTGGCCCCGTTCGACGCCTCACCGGAGCGCTACCACCACAACCGCACCGGCGAAGACAACGCCGACGCCCACCTGAAACGGCAGGTGATGGGCCGCGAAGTGGTGGTCGCCGTCACCAACGGCGTGCTCGACTTCGGTACCTGGGAGCAGATTTTCTACGGCGAGTTTGACGGCAGGCGCAGAAAACGCGTGCTGGTCAAGATCATCGGGGATTAACCGCCCCGCTTTCCGGCATTCAGCCACGCCGCCACCGCGCCTGCGATCACCCGGTGCCCAAACGGGTTGGGGTGGCCGTCGGCGTTGACCGGATATGGCTGTTCCACCGCCGCCACCAAGGGCCCCAGGGCATCCACCACGGCAATCCCCTCGGCGTCCAGCCGAGCCCGCAACTCGGCTTTGAGACGGGCCTCGTTTTCCACCAGCCCGGAAAACCCGACGTGGGCCTCGGGGTCCGAAACCCGTGGGACGAATACCGACTCCTTGGTGGGGATCAGCAGCACCAGCAACTCCGCCCCCGCCGCTTCCACCTGCCGCTGCATCCGTGGCAGCACCTCACGGATCACCTCGAACCCAGCCCGGATCCGTACATCACCATCGTCCACGGCGGGGGCGCGATACGCCCCGGTGAGAAGGGTCCGCCATTCGGGACCGTCGTAGGCCGACGCCCACTTGAGGCGCTCTCCGGTGAGGGCGGCGGCGGCCTCGGAGAACGTCCTGGCGGAGAGGATGGAGGGCGGTTTTTTCAGGCCCACCGCCATGAGGCGCCTTCCCAATGCATACAATTTCACATGTTCCCGCACCCAGGCGGGCCACGGGCTTTGCTTCGTCCCTTTTCCGGAATTGCCCCGGACCGCCTGCTGAAACAGGGTGCCGACCTGCCGACTGAACGGACTGGCGGCCTCCAGCGCCCTGGCCTCGGCCAGCAGTTCGGGATCGACCAGCGCCGCGATTTCCGTATGCCGGGTGGCCATGTCAAAGGCATCGAACAGGTCGTTGCCAAAATAGACCGCCACCACCACCGTGTCCGGCGACAGCGACAGGGCGCGGGGAAGCTCCAGTTCACTCTGGGCCGGGCCGTAGCCGTCAACCCCCATGTTGTAGACCGTCAGGCCGGTATCCCCGGCCAGCACCGCGGGCCAGTTTTCCCGTTTCCCCACCCCGACACCATAAGTCTGGGAGTCGCCGAGGGCGACCAGGTCGGCGCGCACCGGCACCGCCGGGTTGCGGTAGCCGTTGGCGTCATGATGCCGCCATGCCGGGTTGCCCCGCACCTTCAGCCGTTCATCCCTGAGGAGACGCGGCACCCCCGCCGATTTGGCCGGCTTGCCCGACAGCAGCCGCTCCACCGCGGGGGAAATCCGCACCGCCACCTGCAACGCGCCTTCCGCCAGCATCAATGATGCACACACCAGCGCAAGGGACAGTGCAACACGCTTCCACATACCCTTTCCCTTATCTTCGGAGGAACCTTCCGGGTTTCCTCACCCGGCCACGGCAGGCACAATCATCAGGGCGGAACAAGCCACCAACAGTTGGGCTAGTATAGCGGGACGCATCTGCGCTTTTTTTTCGCCTGCCGACACCGGGCGTAAAACACGAAACCTAAGGAGTCCAGGTTGGCCCGGCAACAGATCAAGCTCGACGACATCGCCTTCCTCGGGCGCACCCGCGCCGAGTACGCGCGCTACTTCAACCTGGGCCAGTTGCGCCCCGGCGACCGTATCCTGGACGCCGCATCGGGGGCCTGCTCGTTCACCGCCGAGATGCGCAAGGCGGGCTACGAGGTATTCGCCGCCGACCCCCTCTACCGGCTCGATGTGGACGGCCTCGCCGCCCGCGCCGAGGCCGACCTCGATACGGTTTGCACCCAGTTGCCGGACGTGGCCCACAACTACCGCTGGGACTTCTACCGGGGGGTGGAGGATTTAAGACGCCATCGGGAGCGCGCCCACTGCACCTTTCTCACCGACTTTGCCAAACACCCGTCCCACTACAAGACGTGTTCCCTGCCGGACACCGGCTTTCCCGACAACGTGTTCGATGTCTCCCTGGTGTCGTATTTTCTGTTTTTGTACGACGACCGGCTCGACTACGCCTTCCACAAGGCTGCGCTTCTGGAGCTTGCCCGGATCACCGTCAGCGAGGTGCAGGTGTATCCCCTCGCCAATCTGGCGGCGGAGCGCTCCGCCCACGTGGATGCACTCATGGCCGACGACGATCTGGCCCACCTGTCCCTGCAACTGGAAGACAGCGGTTTCGAGTTTGTGAAAGGCGCTTCCGAACGGCTCGTCATCCGTCCCGGCAAACGTTCCGCCTGATTGATCCCGGAGGTGGCGATGGCCCGCTGCGACAGGGCGGCGGAGTGCTCCACCCGCACCTCGACCGGGAAAGCCCCGCTATCCCGCGAACCGCAGAATCCGGTCCAGCATGCGGTCGGTCAGAACCCGCTTCAACACCCCGAACAGGTGAGTGGGCAAGGTCACGTAGTAGCGCGGCTTGGGGCGGCGCGCCTCCAGGGCGCGGATCAGCTTTTTCGCCACCGCTTCCGGTGGCAGGGTGAAACGGGCGGCGGCGCCGGCGCCGGAAAGCCGCTTCTCCCCCATTTCCCGATATTTCTCCCGGTGGATACTGGCGGCAACATCCACCTGCCGGTCAAACGCCGCCTGGGCGTTCACCCGAAAACGGCTTGCGATCGGGCCGGGTTCGATCAGGGAAACGAACACCCCGGAACCCGCAAGCTCCAGCCGCAGGGTGTCGGTAATTCCCTCCAGGGCGTACTTGCTGGCGTTGTAGGCACCCCGGTAGGGCATGGCCACGAAGCCGAGCACCGAACTGTTCATAACGATGCGCCCCTCACCGGCGGCGCGCATGGCGGGCAGGATGCTGTTGGTCAGTTCCACCGTCCCGAACAGGTTGACCTCGAACTGTGCGGAAAGCGCCTTTCTGGACAGGTCTTCCACCGCGCCGGGCTGGCCATAGGCGGCATTATTGAACAGGCCGTAAAGGCGGCCGTCCGTGGCGGACAGCACCGAATCCGCCGCGCGCCGCACCGAGCGCGAAGAGGACAGGTCGAGTTTTACCCCCTCAAAACCGTCGGCATTGAGGGCGGTCACGTCTCCGGGGTCGCGGGCGCTGGCAAACACCCGGTAGCCCCGCTCCCGCAGCATAAGCGCCGCCGCCCTGCCAATCCCGGAGGACGCTCCGGTCACCAGCACGGGACGGGGTTGACCCTGCCAACGGCTCGATTGGTTGTGGGTCGAATTCATCGTCACCCTCTCCGCCCGCAGTATAGCTCCCGACGTGCGGCGGGCTGAAAATGGGTCAGCCTTCCGGTGTCTTTTTCACGTAGCATTCAATCCAGGTCTCGCCACCCACCTGAAGCTTCCTGACAAACCGCATCTGCTTGCGCACGTACCGATCCACCGCATCCTTTTTAGCGTACCGGATCCACCCCGGAAACAACCGGAAATGCTCATGTTTAAGGTCCGCCGGCGGAATCAGGGTGCTGTTGATGAAACGGAACGCAATGTCAGGCTCCCGCCCCAACCGCTTCATATTCTCCACCGCCTCCTTCTTGAGCGGCAGCGATGCCCCCATCCCGGTCCAGGAATGATCCAGCGACGGACGCAGGCGGTTCAGCATGTAGCCCATTGGGGCCATGTCGTAGAAGATGGCCAGGTCGTCTTCCTTCACCCACTGATTCGACATATTCTGAACCCAGAGCGCCACACTGCGGGTGGTCTGATTGGTCCGGATGCCTTTGGCGAAGCCGCTTTCAAATTCCACATCCAGGGACTTGGGCGACAGGTCGTAAAACGTGTTGCGCCAGTCCGCCATGGCAACGCCGTGGTACACCGGCAGCAGCACCGCCAGCAGCGTGGCGAGGGCCATCCACGGCGCCTGCGGTCCGGCACCCGTGAAAAAGCCGGACAGAAGCACGCACAACACCATTGCCGCCGGGAGCGCAAAAAAGCAGAGCGCCAGAAAACCGAGGGTGGAAAACAGACCAAACCCCATCGCGCCAAGGGTCACCGGCACCAGCAGCACCAGCAGCGTCCCGGCATGGCCGTCGGCCTGCCCCTCCCCGTTCTCCGTCCCGCGGCAGCGGAACATCCGGACGGCGGCCATGCCCATCGTCACCGCAAGAAGCGCACACAGCCAGGTCTGATCCGCATACCAGGGAAACACGTAAGGCGGAACGGTCCCACCCAGGTTGGTGTCCATCACCCAATAGACCACACCCGCAAGCCCCGCCAGCACGGCGTATGCCATTGCCCCGCCACGGCGCAGACAGACCACCGCCACGGCGACGATCACCGCGGCCACCGCCAGATAGGCGGGCACCTTGCTCCACGCGTTGATTCCGCTGGTGCGCGTCACCTGTGAAAGATGGGCATGGATCGCCCACACCGCATCCAGAAACTCGCGGCCATACAGGGCCAGAAAACCGCCCCAGAGCACCACCACCGGCGCCAGCACCCAGGCCGCGTCACGGGCGCTGAAATCAAGATCCGGTCCGTAGCGCCAGCGCCCGACTCCCCACAGCACCAGCGGGGAAGCCGCCGTCACCACCAGGGGAAGCACGCTGAACCCCATGCCCCATAGCGCCACCCCGGAAAGCACCCACAAGGTATTTCTGCCCGCCCCCGGCGGACGCTTCAGTGCGAATAACAAAAAGGCGATGTGGGCCGTGACAAAGGCGTGGACGTACACGTAGTACGACATGTTGGAGATGATGCCCAGGGTATCGAGGCCGGTAAACGCAAACAGCGAAGCCACCCACACAATCGGCCAGGCCACGCGGGTGACGGCATACACCGCAAACCCCAAAAGCGCAATCATGCCGATGGAAACGAAAAACTGGAGCTGACGAAAACCAAGCAGGGTGATGTCCGGAAACAGCTTGAACACCAGCGCGTTGAACACCACATACAGACGCACCGCGCTGGCCCTGGCATCCGGAAACAGCGCATCACCCGCGGTCAACCGCCAGGCGTCGGCCATGTACATGCCTTCGTCGTGGAAACTGAAGCCGTAGGGGAGTTTTTGCCAGCCCAGCGCCGCCATCACGAAGAACAGGATCAGGCCGAACGCAAACAGCGCGCCCGAAGGGGTGCGAAGGGCGGCCAACCAGCTCAGAAACAGATGACGGGAGACACTCAACACCGGGTTAGTATATCCGGCTGTTAAAAACCTGGGCGGCAGCGGAGCGGGAAACAACCCTCTCCCGCAGGCTACGCCGCCTCCCGGTAGACGCAGACACGGTTGCGTCCGCCACGTATTGCCCGGTACATGGCCTCGTCCACCGCCGAGATCAGAGCGGACAGCGTCTTGCCGTCCGCAGGGTATGCGGCCACCCCCACACTTACCGTCATGTGAACCGAGAGCTGTGACGGGAGCTTTTCGGCCAGATCGATGCCCCGTTCCGCCACCGCTTCCCGAATACGGTCCGCGAGCGCCCGCGCGCCGCTGATGTTGGTTTCCGGCAGGATAATCAGGAACTCCTCGCCGCCGTAACGCGCCACCCGGTCCACGGCGCGCACGGTGGCGGCCAGGGTTTCGGCCACCATCCGCAGGACCCGGTCGCCCACCATGTGACCGTGGTTGTCGTTGATCTGCTTGAAGTAATCGATGTCCACCATCAACAGGGTACACGGCTTGCGGAAGCGTTCGCTCCGCTCCAGCTCATCGTTGAGATACTGAAGCAGTGCGCGGCGGTTGAGCAGGCCCGTCAACTCATCGTGTACCGACAAATATTTGAGCTTCGCCTGGCTTTTTTCCAGTTCATGCACCATACGGTTGAAGGCATGAACCAGACGGCCCAGTTCGTCTTCCCGATCAATTTCGACCCGCTGGCTCAGGTCACCCTCGGCGAGCCGCTCGGTCATGCGCTGCATTCGGCGCAAAGGACCCAGTATCGAGCGAATCAGAAAAACCGCGCCCCCGAACGCCACCGCAAGCAGCATCCAGATCACGCCAATCACCACGACGAGGCGCCGTTCCACCTCCTGCCGGGCGGCGGCCCAACCGGCGTGTCCGGCGCTCTCGATCACCGTATAAAGGCGGTCCAGGGCCGCCACCGTCCGCTCCCGATGCCGGTCGTAGTCCGCCATGAACGGCACCGCGCCCTGCGCGAGGGGGGGCTGCATGGCCAGCAACTGCCCGGCGCGGACACGGGATTTGTCCCATTCGGCGCGGGCGTTTTCCAGCAGGCTGGTGAGCAGCGGCTCATCGACCCAGACCTCCGCACGCTGATCGAATATGCGCTCCACCTCATCGGCCAACGGCGCGAACTTGCCGATCTGCCGCGCATCGCCCTGAATCAGGTATTCGTGGGGGGGCTGCGCCGACAGCAGCACCAGGGTTTGCAGGCGGCTGATGGGCAGCATCTCGTCTGTGGCGCGGGCCACGAGCTGGTCGCCGGTCTCCGAAAACCGGTCGAAAAATCCAAAGGAAAGCACGGAAAGGGCCACCAGCGGCAGGGCGATGGCGAGTGACGCGAGGGCAAAACGAATCTTTATGGAACGCCGGATCGGCGCCAGCAGGTTCATCGACCGAACCCCCTATCTTGCGGCGGCCCGGCCCATGTCATGCCATGGTCAGCCGGACCGAACCTCGGGAATACGGACCCGCGCCTCAAAGCCGCCCAGCGCCTCGGATCTGCCGAAGCTGATCTCGCCCCCGTAGGACATCACCACATCCTGCGCAATGGCCAGCCCCAGGCCGTGACCCGGGGTGTCTTCGTCCACGCGCACGCCGCGGGTTGCCAGACGGGTAAGGTCCGCTTCGGCGCAGCCAGGTCCATCGTCCTCAACGGTGAAGCAGAGACCCGGTTTGTCGTCCACCCGCAGGCGAACCCGGCTTTCGGCCCACTTGCAGGCGTTGTCCAGCAGGTTGCCGAACAGTTCCAGCATGTCCTCCCGGTCCCCCGGAAAAACCGCCCTGTCCGGCACCTCCAGCGCGATGTCGATGCCGCGCTCCTGGTACACCCGGCTCAACACGCCCGCCAGCGGCTCCACCGCTGACTTCAAATCCACCCGCAACCCGGTGGGGGCCGCACCTGCCAGACGGGCCCTCTTGAGCTCCCGTTCCACCAGGTTGTGGATCGTATCCCCTCCTCGGAGCAGGGTGTCCCGCGCCTCTGGAAAGGACTCCATCTCTTTCCTCTCGGCCACTTGCAGGATGAGGGTAAGGGGTGTTTTGAGGGCGTGGGCCAGGTTGCCCAGGGCGTTTCGCGATCGCTCCATACGGCCCGACATGGCGGCAAGCAGCCGGTTGAACTCCGCCACCAGCGGTTGCACCTCCTTTGGCACGTCCTCCCCCAGCCGTTCCACCTTGCCCTGCTCCAACGCCGCCACGTCCTGCTCCACCGCCTTGAGCGGGCGCAGGGTCACCCGCACGATGAGCCGCTGCACCAGAAGCAGCACCAGCAGGGTCACCAACCCGAGTACGCCCAGGGTAACCGCCGCCTTGCCAGTCTGCTCACGGATTCGGGTAAGGTCCTCCGCCACTGCGATGGTGACCGCCTCGCCCCCTTTGACATAGTTTCGCACCAGTACCAGCAGGGGCTGTTTGAGCGGGCCGGTGATCTCGTGAAGCCCCGGAGCCGGATTCTCGGAGAGCGCCAGACGCTGGTCCCACAAGGAACGGGATCGCACGTTGAAACGGGGGTGACTCAACTCGAAGTAGTGGCCGGAAAAGGGCCGTTTAAAGATGGCGCCAACCCGGCTCGGGTCGATCGCCAGGCTGCCGTCCCTAAGGGTTCCGACGGCGGCGAGCAGGCTTTCCGCATCGTGCTCCAGACGGGTGGCGATCTGCTCCTCCAGCAGCCGCCGGATGGAAACCTCCATTACCACGAGTTGAATACCGAGCAGCAGCACCAGGCTGATGGCAAGGCCAAGGGAAAGACGCCCGGACAGGGAGATCATGGGCGCTTCCAAAAACGGTTGCGGGGGGGGCGGGTGCAAGGCGGACCGGGCACCGGGGCCGAAGCAAATTCATCCATGTCGAGGTTGCGAGCACACGCCAATGAAGGCAGCGGGCCGCTCACGGCGCTTTTTGGAGCCGCCTTCATGAACCGCTGCCGGTGAACACATACCCCTGACCGCGCCGGGTCTCGATGGCGGTCTTGCCAATCTTGCGGCGCAGGCGCGCCACGTACACTTCGATAACGTTGCTCTCACGCTCGGCGTCCATGTCGTAGACGTGGTCTTCGAGACGCTCCTTGGAGAGTACCCGGCCCCGGTTCAGCATGAGCGCCCGCAACAGGCGAAACTCAACGCCGGTCAGACGGTGGGTCTGGCCATTCACGGTCACTTCCTGGGTGTCTTCGTCAAGGGACACCGGTCCTTCGGAAAGGGGGCCGGGGCCGCGTCCCTGGGCGCGGCGGATCACCGCCCCCAGGCGCGCCACCAGTTCAGGCACGTGAAACGGCTTGCCCAGGTAGTCGTCGGCGCCGGCGTCGAAACCCTCGACCTTCTCCTGCCACTGACCCCGGGCGGTGAGGATGATGACCGGCAACTCGTTGCCGCGCCGCCGCCAGTTTTTGAGAACGTCCAGCCCGGCGCGGCCGGGAAGCCCCAGATCGAGCACCACGGCGTCGTAGGGAAACTGATCACCCAGAATCTCGGCGGTGGCGCCATTGCTCGCGCCATCCACCGCGTAACCCGCCTCGGAGAGGTCGTGCTTCAGGGCATTGAGCAGGTGCGCATCATCTTCCACCACGAGAACGCGCACGGCCCCCTAGTCCCCCGCCTTGGTCTTGATCAATTCTCCACTTCTGGCGTCGAAAAACAGTTCCACCACCTGGCCGTCACTCCGCAGCAACTCAATTTCGTAGACGATGACACCGTCCTCTTCTTCCAGTTCGGTTTCCAGCAGGTTGCCCTCGTAACGGGTGAACAGTTTTTTGAGGATCTCCTCCAGAGACAAAATCTCACCTGCCTCGACCAGAGCGCGGGCACGCTCATGGTCGAGGCGGTCGTTCGCCAGCGCCATGGCTCGCAGCATCAAGTTAATCGTCCCAGTTCCCATAACCCGGAATATTGATACCAGCCTCGTTATAGTAGCCTTCCGCCGCGCGGGTATGGCAAGCATTGCACCGGGAGAGGGAGCGCACCTCCGGGTTGTCGGCAACCATCCGCACCGGTATTTCGTTGTGTTCGCTGCGCAGTTTGGGGATATCCATAATCCGCAGGGGGGCCTGCCCCCGCACGCTTTTGGCGATCTTTACGGAACGGCGCGCGCTGGAGCGGTCGGCTGCGCCGGCATCCAGTATAGGCGCTGATCGCCTGAGCATCCTCGGGGGGCAGTTCGGCGTTGTCGCCAAAGTGATCGTCGAGTCCCGCCATGATGCGCTTCCAGCTTGCCGCCGGCAGAAGCCCCGGCTGGTAAGCGAAGTGGCAGGCGCCGCACTCCTCCTGATACAGGGCGTTGTTGACCGGCTCCACCCCGGGGCCTTTTTTCCGGCCCCAGAATCCACCGTCGTCATCCGCCCATACCACCCCCAGGGAGGAGAGCAAAAAGATCACTCCGGCGGCCATGCCCAGGCTGGTGGCCATCTTGCGCCCCGGCCCCGTTTTTAATGTCGTTTTCATAAGGTTCACCATGTGGAAATATAAGTTAGCAGATCACCCTTCTCCTGGGGCGTGCAGGTGCGTCCAAAAGTCCACTTGCAGTTACGCATCAGCCACTTTTTGATCTTGCGGGAGT
>JBHHVE010000018.1:0-55554 GCA_046754085.1 Leptospirillia bacterium
GTTTCGCCATGACGCTCATTTTAACCGGTCAGGGGTGGGTTTTGAGAGGTCCCCATCTGTCCCAATTTATCTGACGACGGACATTCTAGGAGCAGCCGTGAGCACCTGCGGCGTGCGTGCAAATCCTTCTTTACGCTGGAAGGAATTGACCTGAATATCAGAGACATCATTTCCCATGCCATTGCGGAGGACGGGGATTATCTACGTAGTTGGGCAGTGGCAGCGCTTAACCGAGCAGAACTTTCGGAATCAGCTCAAGAGCTTATCAAGAAAACCCTGGTGCCAATTCTGTTGGAGCGCCTTGATTTTTGGCAGTTTCAGAAAAAGACTTTCACCTGGCTTGATAGCCTGCCAGATACAGCCCCGGTAGACGAAGGGGTGTTCGATGAATATCAGGAGGAGAAAGATACTTGGGATCAGCTCGTAAATGAGATTTCCGCGCAGTATGGCAAACAGGAAGTAACTCTCCACCTCCTTTTGCAGGAGCTAGACCTTCGGTCCAAGTCGCCTACGCCCCCGAAGGGATCGGTCCCGTGCTTTACAATCCATGCCTCAAAAGGTCTGGAATTCGATCATGTATATCTAGTCGGTATGGTTGAAGACCAGCTTCCGAGCTGGGCGGCTCGTAAAAAGGGTGATGATAGTCGCGAGATGCAAGAGGAGAGGCGAAACTGTTTTGTCGCTATTACTCGCGCGCAGGAAACTTTGACAATGACTTACTCCGATCAGGTTCAAGGGTGGAATAAATCTCCTTCACGCTTCTTATTCGAAATGGGTCTGATTGAAGCCTAGAGAAATTCGGTCCGTCACAACATTGTATTTTGCGACTAACGACCAACTCACATTTCAATGTAACTGGTTGATGTTTCAGGGAAGTCTCCCCTTTGCGCTGAAAAGTAAATATAGTCGGTTGCGAGCCCCCGCAACCAAATTTCCGAAATTGTGTGCAGGAATTTCAAGGCCCCGCGAAGGGGCCTTTTTGTTTTTTTCACCATTCGTTTGCAGGCAACATCAACGGGTTGGGCTCGACCCAACCGGCCGCGCCGTGCGCTGGGCCGGGCATGGCGGTTTGACTCCGGCTTGCGCGGGCATGTTAGGGTGCCGGGGGTCGGCCATAGGGGCCGGCCACAGGGAGACCCCATGCGATTCGGCACCCGTACTGCGCGCCTTCTGGCCTGTGTCCTGCTGATGCTCGGCGCCGGCTGCCCGGCGGATAAGTCCCCCACGGGCGACGCCGCAAAAGGAACGCTCGACGCGGTCCGCCAGAGCGGCGTAGTGCGGGTGGGCTATGCCAACGAGGCCCCGTTCGCCTACATGGATCAGGCCACTGGCCGGCTCACCGGCGAGGCCCCGGAGATCGCGCGGGAGGTGGCGCGACGCCTGGGGACCAACCGGGTGGAGGGCGTGCTGACCGAGTTTGGCGCCCTGATTCCGGGCCTCAAGGCGGGGCGTTTCGACGTCATTGCCGCCGGGATGTACATCACCCCGAAACGCTGCCGGGAGATCGCCTTCTCCAACCCCACCTACCGCATCGCCGACGCATTCATGGTGCGGCGCGGCAACCCCCTGGATTTGCACGCTTACGCGGACGCGGCAAATAATCCGGCCGCACGCCTGGGGGTGGTGGTGGGCACGGTGGAGCGCGGCTACGCCCACGCGGCAGGGGTGCCCGACGACCGCCTGCTGGTGCTGCCCGACCCCCCCAGCGCCGTAGCCGCGTTGCGGGCCGGGCGCATCGACGCCTACGGGGGCACCGTCCTCACCATCGACAGCCTGATCGCCAAGCTGGACGGCGACGGCGTGGAACGGGCCGACCCGTTCCGCAATCCGGTCGTGGACGGCAAGCCGGCGGTGGGGTATGGCGCGTTCGGCTTCCGCAAGGGGGACGACGCGTTGGCGACGGCCTTCAACCGCGAGTTGGGCGACTTCATCGGCTCGCCGGAACACCGCGCGCTGGTTCACCCGTTCGGCTTTTCCGAGGCCATGCTTCCCGGCGACGCGACCGCCGAACGCCTGTGTGCCGGATGACGGCCATGGACCACGGCAGCGCACGCCTCCGCACCGGCGGCCGGGGATGTTTTCCACAACCGGACCGCTGACGGGACGCGCCCATGGAAGAAGTGATCAAGGCCGGAACGCTGCTGTTCGTCCTTCTCAATCCGCTGCTCATGAGCGTCTACCTGGTCGACCTGGTCCAGGGCAAACGGCTGGATCTGTTCATCCCCATCATCGTGCGTGCCAGCCTGACCAGCACGGTGGCGTTCCTGGTGTTCGCCTGGCTGGGTGACGTCATCTTCACCGACGTGTTCCAGGTGCGCTTCTCGTCGTTCCTGGTCTTCGGCGGCATCCTGTTCCTGCTCATCGGGCTGCGCATGATGCTGACGGGCAGCGCCGCCATCGCCCCACTGCTGGGCGGCGAACCACACCGGATCGCCGGCGCGGTGGCGCTGCCGTTCATGATCGGCCCGGGAACCATCAGCGCCAGCGTCATCATTGGCAAGCGCCTGGACAGCCCTCTGCAGACGTCGGCCGCCATCGTCTTCGCCGTGGTGGCCGCCGCCCTGTCGCTGGTGGCGCTCAAGGCTCTGCACGATATGGTGTTGGCGAAAAACGGCGCGCTTCTGGAACGCTACCTGGACATCACCGGGCGGGTGATCGCCATGTTCACCGGCACCTATGCCGTCGAGATGATCGCCAGGGGCATCGAGCTGTGGTTTACAAGCTTGCCCGCCTCCTGAACCTCATGATTACCGCGCACCGCAGCCCCAACGGATGACCGCCATGCCCCAGCCGTTTGACCTGCTGCCGCTCCTGGTCCAAGGGTGGTGGATCACCCTGCTGGTCACCGCGGGGGGCGCGGTGGTGGCCGCCGTGGCCGCCTGCGCCACCGCCGTCGCCCGCTTGTCGCGCCACCGGCTGGTGAGCGTGCCGGCATTGATCTACATCGACCTGTTCCGGGGCACTTCGGCGCTGGTGCAACTGTTCTGGGCATATTACGCCCTGCCGCTGCTTGGCGTGCGCCTTCCGGCCATGACGGTGGGGATCGTGGTGCTCGGGCTCAACATCGGGGCCTACGGTGCCGAGGTGGTGCGCGGCGCCATTCGCGCGGTTCCGGCGGTACAGTGCGAGGCCGCCCTGGCCCTGGGCTTCAGTGAACGGCAGACTTTGTGGCGGGTGGTGATGCCACAGGCCCTGCCCGCCATGCTGCCGCCGCTGGGGAATCTGTCCATCGAGTTGCTCAAGAGCACCGCCCTGGTGTCGCTGGTCACCCTGGCGGACCTGACCTTCCAGGGACAGGTGCTGCGCTCGGCCACGCTGCGCTCGGCGGAGGTGTTCGCCCTGGTGCTGCTGCTCTACTTCGTGACCGCCCAGGCCATGGCGTGGGGCATGCGGCGCCTGGAAGGCCGCGCCGGCCGGTGGCGGCCGGTGGTGCGATGACATTCGACTGGACGTACGCCCTGGCGATCCTTCCGGACCTGTTCAAGGCCCTGGTGGTGACCGTCGAGGCCACCCTGGGTGGCATGGCCCTGGCCCTGACCCTGGGCCTGCTGTGGGCGGTGCTGCGCCGCTCACCCCTGCGCCCGGTGCGCGTGCCGGTGGCGGCGCTGGTGTCGTTCATCCGCACCACGCCGCTGCTGGTGCAGATCTATTTTCTGTTCTTCGTGCTACCGGAAACAGGCTTGGTGCTGCCGCCGTTCGCCACCGGCGTGGTGGCGCTGGGGCTGCATTACAGCACTTACACGGCGGAGGTGTACCGCGCCGGCATCGAGGCCGTTTCCCGGGGACAGTGGGAGGCGGCGCGGGCGCTCAACCTGCCGCCGGGGCACACCTGGCGGGCGGTGATCCTTCCCCAGGCGCTGCCCCCGGTGATTCCGGCCCTGGGCAACTACCTGGTGGCCATGTTCAAGGATTCGCCCATGCTGGCCGCCATCACCGTCACCGAGTTGCTGCAGTCCGCCAAGCTGATCGGCGCCGAAACCTTCCGCTACCTGGAGCCGCTGACGCTGGTCGGGGTGCTTTTTCTGGCGATCAGCCTGCTGGCGTCCCGGCTCGTCCGCCACCTGGAGCATCGTTATGGCCCCGTCTGAGACGGCCCCCCCCATGGTGCGGCTGCGCGGCGTCACCCTGCGCTACGGCGACCAGACGGTGCTGGATGGCCTGGACCTGGCCATTCCCGCCGGCCAGAAGCTGGCGATCATCGGCCCCAGCGGCGCAGGCAAGTCCACCATCCTGCGCCTGATCATGACCCTGGAACAGCCCGATACGGGCGCCCTGGAGATCGGCGGCGAGCCGGCCTGGACCATGACCCGGAAGGGGAGGGAGGTTGCCGCCGACGCCGCTCACTTGAGGCGCGTGCGCGGCCGCGTGGGCATGGTGTTCCAGCAGTTCAACCTGTTTCCCCACATGACCGTGCTGCGCAACGTCACCGAGGCACCGCGCCGGGTGCGGGGCCTGTCCCGCGAGACGGCGGAGCGGGAGGCCTTGGCGCTGCTGGAACGCGTGGGTCTTTCGGACAAGGTGGACGCCTTTCCCGCCCAGCTCTCCGGCGGCCAGCAGCAGCGAGTGGCCGTCGCCCGCGCCCTGGCCATGCACCCGGACGTGATGCTGTTCGACGAGGTGACCTCGGCACTGGACCCGGAACTGGTGGGCGAGGTGTTGAGCGTCCTCCGGGGCCTCGCGCGGGAGAAAAACATGACCATGGCCATCGTCACCCACGAGATCGCTTTCGCACGCGATATCGCCGACCGGGTGGTGTTCATGGAGGACGGCCGCATCGTGGAGGCCGGTCCACCCGAGGTGATTTTCACCCGCCCGAAAAAGGAGCGCACCCGCCGGTTTCTGAAATCCATCCTTCCGCCGGAAGGAACATCCGCGTAGAAGGGTTTTTGCGTGGGCTGCAACCCGGTGAAAATCTATCGCAAATAGCGCTTGGCGCCAAAAAGCAAATCAAGGTGGTTGCGCCCCCCCGCAACCAATTTCCAAAATGTGTGTTCTGAATTTGGCCCCGCAAGGGGCCTTTTTTTTGGCCGCATCCCCCGGATGCCCGCGCGGGCCGCCCCCCTGTTGCATTTTGCGCCTTATTGGCGAAAACACCATTACGATATTCGCGAAGATGGGGAGGCCGCATGGCGCGCGTGGCAAGGATTGTGGTTCGGGGCATTCCGCATCACGTCACCCAGCGGGGCAATCGCCGCCAGGAGGTCTTTTTCTCCGATGCGGACCGCATCGGGTATCTTCGGCTGATGGCGGAATGGTGCCGCGCCTCCGGGGTCGAAATATGGGCATATTTCCTGATGCCAAACCACGTGCACCTCGTCGCCGTCCCGGAACGGGAAGGAAGCCTGGCCCGAGGGATTGGTGGAGGCGCACCAGCGGTACACGCGCATGGTCAATTTCAACAAGGGATGGAAGGGGTACCTGTGGCAGGGACGTTTTGCCTCCTTTCCCATGGACGAACAATACCTGCTGGCGGCGGTGCGCTACGTGGAGTTGAACCCCGTGCGGGCAAGGCTGGTTCGGCGAGCGGAGGACTACCCGTGGAGCAGCGCCCGAGCACATCTTGCAGGCAAGGATGACAGTTTGGTGAAGGTGGAACCGATGCTGAATCGGGTCTCCAACTGGGCGGAATTCCTCGCTCAAGGGGACGATACCGGCTTCGACCACGTTCGCAAGCATGAGCGGACAGGGCGCCCGCCGGGGGATGAGACGCGTTTCACGGTGACTTGGACGGGACGTAGGGCGAAGGAAGCCAGGGCCGAAGCCCGGCAGGAATTAAGTATTGTGTCCCCGGAATTTCGTGTCCCCGGAATCTCAGTCCACCCAGCAGTACCGGGCTAGACTGGACAGGGTTGCGCACCTTGTCCGGCCGTTTGATTTTTGATCCCGTTTACCCACCCGCAACGAGGGGGGCGGCACGCGCTAAGGTGCCTGCACCACGTCTTTGCGGAGCGGCCCCAACATGTCCAGCAGTTCTTCTTTCTCCCGCTCCGGAACCTTGAATTCCTTCAGGGTGATGATCAGATCGTCCACCGCCACGTCGAACTCGGCGTTGGTAATATTCAGTCCCGCATGGGCCGAACTCATGTCCCGCCCGGTGTACTTGCACGGGCCACCAGCACCCTCGCAAACCATATCCACAAGCAGCGACCTCAGGCGAGCGCCGTCAATCTGGGCCAGCCGGTTTGCGACCACCTTGTTGGTCACCCGATCATCGCTTTCAAACCGGTCGACAAACGCCAGGACCACCGCGGTAATCGCATCTTTCCCGCCCAACCGGTCGTACAATGAGGCCGACTCGGACATCTTGCTTCCCGTGTGGGAACACCCCACGGCAACCGTCATCGCCACCGCCAAAAACGCAAATCGTATACCCCGCATGCTCATCCTCCGTAATAAATCGAAACCCCATCCACGGTTGAGATCGAAGTGATCATCAGCCACACAATAAAAAAGAGCAAGACTATCGTGTGATGTTCACCAAATTGTCGCCAATGCTTCTGAAGCCTTGATCTTCCCCCTTAAAACCCGGCCGGGTTCAATGTCAGGACTCCGGGGCGGAGTCCCCTACCCCGGCGCCACGGCCAAATAAGTCCCACATCGCCCCCCGCAACCAACTCCATGGGGGTTCGTTGACATCCGGGGGTGATGGGGGGTAGTTCTAGGGGGCAGCAGGGCTTACTCATTTCAGGCTACGCCCAAAGGTGGCTCAGACGCCTTGCGGGAGGTCCCCAATGCCCCCGACAGATACGCAGGTCCGCAACGTGAAGTCCGTCAGGCGGCAAGCCGGACGGTTTGACCATGGCGGCCTTTTTCTGCGGATTACCCCGGCCTCAAGTGCCGGTACGGCGGCGTTGCGCGTCTCCCGTGGGCAGCCGCCGACCACACCATGGCGGAGGGCGACACGCGACCTCCTGTCGGCAGGCCGGGGCGTGAGGGCTGCGGCATGACCGGCCACCAGATCGCCCTGTTCCTGATACTGGGCGCGGCCATGGCGCTGTTCGCATGGGGGCGCTGGCGACACGACGTGGTGGCCCTCATGGCCCTGGCCGCCGCCGTCATTTCAGGCATAGTCCCCGCAACGGCGTCCTTCCACGGTTTTGGCCACCCCGCTGTGGTAACGGTTGCCGCAGTGCTCATCATCAGCCGGACACTGCGGCGTTCCGGGCTGATCGACCTGATTGCCGATCACCTGCTGGGGCGGGTGCGCGGCCGGGGGGCGCAACAGATCGTCACCTGGAGTTTTGGCGCCACCCTGTCCGGGTTCATGAACAACGTGGGGGCGCTGTCCCTGCTGATGCCCCTGAGCATCACCGCGGCCAAGCGCGGCAAATACCCCGTATCCCGCGTGTTGATGCCGCTTTCGTTCGCCACGATTCTGGGTGGCCTGATGACGATGATCGGGACCCCCCCCAACGTGATCGTCGCCACTTTCCGGGAGGATGCCTTCGGGACGCCATTCGGGATGTTCGACTTCACCCCGGTGGGGGCCGCGGTGGCGGCTTCCGGACTGTTGTTCCTGTTCGCCGTGGGCTGGAGGCTCATCCCGCGCCACCGCAAGGGGGAGCCCCTCCCGGAGGAACTGTTCGACATCACAACCTACATCACCGAGATGCGGGTGAACGCGGACTCGTCCCTGATCGGACGCATGGCCCGGGAACTGGAACAGGTCACCGAAGAAGGGGTGCAACTGCTGGGCCTGATCCGGAACGAGCGCCGCATGGTCCGGCGGCTGCGCGCGGAACCCCTGCACGAGGCGGATGTCGTCCTGGTCCAGGGGCCGTCGGCGGCCATCAAGGAGCTGGACGAAAGTTACGGCCTCGACCTGGTGGCGGCGGAGGAAATGGCGGAAGACCTGCGCCGGGCCGACACTCTGGTGATGGAGGCGGTGGTCGGGTCCTCCGGCCGCCTGGTGGGCGCCACCCCCATCAGCCTGCGGTTGCGTTCCCACTACGGCATCAACCTGCTGGCGGTGGCGCGGGAGGGGGAGCCGTTCATGGCGCGTCTCGCCAACGTCCGCATCCGGCCTGGCGACGTGCTGCTGCTGGAAGGGGACGCGAGCCGGATGCCGGAGACCGTGACCACCCTGGGCGGCTTGCCGCTGGCCAGCCGGGGCCTGCGGTTCGAGGCGCGCCGGGCATTTCTTCCGGTGCTCATCTTCGGCACCGCGATCACCATGACCGCCCTGGGTTGGCTGCCCCCCGCGGTGGCTCTCATGTTTGCGGTGCTGGCGATGGTGTTGACCGAGCTCCTGCCCTTAAGAGAGCTGTACGAGGCTGTGGACTGGCCGGTCATCGTGCTGCTGGGGGCAATGATCCCGGTCGGCGAGGCGATGCGCCACACGGGAGCGGCGGCACTGCTCGCGGAGCAGGTCACCCATCTGGGGGCTGTTTTCACGCCACTGCTCGTACTGGGGATACTGCTGGCGGTAACCATGACCCTGTCCGACGTCATCAACAATGCCGCCACCGCCGTTGTCATGTGTCCGATCGCACTGGACCTGAGCCAGGTGCTCGATGTGAACGCCGACCCGTTCCTGATGGCGGTGGCGGTGGGGGCATCGTGCGCCTTTCTGACCCCCATCGGCCACCAGAACAACGCACTGGTGATGGGCCCCGGCGGCTACCACTTCAGCGACTACTGGCGGGTGGGCTTGCCACTCGAACTCATTATTCTGGTGGTGGCGGTGCCGTTGATTCCAATGATCTGGCCTTTCTAACGGGAAGGAGGCGCTCCGGCCTGCCTCATGCGGAGAGTACGCCGACGCCGCGCCGCACCAGGAGCTTGCGAAGCTCCTCGATGCCGAACACCGTGAACGGCGCCACCAGGATGAAGCCCCAGACTTCCAGAGGGAGCGGGCCGGTAAAGAAAAAGCGGTGGAAAGACGGCACGTTGGTGACCGTGATGATGAACGCAATCTCCAGTACAACCCCTCCCAGAATCCACCGGTTGACCCGGAACAGGTAAGGGATCGCGCTCTGGCGGTTGGTGCGGCAGGCCATCACGTTGCCGATCTGCGAGATGACGACCGTTGCCAGAAAGGCGCCGGCGGCCTGCCGGTAGAGGGGGGCATCCGCCACCAAAGACGCGCCCCATGTCCAGCCACCGCCATACAGAACGGCGAAGAACACGGTAAACGCCAGGGCCGTCTCGGTTGGCCCGATGATTCCGTAGCTGCGGACAAAGGTCTTCAGTGTGACCAGGCGTTCGCTCCTGCGCCGGGGAGGTCGCCGCATGATATCGGCCTCCGGCGGCTCGTTGCCCAGTCCGATGGCAGGCAGGATGTCCGTAATCAGGTCGATGGAAAGGATCTGCACCACGGTGATGGGCAGCGGGATGGGAAACAGGACGTAGGCGATGAACGGCAGGATCTCGGGCACGTTGCTGGTGAGAATGTAGGTGATGAACTTCTTGATGTTGTCGTAGATGGTTCTGCCCTCTTCGACGGCCCGGACGATGGTGGCGAAATTGTCATCCAGCAGGATGATGTCCGAGGCCTCCTTGGCCACGTCGGTGCCGCGCTTTCCCATTGAGATGCCGATGTCGGCCCGCTTCAGGGCCGGGGCGTCGTTCACCCCGTCACCGGTCATCGCCACCACCTCGTCCATGGCCTTGAGGGCGTCGACAATGTCCAGCTTCTGTTCCGGGGCGATGCGGGCGAACACCACCTCCTGGTCCCGCAGTGCCGCAACCAGTGCCTCCCGGCCCATGGCCTTCAATTCTTCACCCTCGATCACCCGGGGGGTTTCCACGATTCCCAGTTTACGGGCAATGTAGCCGACGGTTTCGCCCTTGTCGCCGCTCATAACCAGGATACGAATGCCCGCGTTTTTGCACGCGGCGACCGCCTCCGGCACCTCACGGCGCGGCGGATCCACCAGGGCGGTGAGTCCCACGAACACCAGCCCCTCCGCCTCATCCTCGGGCCCGTCCGCCACCCGGTAGGCGAGCGCCAGCACCCGGAGGCCGTGGGCGGCATAGCGGTCCGCCTGTGCGTCGATCCGTTCCCGCTCCTCCGGACGCAGGGACCGAACCAGGCCCTCGGAGTGGACCTGGGTGCAGCGTTTGAGGATTTCACCGGGCGCCCCCTTGACGGTCATATACAGGGTCCCCCCCTGGGTGCGGCGGGTACTCGACATGTACTTGGTTTCGGAATCGAACGGCCGATCGAATACCGGTTCGAAGCGCTCGCGCAGGGTATCGAACCCGGCGACCCGCTCGACGAAATCCGCCATGGCGGTCTCGGTGGGGTCCCCCTTGAAACTGATCCGTCCGCCGGGCTGGCGGGTGGAGATGGCATCGTTACACAGCCCCATGATCTCGACCAGGGTCCTGGCGGTGGAGATCCCCCCCAGCGCCTTCTGGTCTTCCGGGGAAACTTCCTCGAAGTCGAGGTAAAGGGTCTCGATGTGGAGCCGGTTGCGAGTAAGGGTGCCCGTCTTGTCGGTGCAGATGACCGTGGTGCTTCCCAAGGTTTCGACCGCGAGGATCTCCTTGACCAGGGCGTTGCGCCGGCCCATCCGCACCGAAGACTGAGTCAGTGCAAGGGTCACCGTTGGCAGCAGCCCCTCCGGGACGTTGGCGACGATGATACCGATGGCGAAGATCAGGTTGACCCAGAACGGATTGCCGATGGCAAAGCCGACGGCGAAGAACAGCACGCCGGTTCCCAACGCCAGCCAGGTGATTTTGCGGACGAAATCCTTGAGCTCCTTCTGCATTGGGGTCAGGTCCTGGGTGACCCCCCGCGAAAGTTCCGAGATGGCGCCGATGCGCGTGGAACGGCCGGTGCGGGTGACCAGCACGCGGGCGTTGCCCTGCAGCACCGTGGCGCCGGAACCCACCTGGCTGGAGGGGTCGACCTCATTCTCCAGGGTGGACTTGCTGACGGGTTCCGACTCTCCCGTCAGGACCGACTCGTCCACCATCAGCCGGCTCGATTCGATGACCACGCCGTCCGCCGGAATCTTGTCCCCCTCCTGGATGAAGAGGACATCGCCGGGCACCACCTCCCTGGCATCCAGCACCTGCTTGCCACCGTCCCGCAACAGGGCCACCTGCTTCGGGATATAGTCGAGAAACGAGATCCTCAGCTTCTCGACCTTGTAGTTCTGGAAAAAGGACACCAGTGCGTTCAGCACCACCACACCCAGGAGCGCGGCCCCGATCAGTTCATACCCCTCCGTGGGGCTGAGGGTGTGGGCGAACAAGGCCAGCAAGGATGCGAACAGCAGCAGCATCGGAAACAGCGCCGTGAACTCCTCGGCCAGCATTCGCCAGGGCGAGCGGGTGCGGTGGAAGGTAATCTCGTTCGCCCCGTGACGACGCATGCGGGCGCGCGCCTCCGCACTGTTTAACCCCGCCTCCGAGGATTGCACGCGCTGGAAGAGCTGTTCCCTGCTTTGGCCTGTCGATGTCATCGAAAACGGCCCCCCGAATACAGACCGGCCCGCGCCGCCACCCGGAACGGTAGGGGGCCGGCATATTCAACTTTCGATGAAATCATGCTACCGGAGAATGGATAAAGTTTCAGGGTGGTGCATTCCGTTGACAATCCAAGGCCGTCCGCTAAAACACCCGCGTGATTGCGGGCACCGGTATGAAATAAGATGGACCCGGCCCGCCGCCTGAATCACCGCATCATCCCCGACCTCAAGGGGCGGCCGGAAAAGAAACCGTACCCTTCGGGGTGCAGGGGCTGGCAACCTGTGAGCCGGTTATTCAACCCTCGGAGGGTACGTTCACTCCGCCCGCCCCCTACCCCATCAGGGGTGCCAGGGCGGTGTTGATCCGCTGGCCCTGCTCCGCACTGATGCAGCCGGTGAGCACCTGGCCAAAGCGGGGCACCTGCACCCCCGACACGATATACTGCCAGCGGTAAGCCTTGAGCACCGTGTTGTGAATCGCGGCCACCTCCGCATCGCCGAACGACCGATCGCAGTTGGTAATGAAGTAGTCGGCGTCCTGGTCGGCCTGGGCCTGAAGAATACCGTCCACGGCACCCACCAGGTCGATCAGGTCGGTGACCGCCTGGTCACGCTCCCCGTCGCTCAGCCCGGCATCCTCCCGCAGCCACTCCAGTTCGTCCATGACGGCGTGTTGCGACTCTTCCTTCCAGTGGAACAGGAAGACGTCCTTCCACAGCTCGGAAAGTTCCGGGTCCGGGTTGATGCTTTCCCGGTAATGCGCCTGGGTGAACAGCTCGATGTGCAGGGTCAGGCCCAGTACCGCCCAGGTGGACTTGCTCAGCACCGCCGCGGCCACTTCATTGGGCCGGGCAAGAAAGGCGTAGCCCTCGGGCATCAACTCTCCGGCCATCTCCTCCAGGCGGCGAAACAGCTCCTGATGCTTCAACTCCTCCTCGCTGAACCGCACCAGCGCCTCCAGAGCCACCTGATCCCCCAGGGCATGATCCCTGGATACCTCCATGGTCTTGGCGCAGATAAACCGTTCCACCAGGCCGAACATGTTGGCGTAGGTACGCCCCTGTATCCGACTGAGGAACCGCTTTTCCTCATCGCTCAGAAAGGCCAGTTCGTTCACCTTGGAAAGGCCGTCCGGCAGGAACTTCCTGCTGATGTCCAACCGGCGGTTACGGATGACATCCTCCTCGATTTCCCAGCGCACCCGCCTGGATGCCTCGATGCACCTGGCGTAGCCATCGGTATTGACGGCGGGAAGGGTTGCGACGGTTGCGTTCATGATTCGTCTCCTTGAGATAAAAAGCAGACAGACAGGTCTGTCTGCTTTTTGGGTTAAAAAAACAGATGGGCATGCCACCTGTATCGGCAAGCGTTCTGCCGGGTTATGCACCCACCAAACGACGCACGGAACTCAGCGCGTGCTCGGCGGGCCATATGTCATGGTAAAGCTCGGACAACGCAACGGCGCCGACAAAGATCACCATAAAATCGTTGGTCAGTTCCCGGACATCCAAGTGTCCATACTTCACCCGGTCCGAGGCAATCAATTCTTCGGACAGGGTTTTCACTCTTTCCCTGATTGCGTCGTAGAGCATGGTCCCCTCTTTTCTCATCGGGCTGCCGGGATCCGGCACCTCGGAAGCCATATTGATGAAGGCACAGCCGCGAAAATCGGTGTCGACCATCCAGGGACCGAGGGATTCCATGATCGCCAGAAAGCGGTCGAGCGGCCGGGTCCGGCTGGCCAGATAATTGTCCAGGTAAGCCAGCTCATCCTTGCGGGTGTATTTGAGGTAGGCAAGCCCCAGGTCGTACTTGGCGGGGAAGTGGTGATAGAACGTCGCCTTGGCCACCCCCGACTTCTCGATCACCTCGTTCACGCCGGTTGCCCGATAGCCCTGGTTATAAAACAGGTCGGCGGCAACGCTCATGATGCGCTCCACGGGGGAACCAGCGGGTTTTTGTTTCTTGCTGTCCACGCTTGGAAGAATAGTAAAGACAGACAGTTCTGTCTAGGTGTTTTTTGAAATTATTTTTCCGAAGGTATCGAGGGGGGTTGAACGTCAAACAAACAAGCCCCTCGCCGTCATCACCAGTGATCGGCCGGTGCCCATAGGGGCATTCGGGCGGAGCATCCGGAACACGATCCCGTGCCCTCGGGTGCTCCGCCCGGTGGTGCCGCCTAAGGGAGTTGCGGCAGCGTGACGACGATGTCCGGACCGGTCAGGGCCTGCATAAAGGCCACCACGTCCGCCATCTCGGTCTCGCTCAGACCCAGGGGGGAAAGCTCGCTTCCCGCCCGGTCCCCGCCCCTGTTATAGAAACGCATCACGTCCATGAGGGTCGCATCCTGGCCGTTGTGCATGTAGGGCGCGGTGCGCGTGACATCGCGCAACGTCGGGGTCTTGAACTTGAAGCGGTCACGCTTCTTTCCCGTGACCGCGATGCGCCCCTCGTCGCCGTCGTCCACGCCGATGTCGTGAAACCGGTCATCGGTGAAGTTGGGTCCCGAGTGGCAACTGAGGCACCGGCCCCTGCCCTTGAAAATATCCCAACCCCGCTGGGCCGACTCGCTCATTGCCGTCGCGTCCCCATGCTGGAAACGATCAAAGGCCGAGTCGGAGCTTACGATCTCCCGCTCGTAGGTGGCGATGGCCTTGGCGACCGTGTCCACGCTGATTCCCTCGCCGGGAAACACGCGCTCGAACTCCCTCACGTAATAGGGCACGGCCTTCAGTTCCCGCATCAGTTCCGCTTCATCCTGTTCGTGCATCTCCGCCGAGGAAAAGATCGGGCCCTTGGCCTGCTCCTCAAGGTTGGCCGCCCGCCCGTCCCAGAACTGGGTCTTGTTGTACGCGGAGTTAATAATGGTTGGCGAATTCCGCCCGAGTTTCCGCATCTCGTGACCGATCCCCACGGGCTGGCCGTCCGCCCACCCCATGGCGGGGTTGTGGCAGGTCGCGCAACTCATGATGTTCGACCCGGACAAGCGCGGATCGAAAAACAGTTTCTTCCCCAGTTCCGCCTTGGCCGGTGAGTAAGCGTTGTCGGCGGGATAGGACACCGGTGGCAGATCGAAACCCGCGGCCCAAGCGGAAGAGGACAATGCCACCCCCATCACCAGCAGGCCCGTGCAAATGACGTTTTTCATACATACCTCCATCGCTTAAAAAAACGTTCTTCCATCGATCGTCTTTATGGACCGTGGCCCACCGTAATGCTTGAAGTAAGCCTATCTTCCCGGTATTTTTATGTAAAATTGATAATTATTCATTATCTAATCGATTTAAACGATTTATGATCCTGCCCACCATCCGTCAGTTGCAGTACCTGGTCGCCCTGGTGGAATTGCGCCACTTCGGCCGGGCGGCGGAACGCTGTTGTGTGACCCAATCTACACTGAGCGCGGGTATCCAGGAATTGGAATCACTGCTGGAAGCCTCCCTGGTGGAGCGAACCAGACGAAAAGTGCTCCCCACGACGCTGGGTTTGGCGTTGACGGAAGTGGCCCAACGGATTCTGGGCGACGCGGCGGAGATGGTGGAGATGGCCCGGGCCGACGACGCCCCTCTGACCGGGCGGTTACGGTTGGGGGGCATCCCCACCATCACCCCGTTTCTTTTGCCTGAAGTCCTGCCCGGGATTCGCGAACGCTATCCCGCTCTGGAACTGTATCTGGTGGAGGGCCAGACGGAGAACCTGCTGGCGCGTTTGAGCGCCGGGAGCCTGGATGCCGCAATTCTGGCGCTGCCCTACGACATCGGCAAACTGGAAAGCGTGGCGTTCTGGGATGAAAATTTTCTGGTCGCCTTCCCTGCGGGACACCCGCTGGCGAAGCGAAAGTCGATTGCGTCCGGCGACCTGCCGATTGACGAACTGCTTCTGCTCGAAGAGGGGCACTGCCTCAGAAACCATGCGCTGTCGGCATGTCACATGGAGGCATTTCGCCAAAGCGGTGCGTTCCAGGGAACCAGCCTGCATACCCTGATCCAGATGGTCGCCGGAGGACAAGGGGTTACCTTTGTACCGGAAATGGCCATCAGGTCCGAGCCCATCAAGCGAAGCGGGATCGATTTCCGCCCCTTGGCGGAAAAGGGGCCCCACCGGCAAATCGGTTTGGTGTGGCGCGCCACCTACCACCGAAAAGACGACCTCCATGTTTTGGCCAAAAGCATGAACACGATTTTGTCTGAAACGGAATGACCTTTCCGTTTCGCGGACTCCCTTCCCGCTTTCACGGCAAAAAACAACCATGGCGGGGGGATCCGGGGGGCGTCCGGGTCAATGCAACGACGAAAACCAGGACGTCGCCAACAGGCTCTTTCCGAACAGGCCCAGGGCAAACCCCACCACCGCTCCCAGAGGCGGTGCCCAGTGGCGTTTCAGTCGGGACTGCGGGGCGATGTCCTGGAAAATCAGATAGAGGATGCCGCCCGACGCGACCAGCATGGACGCCCCCAGCAACTGCACGTGGAGGGAGAAGTAGGCCCACCCGAGGACACCCAGAACCGGCCCCAGCGGCACCAACGCCGCCATCATCAGCAGGACCCGACCACGCCGGTGGCCCGTAATTCCACATAATTCACGGAAGCCGTTAAAGCCTTCCGGAATGTTCTGGAGCCCGATCAGGATCGCCAGGAGTGGCGCGGAGGGGGAGCCTGTCGCGAATATCCCGCCGATCGCCAGGGATTCCGGCATGTAGTCCAGCAGCATCGCCATGAACTGGGGGGCTTCGCGCCTGCGAAATCCCAGCATGCGTTCAATGGTAAAGAATAAGACACCTCCCAAAAAAACCAGCGCCACCCCGTAAACGGACCAGGACAGGTGCTCCATCCCTTCGGGAACCAGCACCAGTGCCACGGCAGCCAACATCACCCCACCCCCGAACGCAATCATGAAGTGGCGGAACTCCTGCTCAAGCCACCTTGGATGAATCCGCTCAACCGCAGCCAGCAGACCCCCCAGGGGAATACACGCCCCGGCGGCGCCGGTAAACAAAATGATTTCGGTGATTGGACTCATTCAGACAATCCGCCATATCCCGGAAACATGCCCCACTCCGTCAATCGCATTTCCCTAGTGGCCCATCAATGAGCCATGGCTCCGATCGACATGGCGACGCTCCAGCTTGACCTGGTAGGCAATCAGACGGCACACCCAGACCTTGATGCGGTCGTTGAGGATAAACCACCCGATAGCGTAACCCCACACGAACAGGGCGAGCTCCCAGCCGATCGGCGTCATGAGCAGGCCGTATACCGCGAACAGGGTCGCCACAAGCTGGGTTATTTCCGTAGTCCAGAACAGGGCAGCCGAGGGATAGGGGCGCCACCAGAAAGGATGTTCTCCGGTGCGGGACAGATAGATGGTCATGTGGCCCGCCACACTCAGCTTCAGAAAAATCAACGTCTGGATGGTCGCCCGATCCAGCCCCAGGAATGCCTCGGCGATCCAGAACAGCAGAAAACTCGAAAACACACCCAGGAGGCCCAACACCACGGACAGGGTGAGCACCTTGTGCATGTCCCAGCGCACCGGGTTCCGTGATACACGGGCATTGTCGTAGGCAATCATCATGATGGGGAAGTCATTCAAAAGCGCAAGGACGATAATCATCGCCGCCGTGACCGGGTAGAAATCGAAGATCAGGATGGAGAGGGTCAAAAAGACAAGTACCCGAATCGTCTCGGCGATGCGAAAGGTGGCATAGGCGGTCATGCGAGCGAATATCCTGCGAGCCACTTCCACGGCCCTGACGATGACCGACAAGCCCGGAGCGGTGAGTACCAGATCGGCAGCGCTCCGGGCCGCATCGGTTGCCCCCGAGACGGCGATGCCGGCATCCGCCTTCTTGAGTGCCGGGGCGTCGTTTACCCCGTCTCCGGTCATGCCCACAATGTGGCCGCCGCTCTGGAGGGTTTCCACAATCCGATGCTTGTGTTCGGGAAACACCTGGGCAAAGACATCCGCTTCCTCGACCATTCTGGCGTAGCTCTGCTCGTCCATCCGGGCTATGCGGTCAGCATCGTGGATGTTGAGACCCAGCTCCAGTTGGCCCGATATCTCCCGTGCGATGGCCAGGTGATCACCGGTAACCATCTTGACGGCGATGCCCAACTCGCCCGCCCGCCGAATGGTCTCGACCGAATCCTCCCGCAGGGGGTCATACAGGGGAAGAAGACCCAGAAAATGCCACTGTCCCCGAGTGTCGGCCCGCGCCACGCCAATGGCGCGAAAGCCCCGCTCCGCGAGTTCGTCTACCGCCTGCAAGACGCCAGACCGGTCCCCATCCTCTTGCCCGCACAGGGCGCATACCACCTGAGGGGCCCCTTTGGTAACGAAGAAACGGCGCGCCCCGTCGAATACGGTGGCTTCACTGCGTTTGGAAACCGGGTCGAACGGCAAGTATCTCTCCACCGCGAGATAGTGGGGGATTCCCGCGCTCCCGAGTCCCTCGATCACGGCCCTGTCAATGGGGTCGGGGTCCTCCGGGCGGGAGGCCAGGGCCGCCGCCAGCAGCAATTCCCCGGGACGCGTTTTTCCTGACGGCACCGGATCACCCAGCGTCAGCCGGTTCTCGGTGAGGGTGCCCGTCTTGTCGGAGCAGAGCACATCCATACCGGCCATCTCCTCGATGGAGACCAGGCGGCTGACGATCGCCTTGCTGCGGGCCAGGGTCACCGCGCCTACCGCCATCGTGATGGACATTACCGCCGGCAGGGCAACCGGAATCGCGGCCACGGTCAGGATCAGGGCGAACCGGATGGTCTCGAGCAGCGAGCTGCCCCGGAACACGGCAACCACGAGTATCAACGCGACCAGCCCGAGGGTCAGCATGATCAAAAAATGACCAATCCGCAAAACCGCCCGCTGATAGTGGCTGATCGTATGCGTCTCCGCCACCAGCCGTGCTGTCCGCCCGAAAAAGGTGTTCATGCCGGTGGCCACCACCACCCCGTCCATCTCGCCCTGGTGTACGACGGAACCCGAGTAGACCAGGTCGCCCACGTGCTTTTCCAACGGTAGCGATTCCCCGGTGAGGGCCGACTGATCCACCTCCAGGTAGTCACCGTTGCTTAGCTTGATATCGGCCGGTACGATGTGACCCAATCGAACCCGGACCCAGTCGCCTGGCACCAGATCCCGGGCATTGATTTCTTGCCAGGCGCCATCGCGCCGCACCAAGGTTCTCAGGGCAAGCTTTTGCTTGAGCAGCTCAATTGCGTTGTCAGCCTTGAACTCCTGCCAGAAGCTGATGCTGGTGTTTACCAGCAGCAGTAGAACGATGATCGCAAAATCGGCCCAGTCCCGCACCGCCGCCGACAGCACGGCGGCAATCTCGATCATCCACGGGATCGGCCCCCAGAAATGGAACAGGAACCTGAGCGCCGGGTGGGGACGCTTTTCCTCGATTGCGTTGGGGCCGTATGCCGCCAACCGGCGATCCGCCTCCTCGGCCGGAAGCCCGCCGGGCTCTGCACCCAGGCGGGAAAAAACATCCTCCGTGGAAAGCGCCAGCGCTTCCCCTGGTGAAACAAGGTCCCCCATACCCCGTAAAATAACCCTTTGCCGCCGTTTCAACCACAGGCCGTGATCATGGATGACTCGGTTGTGTGTTTAAACAGTGCACCCGAAAAGACCTTTGTTCCCGGAACCGGGGCGCCCCGCACAAGGCCGTTCGTCACTCCGGTATACCGTGGACCTGGGCGCCGCTGAGGTGCGTGCTGATGTAAACATGCAGCGCGCGGATAAACAGGATAACCCCGATCATTTCCAGCGACTCCTCGCAGGTGGTGATGAGGGCATAGATCAAATCCCTGTGCTGGTCCTGCCGGACCAGATACTGGTCCATATACCACGCTCCCGCCATCTCCACCCCAAGGGCCCCTCCCAGGAAAACCACCGCGGAGAGCAGCATCAGGTTGCGGACGCTCCTCGGAAGACGGAACAGAAAAACGCCATACAATACGCCCAGGAACAACACCCCAATGCCGTAAGGGATCACCCACGCGAAATAGAGAACCCCCCCCACCCCCAGCATCTGGCGGATGGGCTCGATCATCATCTCGTGGAAGCTCAGGAGTTCGTCCATCGACACAAACAGGAAAACGCCCGACAACCCGAGCCAGTAAAGAGAGCCACCCCCTGCGACACGCCGGCGCTCCGCGGCAATCACAGCCAGCAAGCCGGTCGCCAGCAGCAACAACCCGACCGAAAAGATGCTGGGCGCGTTGAACTCCCTATCGAAATCGAACAGGGGCACCAGCCCGAGCAGGAAATCGTGGCCAAACCCGTACTGGGATACCAGCCCGCCCAGCTGGCAGATCAGCAGAAAGAGAAACCACCCGCCCAACAGTGCGGTCAACCGGGCCGGCTGAACCTGGCGGATCCGGAGCAGGAGTGTTTTCAACGGGTTGTCGCGCATATTTACAAATCCGGCAAGCCCGGCCGGGCATGTTAGGATCGGCCCCCACCCCGGAAAATAAACATAACGTTTTCATTCTCGCAAGCATCCAGTATTCCGGATATCGGATAAGCTGTCCCACCCTGGGGGCGATTGTCACATAAGCCACCCGCCTTCCCCTCCGCAACCGTTTTAATTACGCGGTATCCGCTTAAAGCAAATAAACAAAAATGGCGATGTAATGGCTGACGCTACCGGCCAGCACGAACAGATGCCAAATGCCGTGGAAGTGCCTGACCCGCGTACCGAATGCAAAAAACACGACGCCGACCGTGTACCAGAGTCCACCCGCAAGCAACCACCAGAACGCGGGCAACGGCAAGGCGTGGAGCAGCGGCTTGATGGCGATCACACACAGCCACCCCATGGCCAGGTAAACCATAACCGGCAGAACACCCCGCCGTTTTTCCCGGGACGAATCCAACAGAACGCCCAGCACGGCCAATCCCCATACCACCCCAAAAATCGCCCATCCCATTGTTCCGCGCAGGGTAATGAGGGTGAAGGGCGTGTAAGTGCCGGCGATCAACAGATAGATCGCCAGACGGTCCAGCCGCCGGAGCAGCGCCTTATATTTTCCGCGGGTGGCGTGGTAGAGCGTGGTGCCCAGATACGATAGAAACAGCGTGGTTCCGTACACGCTGAGACTGACGGTTTTCCACGTATCGTCCTGGCGCGCGGCCAGCACCACCAGCACCGTCACCCCTGCCAGTGCGGTAACCATGCCGATTGCGGCGCTGATGGTATTGAAACGTTCTCCCTTGTACATGAATCGCCCCCTCAGGCGGCACGGGCCTCCATCGGCCCGGACTTCGATACTGTAGACCCTCTGGACGTTCTCCTACCTGATAGACTGGGGGGCCTCCGCCATTGCAAACCTCCCGCTGCGCCGGCGCGGCCCGTCAAACAAGCCACAACCCGCTCCCCCGCAACCCATTTGTCTGCGGAAGGCTTCAGACGCGTTCAGCCACCTCGCGGATGCAGCCGCCCGCCAACGTTAAGCACTCCGCGTTTAGCCGTACCGCCTGGTTCACATCGTGGGTGGCCAGAACCACCGTGGTGGCATGCTCCCGCACCCAGCCGGTCAACACGTCCTCAATGCGCGCCGTGGTGGCGTCATCCACGTGATTGGTTGGCTCGTCCAGCAAAATCACCTTGGGCTGCCGCGCCAGCAGACGGGCCAGGGCAAGGCGCTGCCCCTCGCCGCCGGACAACTGGCGCGCCGGGCGCATGGCAAAACGCTCCAGGCCAACCCATTCCAGCGCCTCCTCCATGCGCCGCGCGCGCTCGCTACGGGTCAGGTTCATTCCCTTCAGTCCCCACGCCACGTTTTCCGCTACGCTGCTGCGGAACAGATAGGGCGCCTGTAAAAGCAGGCTTACATCCTGGCGCATGCGCGCACGGGATCCACGACTGACCGGTTGACCGAACAACTGTATCCGCCCCCGGTCCGGCGATGTCAGCAAGGCGAGCAAATGCAGCAAAGTGGTCTTGCCGGAACCGTTTTCCCCCACCAGAGCCGTAATGTTTCCCGCTGGAATCTCCAGACCCGGTATGGTCAACACCGTCGCTCCGTCGTACCCGTGGGTGATATCCGTTAACGAATAGGCGTTCATGCGGGGCGCCGTTGAAGTGCAAACAAGGCTCCGTTCACCAGAAAGGCGACCGCAAGCAAGGCCAGACCAAGCGCCAGAGCGAGAGCAAATTCCCCTTTGCTGGTTTCCAGCGCCACCGTTGTGGTCATGGTCCGCGTATACCAGCGGATATTACCGCCCAGCATCATGGCGATCCCCACTTCGGCAATCACACGGCCAAAACCGGTGATAATCGCCGCCATAACCGCCGGGCGCGCCTCGGACAGCATGGTGACCGCCTGGTGAACACGTCCCCCACCCAGGGTTTTACAAGTGAGCGCAAGGCGTGGATCAAGCCCTTCGATCGCCGACACCGTCAGGTTGGCGATAATTGGAAGCGCCAATACGCATTCCCCCAGAACCACCCCGGCCGGGGTAAATAGCAGGCCCCACTCTCCCAAGGGCCCCTGGCGGCTGATGAAGCCGTAAATGAACAGGCCCACCACCACTGTGGGCAGCGCCATGAGGGTATTGAGCAACAACAGCACCAGCCCGCGCCCCCGGAACCGACCGACCGCGATCAACACGCCCAACGGCACCCCCAGAAGCGAGGCCAGCACAGTGGCTGTTCCGGAGATGAGCAGCGAGCGTCCCACAATGCCCATCACCTCCGGGTCGCCCGAGGTCAGCAGGCCGATTGCGGCTTGCAGGGATGCGTGCAAATAGTCCACGAGGGCTGCTCCGAGCAGTGGTGTCAGTGCGCCGGGATCGCGTCGGAAAAGAACAGCTGACGACCGTTCAACCGATACCCGGAGATGATACCCTGCCCTTCGGGCCCGGTGATAAAGTCCATCAGCCGAACCGCCAGTTCATGGCGCACATGTGGATGGCGTGCCGGGTTGACGGCGATGATGCCGTAGGGGTTGAACAAGACCGCATCCCCCTCAAACAGCACCACAAGGTCCAGCGTTCCCTGGTAAGCGATAAACGTCCCCCGGTCCGTCAGGGTGTAAGCGCGCTTGTCCCCGGACATCTGAAGCACCGCGCCCATCCCCAGGCCCGTCTCCAGATACCATCTGCCCGCCGGTTCACGGCCGGCTTCGCGCCACAGCGCCCGCTCCTTCTTATGGGTTCCGGAGTCGTCACCCCGTGAGACGAATGGCGCCCGCGCATCCATGATGCGGGCCACGGCATCCGCGGCGCTGGCGGCCCCGCCCACCCCGGCCGGATCCGCGGCCGGACCCACCAGCACGAAGTCGTTGTGCATTACATCGCGCCGGTCCACGCCAAAGCCCCCGGCCACGAACCGGTCCTCGGCCGCACGGGCGTGTACGAACACCACGTCCACGTCGCCGTTTTCGCCCAGCTTGAGGGCCTTGCCGGTGCCGACGGCGATCACATCCACCTTCACATCGTTGGCCTGCTCGAAAGGTGGAAGCAGCACATTCAGCAAACCGGAATTCTCCGTGCTGGTGGTGGTGCTCATGCGCAGGCGCTCCGCCGCCTGGGCCGGTGCAAACAGGGCAAACAGGGCCAGAGCGGAAAATACCGCGGCCCGGAAGGTACGTCCCGCTAGAAAGGTTTTCATGGGCATTCCCGATCTGAGAGCCGGTTAGAAACGCAGTTGATACTGCACACGCAAACGGTTGTCCTCCGCCGTGACGCCGGCGCTCTGGGTGCTGACCCGGAACAGGTCCGCCTGCACCTTGTGGCGGTGACCGGCCCAAAATCGGCCGATGCCAAGACCGCCCTCGCGCACCAGGTCACCCGAGGCGTCGCGGTTGGGGTCGAAATACTCGTAGCGGGCAGCCAGTTCCAGCCTGCCCGGTACGATGAAGAACCCTCCCTGCGCCACCAACCCCACGGCAGTCTCCGGCACATTGGCGGAATTGACCGGATCGATACGGCGGTGGTGCATCTCAACCTGGGCGGTGGCGCCTCGCCAGCGGAAGCCGGCAAAGGCGTTGAGGCTGGTCACATCGCTTTTCCCCAGGACAGTCAGGCGGCCATCCAGGTTGCCGCGGGAGTGAGAGGCCACGTTGTCGTTGAAAGCGCCGCCCAGAGCCAGCAACAACCTCGGCTCGGCGCTGTTGCCCGGATCGGATTCGGCCAAGGCGTATTGACCCAGCGGGCTGGCCATTAGCCGCGCCACCCACAGGTGGCCGGTGTCCGGGCTGCTCTGGTTGGTGCCTTCGCCGTTGAACACACCCAGGTCGTACCTCAGGCCCGCACGCACGAGGCCGTGGACGGAGACGCCCGTATCACGGTCGAGGCGGAAGTTGCCGTCCACCGTGGTGCGTTCCACAAACTGCAGACTTGCGGCGGAGATGTTCCACTGCACCCCATAGGGCACCTTGTACTGGCCAACCTTGATTCCCGGGCGGCCGGACGGGGTGTAATCGGCATACAGGTCGAACAGCGCCACATCGGCATCCGCCTTGCCCGAGTACACGTTCAGATAGAGCGTGTAGGCGAGGCGGGGATCAAAGGCGTTGCCGGTCAGTCCCAGACGGGCGCGCTGCACCGCGAAGTTGCTCTGGTTGGTCCCACCGTCCCGGTCGGTCAGGGTGAAACGCATCTGGCCATAGCCGTAGAGCCTGAGTGAGAAACGCCCGTCCGGGGTGGCCAGCGAGAAACCTGCGTTGTGTGATGCCATGGCATCTTCGGCCATGGCGGTGCCGGAAAAAATCAGGGTCGCCGCCACGGCCAGGAGCAGGCCCATGGGCCTGCAAAAAGGGATTGTCATACACGAGACCCCAAGGATAAATATGAAATAATTTGCGAATTTATCTCGCTAATTATCAAATTATTAGATAACAAATATTCACGAGTAAATATGCAATAATATGCCTATTATGCAGGTCACCTTGGATATCCGATGGGCCCTCGGCGAGCAGGAGCCACGGCTGGTGGAAGACCTCCTGTTCGGGTTGCTTGCCGCCATCGAGGAGCGCGGCGCCCTGCGGCGGGCTGCGGAAGCGGTGGGGGTTTCCTACCGCCATGCCTGGGGTTTACTGACCGGCTGGGAGGCCACTCTGGGCCAACCCCTGGCCCGCCTGGAGCGGGGGCGGGGCGCCCGCCTCACGCCGTTGGGGCGCACCCTGCTGGAGGCGCACGGCCATGTGGCCCGTCAGTTGGCCGGCCCCCTCGCACGCCGCGCCGCCGAGGCGGCGGCCGAACTGGCGGAAGCCTTGCCGCCCCGGCCTTCCGCGCCACTGCGCCTGTCCGCCAGTCATAGTCTCGCGGTGGAACGGTTGCGGGAGTTGGCGACCGACGAGGCAGGCCGGACGTTTGTACTGCACACCTGCGGCAGCATTGAAAGCCTTCGCCGGCTGCGCGCGGGGGAGTGCGATCTGGCCGGGTTCCACGTTCCGGCCGGAAGCGCCGCCACCCGCCTGGCCCGCCACTACACCCGATGGCTGAATCCCGCGGAACACTGCCTTGTACACGTCATATTGCGCCGTCAGGGCATGATGGTGGCCGCCAACAACCCCTTGGGAATCCACGCGCTGGAAGATCTGACCCGCCCCGGCGTGCGGTTCATCAACCGCCAGGATGAATCCGGAACAAGACTGTTGCTGGATGATCTACTCGCCCGCAACAACATGGATATCAAGCGCATCGACGGCTATCACACAGAGGAGTTCACCCATACCGCCGTGGCGTCCATGGTCGCCAGTGGCGCGGCTGACGTCGGGTTCGGCATCGCCGCCGCCGCGGAGCGCTTCGGCCTGACCTTTCTGCCCCTCGCGCAAGAGCACTATTACTTTGCCCTGCACCGTCACAAAATGGAGGACACCCGTGTGACGGCCCTGATCGCCCTGTTACGCTCCACCGCCTTTCGCCGGCAGGTGGCGGCCATGGCCGGGTACGACACAACCGATGCGGGCTGCCTGGTGGAAGTGACGGACGCACTGGGCCGAAAAAACATCCGGGGTTAATCACAGCCCGCCTTTTTGCGCCGGATCAACCCAGGTTGCAACCCCTCACAAGCGTTACACAATACGGTTCCGTTATTCCCGCTTTACGCCGCGCCGGAATGCTTCGGCATGAGATGTAGCCGCAATCAGCGACTTCAACGCATAGCGAAAAACAACCGGAGAAAACGTAACCATGAAACAAATAATTAAAAAGCTCGCACTTCCGGTCATGGCGTCGGTGACCTGGACCCCGCGGTCCGCGACTGGAAGAACCCGGTCGCCAAGGTCACCATCTGGAAGCTGGCCGATAGCGAATAACCCCTTCCCGGCGATCCCGCTGACCGGCGATCCCGCTGACCGGCTCCTTTCCTGGCCCTCTGAAAAAAAGGGCGGGAGTCGGTCAGCGGGCCTCTCTCCAACGCCTTTTTTAAGGGCGCTATACGAATTGCCCGGCGGCGTGGCCGGAGGCCCAGGCCCACTGAAAGTTGAAGCCGCCCAAGTGGCCGGTCACGTCCACCACTTCACCGATGAAGTAAAGGCCGGGGACACGCTTGCACTCCAGGGTCTTGGACGACAGCCCGGACGTGTCCACACCGCCCACTGTGACCTCGGCGGTGCGGTCGCCCTCGGTACCCGAGGGTATAACCCGCCAGTCGTTCACCAGGGCCGCCACGGCCCGCAGCCGCTTGTCCGAGATCTCCCCCAGGCGACCCTCCACGCCGCTGTTTTCGGCGATGCGGGCCGCCAGGTGCCGGGGCAGCAAACCAAACAGGGCGGTGCGCAACCCTTGTTTTGGCCGATCCAGGCGGGCCTTTTTCAGCACCTCAAACACATCGACCCCCGGCGCCAGATCAACGGTAATGGCCTCCCCCTCCCGCCAGTAGGACGAAATTTGCAGGATGGCGGGGCCCGACAGGCCGCGATGGGTAAACAGCATGGCCCCGGAAAAACGCACCTTGCCACAACGCACTTCCACGTCCAGCGCAACACCGGGCAGGCCTGCAAACGCCGCCAGGGTGGCATCGGGCAAGGTGAGTGGCACCAGACCCGGCCTGGGCGGCACCACGTCAAGCCCAAAACCCCGCGCCACCTCATAGCCGAACCCGGTGGCGCCGGTTTTGGGCACGGACGGCCCGCCGGTGGCGATCACCACCGCATCGGCCCGGAACTCCCCGGCATCGGTGCGGACACAAAAGGTTTTGCCATCCTTCGCGACCCCGGCCACCCGGGTGTTCAACAGAATACGGACCCCCGCCGCCCCGCACTCGGCCAGCAGCATGTCGACAATCTGCCGGGCCGAACCGTCACAAAACAGCTGCCCCAGGGTCTTTTCGTGCCAGGCGATGCCGTGGGCCTCCACCCGGTCGATAAAATCCCGAGGGGTAAAGCGGGACAGGGCCGAGACGCAGAAGCGCGGATTGGCCGACAAAAAATGCTCCGGCCGAACCTCCCGGTTGGTGAAGTTGCAGCGGCCGCCACCGGAGATGCGGATCTTCTCGCCAGGCTTTTCCGAGTGCTCCAGCACCAACACCTTGCGCCCGCGCCGCCCGGCTTCGATAGCGCACATCAGTCCGGCGGCGCCGGCGCCGATGATGATGACGTCGCCGGTTTCCGTCGACCCTCTCACAGCCGTTTACCGTGGAATGGGGAGAGCCCGGAGGTAGCCGAAACACGGCGTAACAAGAGGGAATGCGGCTTTTTTCTCAAATACGTCCGGGCATGGCACCGCTCTCTCCCACGCCGAACAAAGCCCTTGGCGCAGCCTTTTTCCCTCGCCCATAAAAATGACATAACCAACTGTAAACACAGGTCTATTTAAACGCACATCACCCCGCTCAAAAGGGAGAACGGCATGCGCCACAGTCACGGGAGCAAGCACGCCATCCCGGCCAGGCCCGCTCAATATTACATTGACATGGCTTTTTATTTTGCCAGAGGGTACTCTACCCGACGGTTATCACCATGCGAGTTTGGCCCTCGGCGATGACAGTATTTTATTTGGCCTGATGAGAGACAGAGTATGAATCTTTTTGTTGGAAACCTTTCCTACGACACCACCGAAGTAGACCTGCGGGAGGCCTTTGAGGCTTTCGGTCAGGTAACCTCCGCTGCCGTTATCATGGACCGGGACTCCGGTCGTTCGCGGGGCTTTGGATTCGTGGAAATGTCCACGGATGAGGAAGGTCGCTCGGCGATTGAAGATCTGAATGGCAAAGAATTCCAGGGTCGCCCCCTGACCGTCAATGAAGCCCGCCCCCGTGGCGAAGGCGGCGGTGGCCGTCGTGGTGGCGGCGGTGGCGGCTGGCGCTAACGCGAACCGTCTTATGACCGCCCCGTTCCAGGGGCTATAGTCAGAAAAATCAATCAGCCCCCAATCCCAGCTATTGTCGGCTGGGCCGGGGGCTGGTTTGTTTTCATACCCGTCACCCGGCGGGACGCAGGTGCTTTGCGAGGGCTTCCTCCAGAAACCGGGGGGTCAGGTGCACCTTATCCAGGTGCCAGGTGCCGTCCGCCAACCCGCGGTGGTCAGCCGTCACACCGTAGACATCAATCCAGCGGGCTCCGGCATCCTCTGCCGCGCGCCCGAGCGCTTCGTTAAACCGGCGCACCACACCAAGAAACCGCTCATACTCTGATTCCGGCAGGATCCGGCATCCCTCCAGCGGAGCGGGAACCCCTTGGAAAATCAGTTGAAGCCCCCGTGGTGCCGCATGTTGCGCCACCCAATGCACGTACCCGTCCAACAGTTCCGGCAAGGTGGCCTCCGGATCCCCGCCGTGTTTTACGTGGTGCGCAAACACCCCTTCGTCCTGACGGCAATCGATTTCGCCCACCGTCAGCAGGACCATCCCCTTTTCCGGCACCTGTGACAGCGCGGCCAACACCCCGGCCTTGTGGCGGTTGGGGGCCTCCTGAGCCAGGTGCCACGCCTTGACGCCGATCACCAGATGTGAGCGCACCCGGTGTAAAACCCCATCCACGGCCACCTGCATGCCGTTTGCGAACAAGCTATGGCTATCTCCAACAACATGGAGCACCGTCTCCCCCGCATGGGGCTCACGGGGGGGGTGCTCCGTGCGCGTCGCCATCAGTGCGGACAGGTATTCATGGTAACCGGCCAGGGAGCGGACATGCCGACCTGAAGCACCCCCCCCCACCAGCGGGGCGGCGGTGTCGAGGGCTGACGACAGGGCCGCCATATCCCCCGCAAGCCAGGCGCAAATGGCCGACTGAATGGCCACCTCCGCCCGCTGCACCGGGGTCATTCGGGATACTTCCGGGGCCCTGGAAAGGGCCTCCCTCCACGTCTCATCGTACTGGGCCGTCTGAAGCGATTTGATCAAACCCAGATGCGCGTCGGCGGCACCCGGCGCCAAGGCCAGCGTGTCACGGTAGGAGGCGATCGCCTCGTCGAGCCGGCCCTGATCCGCCAGCGCCGCCCCCAGATTGGTGTGAGCCTCCACATAGCCGGGCTGGGCTGCAATCGCCTGCCGGTAATCGTCTTCCGCCTCCGGGTAGCGGCGCTGGGCGGTCCGCACATTGCCCCGATTGTTCCGGGCCTCCGGATAAACCGGCCGAAGACGCAAGGCCTCTCCGTATGCGGAAACGGCTTCGTCCAGGCACCCCTCGGCATGCAGGGCAAGCCCCAGGTTGGAGTAAAACTCGGCCCGGTCCGGGGCCAGGGCAACCGCCCGGCGGATACGCTCCACCGCGCGTGCGGCATGGCCACCCTGATAGGCTGCCACGCCGGAAAGGTGCAGCGCATCCGGATGTTTCGGGAACGATTGAAGCACTTGCTGGTAGAGCGCCTCGGCCTCCCCGACCCGGCCCGCCTGATGGTGAGCCAGGGCCTGTTGCAGCAACTCCTGAGCGGCTTCGGCGGATAAACCGCGGTGGCGCTTTTGCCCGGCGCGTTCCCTGGCCCGACGGAGTTTGCGGTTCACACCCGCAGCCGGGATCGGGGCTGGACGGAAAACAGGGACATCGAACGCGTCTCCAGGTTATGCGTGTGCAAGGATTGTCGGCCAGAAGCGGCTCTCACGGCGCCGCGATACCGTAGTATAGCAATTGTAATGTAGGGCGGGGACCAGTTTAGCGCGTTCGCTTGGGCGGCGGCGCACCGTGGTCCGCCGGGGTTGGACCGGGCACCGCACCGGCGGCCAGCAGCATTTCGACGATTTTTTGGTTTCCCTTGCCCCGGGCCAGCCGCAGGGCGGTAACTCCACGCCGGGCCACCGCGTTGACGTCGGCGCCCGCGGAGAGCAGCAATTCGACCATTTCCACCCGCCCGAGCTTGGACGCCTCCATCAGTGCGTTCTGGTGGCGGTAGCCGGTACCGTTTACGTCGGCACCCAGATCTAGTAACAGCCGGGCGGTGTCCCGCCGGTCGGCCACCACCGCCCGCATCAGGGCCGTGCCGGCGCGGGAGTGGTGCGCGTTCAGGTCAACACCGGCCTCCACCAGCGTGCGCACCATCTCATTTTTTCCGGCAAACGCCGCCTCGATCAGTGGCGTCTGACCGAACACCCCCTTGACCCGGACGTTTGCGCCGCCTCTGGCCAATATCAGGACAACGTCCGTGTGTCCCCGGTCGGCGGCGATCCAGAACGGCGTGGTGCGCTGGGCCGCCTTGAGCTCCGTGTCGGCACCCGCCTCCAGCAAGATGGAAACCGCCTCGGCGTGCCCTTCAGCAGCGGCTTGCCAGAGGGGGGTCACACCACCCTCAGCGGCCTCGTTGACGTCCGCCCCGGCCGCGATCCGCTCCCGCAACAGGGCCACATCGCCCGCCTTCGCCGCCGTCACCAGCGCCGGATCAGCCTGGGCGGCGGTTACGGCACACCACAGCAGAATGAAAGCCGTGACCGCGGACACGGCCATAGCGCGGGAGATCCGTTGTCTTGTACCTGTTTTCACACCCGGCACGTTTACCTCCACAACAGGCGGCTATTGAACGAAAATCCACCACCCGGATCAATGGCGGCTCCAACCTCACCCGCCACCACGCCTGATAGGCCGAGCAAGGTTACCCCCATCCCCGGAAAATATTCACCTTGCACAACTTCAGCAAAATGGATATCATACCGGGCTGTGAATCTCCTCACGTAGGAATTCCGCGTCTCTGGCCTTTATCGGCATTCCCCACCTTCTTCTGATGTTGGGTTTCCTGGTTGGTGACGCAACGGTCGCAATATCGAATGCGGCGGCCGTTATCCAGGAACCTTGCGCTGTCTCCCGCCACACGTGGTAGCCGCTCATGCCTGTGTCTGCACACAGGTGAGGTTTGTTTGCTTATCGAATATGAACCCGCTCGTGGCAGGCGGGTAAGGAAAATTTCATTGTCTTTTCAGAACTTTAATCTCGATTCATCCCTGATGCGTGCGCTCGAGGCATGCAATTTCACCGAGCCCACCGAGGTTCAGCGCCGTTCCATTCCCGTGGTGATGGCCGGCCGCGACCTGATGGCCTCGGCCCAGACCGGTACCGGCAAGACGGCGGCCTTTGTACTGCCCGCCCTGCAGCGGCTGCTTCAGCCCCCGAAGGGCAACGGACACGGCCCGCGCGTCCTGATCCTCACCCCCACCCGCGAACTGGCCACCCAGATTAACGATGTAATTCGCGAACTGGGCCGCTTCTCCACGGTGCGCTACGGTTCCATCGTTGGCGGCGTGGCCTACCCGCCCCAGCAGCGACTGCTCAGAAACAACCTGGACATTCTGGTGGCCACCCCCGGCCGCCTGATCGATCATATGGACAGCCGCCGCGTCGATTTTTCCCGCCTTGAAATGCTGGTGCTGGACGAGGCCGACCGCATGCTTGACATGGGCTTCGTTCAGGCCGTTGAACGCATCGCCTCGGAAACCCCCAAGGCGCGCCAGACCCTGCTGTTCTCGGCCACCCTTGAAGGCAACATTCTCGAGGTCGCCAAACGTCACCTGAAAAACCCGGAGCGGGTTCAGCTTGCCGCGGCCAAGCGGCGCCACGAGGCCATCGACCAGTGGATGCACATGGCGGACGACCTGCGTCACAAGAAGGCGGTGCTCGATCATCTGCTGGACGACCCGGACATGTCCCAGGCGGTGATCTTCACCGCCACCAAGCGGCGCGCCAAGAAACTGGCCGAGGACCTCTCCTCTGAAGGCCATGCCTGCACCTCCCTGCACGGCAACATGACCCAGGCGGCGCGCCAGCGCACCGTGGATCAGATGCGCCGGGGCCGGGTCCGGGTGCTGGTCGCCACCGATGTGGCCGCCCGTGGCCTCGATGTCCCCGGCATCACCCACGTCATCAACTTCGAACTGCCCATGACCCCGGAGGATTACATCCACCGGATCGGCCGTACCGGCCGGGCCGGCGCCAGCGGCACCGCCATCTCCCTGGTGGGCCACATGGAGCGTTCCAAACTCGGACAGATCGAGCGCCTCACCGGCTCCGCCGTTGAGCGCCGTCAGATTCCAGGGCTGGAAGCCACCCACCGGCCGCCGTCGAGGCGCCCCGGCGGTCAGCATCCCAACAACGGATACCGGGGTGGTGGACGCTCCCGCGGTTACCAGGGAAACGGCGGTCGCCGGTCCAATAACAGTGGTGGCGGAAGTCGCCGCTGGCGCGGTTAAACCACCCCCTTGAATGGTCAGTCCCCCGTTAGGTAATGTTATATTGCCCGTGTTCGGTTCTTCTTCGCCTGTAGTTAGAGAATGTCAGCATGAACATCTTTGTTGGAAACCTGTCGTACGAAACCACCGATGCCGGTCTGAGAGAGGCCTTTGAGGCCTTCGGCGCAGTGACCTCGTCCTCTGTCATCACCGATAAATTTACCGGTCGCTCCCGCGGCTTCGGTTTTGTCGAAATGTCCGACGATGACGCCGCCAAGAAAGCCATTGAAAGCTTGAACGGCCAGGACCTGGACGGTCGCCCGCTGACTGTCAATGAAGCCCGGCCCCGCGGCGAGGGCGGCGGTGGTCGCCACGGCGGCGGCGGGGGTGGCGGCGGCTGGCGCTAAACGCCACCTCCCCACTTCCCGGGTGAGGCGGACCTAACGTTCCACTGCCTCCCCCCCTACAATGCCTGCTCGTGCACAACTGGCGAGGCAAGAAACTCCGGTCAATCGCCACAAGGCGGGGGGGGATTGGTGTGACACGGGGTGGGGCATGTCGTTGCCCTCCTTCCCCGCCATACCCCCCTTGAGGATACCGCGCCTTAATGTCATCCCCTGAAGCCCTGATCCGCCGCTTCTGGCAGATAATGTGGCACACGGACGCTAAGTCCATGTTGTCCGAAATCATCACCCCGGACGCCGCTTTCCGGGGCTCTCTCGGCAACACCGCAAGCGGCCCCTCCGGGGTTGTGGCTTACGCGCGCAACGTGCAGTTGTCCTTCCCCGATTTTGCCGTGGAACCCGCCGACTTCGCCACCGAAGGGGAGCGGGTGTACGCCCGGCTGCGTCTGTCCGGCACCCACAAGGGTGAACTGTTCGGTTGCGCACCCAGCGGACGCCGGATCGAATACCACGGCATGGCCCTGCACACCGTTCGGGACGGGCTCATCCATTCAATCTGGGTAGTGGGCGATACCCTGGATCTGGCGCGGCAGGCGGGTGCCTCCCTCATTCCCGCACCAGAACCGCTTAACTAAAACACAGCCTGGCTTGAATGCCCACGCCCCGGCTTGCACCTTCCCGCTGATTTGTTTATGATCTGTGCAGTTAGATGGGTATGGTTGCCGGTCCGGACCTGCCTCCCCGTTGCCGCTCCACCGGACCCCATGCCTGAATGACCGACCCTGTGTGAGGTCGGCGTAATACCGGGGAGATGGGGAACCCTCCCGTAAAAACAGACTGACCGGTTCTGCGCCGAAAAAGCGCGCGGCGCCGTTCGCATGTTCCAGGGAGGGCGCGATGGGACCCTTTTTCACCCGCCGGAGTCACGACACACCCGGCCGCATTTACAGCAATCTGCTAGCATCCTCCTGCCTTGTAGCATTATGTGCATCTGTGCCCGAAGCGCGGGCCGGGGATCGGCAGGCTCCGGGGGCGCTGCGCTCACCAGCCGCGCCGCCACCCGGGAGGATGCGCAGGCGCTCATGTTTCTGCTGGTTGTTGCCTTTTTATGGCGTGGGGCCAGGCGCCGGATCAGGGGAGAGATGGGGTGAACCAATCCCTTGAACCCGCAGGCCCCCGTTAAGCCCCGTCAGTCTCCTTCACCGGCAGGCTGGCGGGGCTTCTTGTTTTTGAAAAACGGCGGGCTCCCCCCCAAAAAAAAGACGCACCCGGCAATTGACGAACCGGGTGCGTCTGGCGCGTGGACCATGGCCGGATCACGTCGGGAGGGCGTGCCGGCAATATTGGATCAGGCCGCCAGTGGCGTGACGGCAGTTTCACAGGATGTGCAAGCGGGCACCGGGCGGCACTCGCGGGTATCGGTATCGCACAGATAGGCTTCCTTCGGAGTCTCCTCGCAGTCTCCACATGCCGCCGGGACGGATGCAGCGGAGGGACGCGCCACCGTAAACAGCGCGTTGCAGTCACTGCAGGTGGCCGTATACAGGCACTCGTCCAGGCCCAGGTCGCAACGCAGGTGAAGCGAAAGGCCCTTGCCGCCGCATCCGGGGCAGGTTGCATCGGCCAGCAGCATTTGGGTACGGGTCAGCTCGTCCATGAATCATCCTCCATCAGGGTGGTCCCCTTTAAAAAATACGTTCTCGGACCAGATGGAGTTACAATCCCCGTGCCACACCCCATGATAATCCATAACTAATTGTTTTTACGAATTAAACGCGCTGTGTGAAATGGCGGAAGCGGGTCGATTCCTGTTCGAATTTGTCCCCCTTGAACAGGGGCGTACGGGCCGGAATCAAAGATCGATACGGTAGCCCAGCGACAGGAAATAGGCCCGTGTGTCCTCGCTGCCGGTGGTGAGATTTTCCTTGGTCCACTCCCCGCCCCACTCGAATTCGAAGCGGTACCTCTTTTTCCAACGGTACTCGGTGCGGATGCTCGGTCGGGCGGTCATGCGCGTGGTGTCGTTTCGGTTGTCCTTGCGGAAGTCAAAGCGAAACCTCGGGTTCAGACGAAATTCCCGGGTCACCGGATAACGGGCGTTGGCCAGCAGCGTGATGGTATCGGTGTAGGTGGTGTTCGAGTAGCGGGTGCCCAGGATCACCGTATCCCCCTCCTTGATCAGACCGGAGCCGATAAACTGCAGGTTGTAGAAGAACTCGTTGTCGGTGGCGGGGGTTGCCGGCACGCCACCGGAGGACGGGGTGCTGGATATCTTGGATACGGTGATGTCCCCGTTGACCTGGAAGCGGGCGCTGATCGGACGCGATACCCCCATTGTCATGGCCCGGCTTTTTGCGGTGCGATCTTCAGCCAGCTGCCGCGCCTGAAGTTCCGACGTGGTGCGGAGCAACTCCTCCATGGTGAGAGCGGTTTGCCCCTGAAGGGCGTTGCTGGTGGTGAGGATCGGGCTGGTGCGAAGGTCCAGGTTGAAATTCAGCCGGGTCTTGTTGGGCAGGGTTATGGAACCCAGCATCAGTAGCGTGTTGAGCCGGTTATAGAGCACGTCGTAGTCCACCAGGCTGAACAGGGAACGGGTGCTGTCGAAGTAGCGTATCTCCCCGCCCACCGCACGCCGGTCGACGATGGCCGCCACCATCTGCTGGACGTAAAAGATGTTGCCCTCGGTCCGGTCCCCCAACCCCTCCAGGTCGAGGCTTACGCCGTAGAACCATTTTTCCTTGTGAACGGAGTTGACGGTGGAAAGCTCCACCGGCGCACCGCCCACCAGATTCAGCTTGCCGATGCTGCCCACGCCGAGACCCAGCAACATGCCGTCAAAGCGGCCCAGAACGCCCCCGGTGCTGCGGGACTGGCGACCCACCCTGAGGGAGTTTCCGGTGGCGCGGCTGCCGCCCTCCAGGTACAGATTGGTGAGCCGGAACTCGCTGTCGGAAGAGCCGAGAAAATCGTGCCGGTCACTGCCGGTAAATCGCATGCGCAGGTCGGTACCGGGGCCACGCCGACGCCCGGTAAGGTCCAGGTTGCTGGACAGGGTCGATAAGGTGATGGTGTGTTCTCCCGCCTCGTCCACCCGCTCGTCACGCCGGTAGAACTGGGAAAAACCGCCAAGCAGATCCCAGTTCACGGTCTCCGGTTCGACCTTGGCCTTGCGCAGCTTCCGATCCGGCACCTTCATACGTGCGGTGATCAGCCCGGCCAGCCGCTGCTGAACCCGCTCGTTTCCCTCCCCTTCCGGGTACTCGGACAGATAGCGTTGGTACTCCGCCTTGGCGTGGGCGATCTGACCGTTGCGCTCGCGAGCGAGCCCCAGGAATTCCTGGGCATCCTGCCTGAACGGGGTCGCACCGTATCCGATCACCTTGGTGTAGAGCTGCACCGCCCTGGCATACTCGCCGCTGGTCATGGTGTCCCGGGCCTGATCCATCAATTCCTGGATACGTTCATCCGACACCCCCGGCACCCGGAAGGACGACCTCTTGGCGGCCACCGACAACATCGGCGTACTGGCTGCCTTGGCCCGTTCCGCACTACTTACCCGCGTTATCCAGGCACCCGGAAAATCGGCTGTCAGCTTGTCCCGCACCACTGCTGCGTCCGCGCTGTTGGTAAAAAACCCGAGCCTGAGCTGGTACCAGGTTTTGTCCTTGCGTTTGGTTTCGCTGGTGTACAGCCAGTACTCCGAAAGCACCGGAAGGTCGGGCAGCGCTTTCGGGTTCGGCGGCCGCTCGGACAGCCGCAACTGCACCGCCAGGGTACCTGGAGGCGGTGTGGCCGGCGTGGCCGTGGTTCTGGATGTGGAAGGTGCGCGCCGCACCAGACCCCCGGCCATTCCGGCATCCCGCTCGGCGGCGTCCACCCGGGTCACCCAGGCGCCGGGAAAGTCGTCCAGCAGTTCCCGCTGCACCTTGCCCGCGGCGGCGGCGGTGGAAAAGAAGCCGAGACGCAGACGGTAATCGACGCCCCCATCCTTGGTCTGCCGTTCCGAGAAATAAAGGTGATGCCCGAACAGTGCCTTAAGACCGGGCACCTGGGTCAGGTCCATCTTGCGAGGACCCTGGCGGAGCTGGATCGCATAGAAGGTCTGCTCCGCGGCGGGCGGCTTGGTGATTGAGGGCGCAACGATGGCGCGGCGCACAATGCCCTCCGCGATGCCGGCATCGCGCTCGGCGGTGTCCACCCGGGTCACCCAGGCGCCGGGAAAGTCGTCCAGCAGCGCACGCTGCACCTTGCCGGCGGCGGCGGCGGTGGGAAAGAAGCCGAGCCGCAGGCGGTACCCGGTACGACCGTTGCTCTGATGCTCCAGGACGTAGAGGTGGTGGCCGAACAGCACCTTCACCCCGGGCACGTCCCGCACCTCTATTTTCCGTTCACTCTGCTGTAACTGAATCGCGTAAATCCGCGCTTCGGCTGCCACGGAATCAGCCGCCATGATGATCGCAGGCAGGCAGAACAGCAGAGCCAGCATGACGGCGACACCCGCTCGAATAGGCAAAATCCGTCCCATGCCTAACTCTTGGGGACAGTGATGCTAATGCTGCGGAAATCCGCTCCCTGCCGAACATCAACGGCGGTGGGGCGATCGAAGCGGAAAATCAGGGTCGGCCCACCCGCATCGTCCCCCTCGTAAATCACCGAAACCTCCGGCACCGAACCTGCTCTCCGCACCACCATGCCCTCGCGTCCAAACAGCAGTTCGGGTTCCCCCGAGCCGATGGGCACGCGCAACAGCCGCACCCGGATCTCCTCGGCGGCTTTGTGGGGAAAATGGTCCAGATAGAGCACAATCAGGGAAAACCGGGCCGTGAACTCAACCGCGTCGGCCCGTACCTCCACGGTGACGTCCTCCAGTATCTGACCGTCGATCGGCTGGGCAGAGGCGACCCCGGGAAACAGCATCATGGCGGCGGCGATCCCCATCAACAAACCGGTCATCCGGCGAAGTGCTCCCTTCACCTAAAAGCCCCCATCGTCCACCCGGTGCTCGTTGGTACGGAAGCGGCTGACCGTGCTCAAGGTCAAATCGGTGTAAGTGTGGCAGGCGCCGGTGCAGTCCGACAGCTCACCCACCGTGTACTTGGTATCCGGGGTTTCCGTCTTCCTGTGAGGCCCACTACTGTAATCACCCGCATGGCAACCGGCGCAATCGGGCGCGTAGGTCGCGTGGGTCCAACTCACGGTTTCGCTGTTGGCCTTGTGACAGCGGATGCACAACAGGTCAACGCGGTGGTCGCCCGGATAGTTGGGCGAAGTGTGGCGGAACTCGTGGGGCACCCAGGCATTGGTGGTGTGACAGGTATCACATTCCAGGCTGGTCTGGAAGTGGGTTCCGCTTTTTCCGGTGGCGTTGCTGCCGTTGTGGCAGGTACTGCACGAACCGGTCACGCCCGTATGATCGAAGCTGGCCGGTATCCACCCGCTGGTGCTATGGCAATCGTCGCACGATGCATTGGTGGAAATATGGCCGGCAGGCTTGCCGGTGGCGCTGCTGCCGTGGCAGTTGGCGCAAGTGCCCGGTGCGACACTGCTGTGGTCAAATGTCGCCCCAAACCATGAGCCGGTGCTGTGGCAGTCCTCACACACGTTGCTACTGGCCACATGTGTGACAGATTTTCCGATGGCAATGGTGCCGTTGTGGCAGGAGAAGCAACTGCCAATCACGGAGGCGTGATCGACCCGGATCACCGGCACCCAGGCGGTGGTGCTGTGGCAGTCGTCGCACAGGCCCAATGAATTGATGTGGGTTCCACCCTTGCCGGTGGCGGTACTGCCGTTGTGGCAGTTGGCGCAACCTCCCGTGATCGAACCGTGGTCAAACACGGCGCCGGTCCAGGCCGTGGTGGTGTGGCAGTCGTCACAGACATTACCGCTGGGGAGGTGATTTGCGGTTTTGCCAATGGCGGTGGTGCCATTATGACAGGAGAAGCAGGTGCCGATCACGGCGGTGTGATCCACCCGGATCACCGGCGCCCAGCCACTGGTGCTGTGACAGTCCTCGCACACGGTGGTGGTCTGGATGTGGGTCACGCCCTTGCCGGTGGCCACCCGACCGTTGTGGCAGGAGGCACAGGTGCCGATCACGGCGGAGTGATCGACGCGAACCAGGGGCACCCAGCCGCGGGTACTGTGGCAATCGTCACAGACGTTGCCGGTCTGGGGATGGGTGGGGGATTTTCCGACGGCGGTGCCCCCATTGTGACAGTTGGTGCACGAACCGGTCACCCCGGAGTGGTCAAAGGTGGCGCTGGTCCAGTTGTTGGTGGAGTGGCAGTCGTCACAGGCGTCGCCGCTCTGGATATGGGTGGGCGACTTGCCCGTTGCGGTGACATTGTTGTGGCAACGCTCGCAACTGCCCAGGGCGGCGCTGTGGTCCATGCGGTCGATGGGGATCCAGGCCGCAGTGGTGTGGCAGTCGTCGCAAAAATCAGTGCTCTGGATATGGTCCGGCGGTTTCGCCGAGGCCCCGACCCGACCCGCCTGATTGTGGCAGGAGGCACATTTGGTGGGGGTTCCCTGGAACACGCCACGCACGTGGCAGTCCTGGCACGGCACGATCTGGTGGGCGCCGGTCAGCGGAAAACCCGAGGTAAAGTGATCGAAATCCGTCCGAGTCTGGGCGGCCACCGGCGCTGGGGCGCAAACCACCCCCAGAAGGATGGTCAGAAGTGCCAGCGCAACCCAGCCCCGCATGGAACCGGCGTTGCGACCGGATACCGTGGTTCCGGACGTCATACCATGTCACCCTGTTGATTGAATCCCGTCCCTGCCACCGTTAAACCTATCGGCCTACCGTAATCTGGTCAAATGCCTCGGTATTGTGGCACCTGCCGCAACGCCGCCCGAATTCCTCGTTATGGACGTCGTCCTGCCCGTGACAGTGCCCGCAGGCGGAACTGACACGGACCCGTTTTTTGGTCGGCTTGCGGTGGCAGGCGTGACAGTCCAGCCCCTCATGGGCGCCGTCGAGGATAAAGTCGGTCTGGGTGTCGTGGTCGAAGGTCCACAGGGTCCAGGCGTTCGGATTGTGGCAGTCGCCGCAGACCGGCCCCAACCGCCGCTTGTGCACATCGTCGGCTTCGTGGCACTTGCCGCAGACGCGCTCGGTCTTACTGAACGGGCGGCTGACGTGACACGCCTCGCACGGCACCGTGGCGTGCAGGCCGATGAGGGGAAAACGGGTGAGGTCGTGGTCGAACACCACGTCCGCCGCCCAGCCGGTCTCATTATGGCAGCGGTCGCACTGTTTGCCCTGCTCCCCGCGGTGCACGTCGTCCTTGCGGTGACAGGAGTGGCAGGTGGCGTCCTTGAGCGCCTCGCCATACAGGTCACCCTTATGACAGGCGTTGCACTCGGTCTTGATGTGACGCCCCTTCAGGATAAAGTCCGTGTCCTTGTCGTGGTCGAAATCCACCTTGTCCCAGTCTTTCGGCACATGGCAGGTCTCGCACTCCTTGCCATACTTGCCCTTATGGGTGTCGTCGCTCTTGTGACAGGTGATGCAGGTGGTTTCCAGCTCGTCCGACAGCTTGCCGGTGTGGCAGACGTCGCAGGCCACATCGGCGTGGTGCCCAACCAGGGGGTAGTCGGTATCCTTGTCGTGGTCGAAGACGGTTTTTTCCCATTCCTCGGGAGTGTGGCAGTCCTCGCATTTGTCGCCGTAGCGTCCGCCGTGTTCGTCGTTGAGCCGGTGGCAGGAGATGCACCGGTCCGGGATGTCCTTGTAGCGTTCGTTGGGATGGCAGAAGGCGCAGGTGACCTCCTTGTGGGCACCCTTTAGCGGGAAGTCGGTCTTGTCGTGATCGAAGGCGGTGGTGGCCGCCCAGCGGCTCTCGTCATGGCAGGTGCCGCACTTCTCACCCAGGCGGCCTTCGTGGATATCGTCCTCTTCGTGGCAACTGAAACAGGCGGAGGGTGCTTCGCGGAACGCGACATCCGGCTTGTGACAGCGTTCGCAACGTGCCTTCCGGTGGGCCCCTTCCAGGGCAAAGTCGGTATCGGCGTGTTCGAACGTTTCCGGGTCGAGCTGTATCACGTCTGCGTCTCTTCCGAGATGGTCAGGATGGCAGTCACGGCATTCCGCCTCGGCCACCCGGGCGCGACGGCCGTGAAAGCCCTCTTTGGCTTTCACATCCGCCGCCACCTCCTCGTGGCAGTCCAGGCAGAGGTCCCGTTGCGAACCCTTGCTAAACCGCCGGTGGCAGCTGCTACAGTCCTCTTCATATTCGGCGTGTCCTTCAATCACCTGGCCCGGCATGACCAGCGACTCAATCGAGGCCGCCGGCGCTGCGCTCGCGAACGCAAACACCCCGAGCAGGGACAGGACAAGCCATCGCATCCCCGAAAAAACCATTCTGTAAGCGGTGGGCTCTCCTCGTCAGTTCATATGGGCTGCGGTCATTCTAGTACAGATGAACGGCCACCACATGAACAACGCCCGCGATAATCAAGAGAATGAAGAGCGGGAGGTGGAGCATGTGCCACAGGGAAAAAATCCGTTCGTACACGCTGAATCGCGCCACCGTGCGCACGGAATCGATGTAGTCATTTAAAAATCGCTTGGCTTCGCGGCGTTCCCCGTCCATGGCCTCCGAGCCCCACCCCTTCTGCACGCCGCGACTGGCAATGGCGGTCTCGATGAAGCGCATCAGGCGAAAGCGGGTCCAGCGCAGGGAAAAGCCGAGGGTGAACAGGCGCACGGTATGGCCAATCAGGCCCCTCGGCGCAAGCGCCGCCGTTTCCACCCGTTGTAACTTGCTCTTGAGCTGGGGCGCAAAGGCAAAGTGCTTAACCAGCTCACCCCGGGCGCAGCGGGCACCGTCGCGCATCTCCTGCATGCCGACACGGCTGCCGTACAGGCCGTGGTGCACCGAGGTGTAAATAAACCGCCCGACCAGCCCGCTGGCGGCCACCAGCAACATGGCGAACAGGGCCACATTGCTATTGGTGGAACCCAACTGGAAGTTGGCGTGAAACAGAATACAGAGCGGCCCCACCACCCCTTTGATCATGTGGGCCTGGAACCAGGTCTTGATGGATCCCACGTTGCGCATGAAACGGGCCTTCTTGCGCATCGGATAGAGCACCAGGGTGAGCATCATGACCGCGCCGATGATGCCGAGGTTGTAGCCTGCTCCGGTCTCGGGGGTCAGGTAACTGGTCTCCCGGGTCCACCAACCGGCAAAGCCGACGGCAAACAGGGAAAGAAAGATAAGGCTCGCGCCTAAGCTATAGGCTGCGGTCTTGTCTTCGGTATCCTCCTCCGGGAGGGCTTCGACAGCGGGAGTGGGGGCAGGCGCCGAGGTACGGGCCTCAACCGGCTCAGGCGCCGGAATGCGGGCCTCAACCGGCTCCGGTACATCAAGCGTACGGGCCTCAACCGGCTCCGGTACATCAAGCGTACGGGCCTCGACCGGCTCCGGTACATCAAGCGTGCGGGCCTCAACCGGCTCCGGTACATCAAGCGTACGGGCCTCAACCGGCTCCGGCAGCGGAATGCAGACCTCGACCGGCTCCGGTACATCAAGCGTACGGGCCTGGGCGGGTGCCGCTTCAATTTCGACGGGAACGGAAAGCGGCGCAGCCTCCGTGGCCCGTGCGACCGGAGCATCCGGTATCACGGGCATCGAGACCGGGGTTTCGGTCAGTATCTCCGGCGGCGTCGGCTCCGGTGCGCGGTGTTTTAACTGCGCGGGAGCCGCCGGTTTGGCCGGGTCGGCGGTGCGGTCCCGGGCCGGCGGCGAAACCTCCTTACCTTTAATCAACTTGAGAACGGGCGGTGACGCTTCCTTACCCGGAACCTTCAGGGAGCGCCCGGTATGGGACTCCACCAGTTTGCCCAGCACTTCGGCGTAGGCCTGCCGGGGGGTTTGCCCCGCTTTCGCATCTGAAGGGGACTGAGAGGACTCCTGCCGCGGTGCGGCAGAAGCTGCCGTCAGGACGCCGTCCGCACCCGCCATGAGCCGGCTGACGAATCCGTCAGACTTCGGGGGGATGACGTCGGAATCAGCGTTGAAAGCAGTTTGCTTTGTGGGGGGCATGCAGCGCCTCGTCTCGGAAAAAATTAACTTAAACCCGCATCCCGATTAAGCAATCGACATGCCCAAGTTTCAAAAAACTTTCAATTTTCAACAAAAACAGGGTGTTACAACAACCGCGGAGGGCACTCAAACAAACAACAGGCACCGATTGAGCGCAAAAATTACATGCTTTGCGCTCAAGTTTTGTACACCGCGTTCCATTTTGAACCAAAACCACCCATTTTTGCTACACCTGCGCGGGAAAAAGTGAGCGACCACAAACCACCTTTATGGATGCCCGTCAGCGACCGATTTATATGGTTAGGAATATGACGGTCGCCGCCAGGTTCATCCCCCCCGGGCATCCGGACGTATTAAAATTATTCCGCGGGTCGATATTTGGCCCGTAACGTGCTATGCCGAAAGCCTTTCCGCATAGGCGGACAGGACGTTCAGCCGCACATTTATCGGGTAAACATGGATTCACAGCTCGTCATTTATGCCATCCCCCTCCTCCTGATCTGGATGGTCTATATGATCAAGCGGTTCTCCCGCCACCGCCAGTCCCACTCGGTGCTGAGCGAGTCGCTGGAAGCCGGACTGATGGAACCGGCGTCCCTGCACCCGGTGATCGACCCCAACCGCTGCATCGGTGCCGCCGCCTGTGTCACCGCCTGCCCGGAGGCAAAACACAACGTGCTTGGTGTCATTCGCGGCAAGGCGGTTCTGGTGAATCCGACCGCCTGCATCGGTCACGGCGCATGCCGGGAAGCCTGCCCGGTGGACGCCATCGAACTGGTGTTCGGCACCGCCAAGCGCGGCGTTGACATCCCTTTGGTGCAGCCCGACTTCCAGACCAACGTGCCGGGCATCTACATCGCCGGGGAGCTGGGCGGCATGGGGCTGATCCGAAATGCCGTGGAACAGGGCCGTCAGGCCATGGAATTCATCGCCGCACGCAGCGACACCGGACAGGCTGGCGCAGGCGAGGTCGACGTCATCATCGTCGGTGCCGGTCCCGCCGGGTTCTCCGCCTCCCTGGGAGCCATGCAGCACAAGCTTGGCTACCTCACCCTGGAGCAGGATTCCCTGGGCGGCACCGTCTACAACTTCCCCCGTGGCAAGCTGGTGATGACCGCACCGGTGGACCTGCCCCTCGTCGGCAAGGTCAACTTCACCGAGACCACCAAGGAGGAGTTGCTCGCCTTCTGGCAGAAAACCGAGCGTGAAACCGGGGTCAAAATCAACTACAAGGAAAAGGTCAATCAAATTGAAAAAACCGCCACCGGCTTCACCGTTACCACCGATAACGGCAGCTACAACGGCCGCACCGTACTCCTGACGATTGGCCGCCGCGGCACCCCCAGAAAACTGGGGGTGCCGGGGGAGGAACAGCCCAAGGTGGTCTACCAGTTGATCGACCCGGAACAGTTCAGGGGCAAGCACGTTCTGGTGGTGGGAGGTGGCGACAGCGCCCTGGAAGCCGCCACCAGTATCGCCGACGAGGAAGGCACCACGGTAACCATCTCCTACCGCAGCGAGGCATTTTCCCGCGCCAAGGGTAAAAACCGCCAGAAAGTCGCCGATTCCGAAGCATCGGGACGACTTCAACTGCTGATGAAGTCGACCGTCAAGGAGATCACCCCGGATCGGGTCATCCTGAATCAGAACGACCAGGAGGTTGACATTCCCAACGATGCGGTGATTGTCTGCGCCGGCGGCATCCTGCCCATGGGCTTCCTCAAGGAGACCGGCATTGAGGTGGAGACCAAGTTTGGCACCCGCTAACCGCCACTTCCCGCCCTGTCTCCGGACCGCCGTCCTCGCCCTGCTGGCTGCCCTGAGCCTTGGCCTGACCCCCACGCCGGTATGGGCCGACACCATGGACGACGCGCGGGTGGCGGTGCGGGTACGGGATTTCGACCGCGCCGCCCAGCTGTTTCTGCAACTCGCCCGCAGCGGCGATGCCGAAGCCCAGTACCAGATCGCCTCCATGTACCGCGCCGGCCGTGGGGTCGAAAATGACCACGAAAAGGCCGTCTACTGGCTGACCAAGGCTGCGGCTCAGGAACACGTCAAGGCCCAGTACAACCTGGGGATCATGTACGAAAACGGCTGGGGGGTGGCCGCGAGTGCCGCGGCCGCGGCCAGCTGGTTCACCCGCGCCGCGGAGCAGGGACATCCCCAGGCCAAAGAGAAACTCAACGCCCGCCCCCCCCGCTCCGAGACGGCGGAAGCCGTTGCCAAATCCCCGGAAGAGGCCCTGCGATGGGCGGTACAGGAAGGTAACAAAAAAGAGGTTCTCCACCTTCTGAAAAAAGGCGCCGACGTCAATCACGCCGACCCCTACGGCAAAACCGCTCTGATGCTGGCCGCCGAACACGGCGACCTGAAAATGACCCGGATTCTGCTTGATGCCGGCGCCCGCCCCAACCTGGCCGACAAGTACGGCGACACCGCCCTGCTGCTGGCCGCCCGGAAGGGGCACCCGGCCACCATCCGCACCCTGATCAAGGGCGGGGCCAAACTCAACCACGCCGACGTCAATGGCAACACCGCCCTGCTGCTGGCCGCCGAGCGGGACCATCGCAAAACGGTAGCGGAGCTGATCACCGCCGGTGCCGACCTGACCCACCGCAACAAGCGCGGCCGCACCGCCATCGACGTGGCCAACAACAAGGGTTACAAGGCGCTGGAGCAGTACCTCGCCAAAAAGGGCGCCACCCTTACCCCGGAGAAGGCCGAGTCCAAAGGGGCCTCCCCTGACGCCCTTGCCGCCATCACCCGGGAGAGCGGCGATGACGCCCTGTACGAAGGCTGGCCGGTGCTCATGGTGGCCGCCTGGCGCGGTCAGGAAGACGTGGTCGACGCGCTGATCAAAAAGAAGGTCCGTATCGACGAGACCGATTCGGGCGGACACACCGCCCTGAGCCGCGCCGCATGGCAGGGCCACGCAAAGGTGGTGCGCCGCCTGCTCGACGCCGGTGCCAACCCCAACCTCCGGCAAAAGAACGGCCGCACCCCCCTGATGTGGGCCACGGAAGAAGGCCACGCGGAAGTGGTTGGCCTGCTGATCGCCGCCGACGCCGATGCCACCGCCCGCATCTCGAAAACCGGCGATACCACACTGATGCTTGGCGTTCGCGGCGGAGACCCCAAGGTGGTGCGCCAGCTGCTCGATGCGGGCGTCAAACCGAACGCCGCCGGGGATGACGGCGTCACCGCCCTGATGCTGGCGGCGGGTGACGGCAAGGACAAACTCGTGGCATTCCTGCTGAAGTCCGGCGCGGACGTCAACATCCGCGACGAAGAAGGCCGCACCGCCCTCTGGTACGCGGCCAAGAGCGGGAACAGCGCGACCATCGAAAACCTTGTGAAGCACGGCGCCAGCCCCGACTACCAGGGGCCCCAGGGTTACAGTGCCCTGTCACTGGCCGCCAAGGGCGGCAACGGCGACGCCGTCAAGACACTCATCTCTCACGGTGCCGATGTCGAAGCTCGCACCACGGGCGACAACTCCCCCCTGATGCTGGCCGCGGACGGCGGGCATAGCGACGTCGTGCGCCAGCTCCTCGACGCGAAAGCCGATGTAAACATCCGCAACGACTCCGGCAACACCGCCCTCCACCTGGCTGTCGAAGGCGGCCACAAGGAAGTGATCCAGCAACTGCTCGAGGCCGGTGCCAACAAAAACATCCGCAACAGCCGTCGTGAGCAGCCCCGGGACCTGGCGGAATCCGCCGGGCGGGATGACCTCATCGAGCTGCTGGACTCGATCAAGGGTAAGAAAGGCCTGTTCGGCATCTTCTGACACACTGATGACACACTGAAAAAACGGGCCGGTTCCTGCACCACCGTCCGGGCCCAAGGCGCGGCCTGCTTCATCGGCCCGAAAGACCATGGACCGGCACCACCCAGCCCTCCGGGCAGGGAAAACCGCTTTATTTCCAGGTCCGGCTCCCCCCAAAAAACCTCCGCTCCGCCCCCCATAAGGCCTTGCCAAAAACCGGAACGGATCGACCTTGAATCGATCCGTTCATCGTGGATATTATCCCGACCTGGATCCGTTGCCTCGGTTAAAGAGTCGCCAGTGATTCGGCATTTTCATTCAGTGAGGGGAGAGCCCTCCAAGTGACGCACCGAGTCGGATAACAGGCAAACAGGGCCAGCCCGGAAACGATTCAAAGAAGTATTCCCAAGGGGAGAGGGACTTCGATGAGACGGGGAAATAAAGTCGGGTTTCTGTCCGTAATACTGCTGCTGTGGGGCTGTGGCGGCGACATCCCGTCGCCGGGTGGCGGCGCCGGTAGCGCCGCCCCTCAGGCCGCGCCCCCCGGGCTGTATGTCGACGCCACCCTGTACGACTACCTGTCCGAGGGGTTTGACGAAGTGCAGGCCTGCACGGGTCTTGAAGCGGGTACATTCGACGCCCTGACCATCGCCATGACCCAGCCCATCTTTCCCTGCCACTGGTACGACACCGGTTGTGACGGCGAGTTCGTCGAACCCAATCTCATGAAACTGGGCCACCCCTACGCCTGGAAACACGAGGTGCTCCACTATCTCTTGTACGTCAACACCGGCGACTCCGACCCCAACCACACCAACGAATTGTTCTACGGTACCTGCCCCCTCTAGGTGCGCCCTCCATCCGGCAAATTGCCTCGGCATGGGAACGCTGCCCACCCGTGTGATCGCCATTCATGGTATCCACGCTCCGCCCCCGGCAACCACATGTATCCGGTTTCCAGCGGTTTTACTGCGACAGGGGTCAATATTGACGCGCAAGTATCCGAAAGGAAGGGGGTTTTATCCCGGCGCTATGTCGTGCGACAGCGCTCAAGAAGGAGTATTGTGGTCCGATCATGACAACCCAGGGTCACATTGCCGTCGTTATTCCCTGCTACAAGGTCACGGGGCAGATTCTCGACGTGATCAAGGGCATTGGCCCGGAGTGCGACAAGATCTACGTGGTGGATGACGCCTGCCCGGACGGCTCCGGAAAACTGGTGCAGGATAAGAGCGCCGACCCGCGGGTCACCGTGCTGTTCCACGAAAGCAACCAGGGGGTGGGCGGCGCCACCATCACCGGCATAAGGCAGGCCGTAATGGATGGTGCCGCGGTCATCGTAAAGGTTGACGGCGACGGCCAGATGGACGCCCAGCTCATTCCCGTTTTCGCGCGATTGATCTTCGAGGGCAAGGCGGATTACACCAAGGGCAACCGCTTTCACGATCCGGAAGGGGTCTCCAGCATGCCCACCGTACGCCTGCTCGGCAACGCCGTCCTGTCGTTTCTGACCAAGCTCTCGTCCGGCTACTGGGATCTGTTTGACCCCACCAACGGCTTCGTCGCCATGCATCGGGACGTGGCCCGGGTCCTGCCTCTGGACAAGGTCAGCCGGGACTACTTTTTCGAATCGGACATGCTGTTCCGCCTGAACATCTCCCGGGCGGTGGTGGTGGACATCCCCATCCGGGGGCGTTACGCCGATGAAGTCAGCAACCTGGTGCCGTCCCGCATCGCGCTGACGTTCGCCATGCGGCACCTTCGCAACTTCGTCAAACGCATCGCGTACAGCTATTTTTTGCGGGATTTCAACCTGGCCTCCCTGAATCTGATGGTGGGCTTTCCGATGTTCATATTCGGCCTGGGTTTTGGTTTGACGGAATGGGCCATCAGCGCTCACACCGGCATCCCGGCCACCGCCGGTACGGTCATGCTGTCCGCCCTGCCCACCCTGCTCGGCATGCAGCTTCTGCTTTCGTTTCTGGCCCACGACATGCTGCCCGAGAACGGACCGCCGCTGCACCAGCGGCTACATCCCGGCACGACGCCGGATGCAACCGAAGAGGAAACCGGATGACACCGTTACAGGTCGGCCTGTTGCTCGCCTGTGTGGGAGGGCTTGCGGTTGGACAACTCTGCTTCAAGCTTTCCGCCCATGCCCTGACCGACGCAACGGGCGCGGCGTCCATGCTTCGCCTGGTCTACAATCCCTGGTTTCTGGGGGCCCTGGCCACTTACGGCGGCGCCACCCTGCTGTGGATCTGGATACTGCGCGAAGTGTCCCTGTCCAAAGCCTACCCGTTTTTTGCCCTCTCCTTTGTGCTGGTGCCCCTGATGGGGCTCGCCTTTCTGGGAGAAACAACCACCACCACTTACTGGGTCGGCATCGGTTTGATCGTCGCCGGCATTTACGTCACCACTTTGTAACCGCAGCCTCTCGCACATGATTCACAAACTGAGCCGCAACGACGTTTCCGAGCTGACCGGCATCGCCGTTCCCGAAATTGCCGAGCACGACCGGGACGAAATGGCCATCCCGTCCTATGCCCACAGCAACCCGCTGATTCGCTGGCTGATGTGGCGACGCTACGAAACCATCGCACAGTTTGCCCAGCCCTCGAAAACCATGTCCGTGCTCGAATTCGGTTGCGGGATCGGGCTGTTTCTGCCCACCCTGGCGGAGCGCTACGGCACGGTCTACGCCATCGATCTTTACCCCCAATACGCGGAGTTGCTCGCCCGGCGGATGGACCTGCCGGTGCGCTTCGTCCCCACCCTCGATTCGGTGCCGGACGGCACCCTCGACGCGGTGGTGGCGGCGGACGTGCTCGAACATGTAGAGGATTTGCCGGACTGGGTACGCACGTTCCACGCCAAGCTCAAACCGGGTGGCACCATGCTGGTCAGCGGTCCCACGGAAAACTGGCTCTACCGTCTCGGTCGCTTCGTGGCGGGTTTTTCCGACAAGGCCGACTACCATCACACCAACATTGACCGGATTAAGAAGGTGTTCGAGGAAAACGGCTTTGTCACCACCCGTAAAAAATCCTTGCCGATGGCCGTGGCCCCCGCCCTGTTCAAGGTGCTCCGTTTTGAGCGCCAGACGCCGCCCGACCCTTGATTTAGCACACCCGTTTTCAGAATGCTATGGACATGAACCCGCCCTCTGACCGAAGGAGTATTCAATGACACGCCAGACCGCAACCCGGATGACGCACAGGCTCTGCATGGCACTGGCCGTGCTGGCGCTGGTGGCCTGTCAGAAAAAAACCAACGAACCCGCCCCGGCGGCCCATACGGCCCCCGTGCAGGCGATGCAGGCGGCGCCCGTCGAACCGGCCTTCACCGACGACGAGCAGGCATACGCCAAAGCCCACCTTCAGGTGAAGGACTTCCGGATCGGCGTCGGCAAGCAGACGGACGGCGAGGTTCGCGCCGCCTTCGGCGTCGTCGTCAACAGTGGCGAACGCGCCCTGGAAATGGTGGAGATCACTGTCTCCTACCTGGATGATAACGAGGGAGAGCTGGGGCAGGCCCGGCTACAGCCGGTGGTTCCCGCCTCCCACGGCACGGATGCGGAAGCGGCGCTGCTAAAACCTTCCACCGAACGCGGTTTCGGTTTCTCCGTGGAGTCGGGCGCCCCCGAGGGATGGGGCACCAAGGCCCGCGTAACGATTTCCGACCTCACTTTTCACAACTAGGTCCACGGCCCTGCCTGTCAGGTAGGGCCCACGCCCCCGAACCGGCGGGCGGTTTCCGATGATCCAGCGGCTCATCCATATCGGTATCCTGGCGTTTGTCTGCTTCGCGGTTTACGCCAACGGCTTCGAGCACGCCTTTCAGCTCGACAGCGGCCATACCATCCTGGACAACCCAAGCGTCCGCGACCTGGGCAACATACCGTCGTTCTTCACCGATCCGAGCACGTTTTCCGTCAACTTCGCCAATGTCGACTACCGCCCGGTGTTGCAGACCACCTACGCCCTCAATTACTGGATGGGCGGCTACACCATGTGGTGGTGGCACCTGACCCAGATCGTGCTGCACCTGCTGTGCGTCACCGGACTTTACTTCCTGTGCCGCCGGGTGGCCCTCATCGCCTATCCGGACATGAGGGACGGCCCGGCGGAGCGGGTTGCGCTGATCGTCGCCCTGGTGTTCGCACTGCACCCCACCGCGTCGGGGGTGGTGAACTATCTATCCGCCCGCTCGTCCCAGTTGACCGCGGCATTTCTGTTCCCGTCGATCCTGCTCTACATCCGCTCCGTAGACCGCTCCGCCGGGAGGGCTGCACTGTGGGGCGCCACCGCCCTGTACACCCTCGCACTGTTCACCAAGGTGGAGGCGCTGGCGGTGCTGGCGGTCTATTTTCTCTACGAGGTCTGGAACACCTCCCGGCAGTGCGGCGGCAGGACCCATTTTTTTGGAGACCTGGTCAACTCCCTGAACCCGGACACCCTGCGCCGCATGGCGCCGTTTTTGTCCGTCACGGCAGGTTACATCGCAATCCGGGCGGTACTCATGGCGCCGTTCCCGTTTGGCGACTCCCGGCACGAAGCCGACATGGGGGCATACGAGTACTTACTCACCCAGTTGGTGGCATGGTGGCACTACGTGACCCAGTGGTTCGCCCCGGTCGGTCTGGTGGCGGACAACGGCAGCTTCCCCATCCACCGCTCGATCACCGACCCGGTTGTGCTTCTGGCCGCCGGTGGCTGGCTGGTGGTGGCGACGCTGCTTTTGACGAGCTGGCGCACCCGCCCTTATCTGGCCTTTGTAGCGATCTCGTCGCTGGCGCTCCTGAGCCCCACCTCGTCGGTCCTGCCCCTGGCCGAAATGGTTAACGAGCACCGGCCGTACATGCCGCTGGCGCTGCTGTCCATCGCCTGGAGCGTGCCCGCGTACCGCCTTGCCGAAACCCGCCTGCGTGCCTGGCCAATTTCCCGCGCCTCCCTGATCGGGGCGCTGACGCTGGTACTCATCGGCCTGGGCGGCCTGACCTGGGAACGCAACAAGGTGTTCGCCACACCGGAGAGCTACTGGCGGGACGTGGTGGAAAAAGCCCCCTCCAGCCGCGCCCACCTGAATTACGGGCTTACCTTCATGAGTGCGGGAAAGATGGATACCGCCCTGGCGCACTTTGAAAAAGCACTCGAACTGGCCCCTTACTGGTATGTGGTCCATACCAACCTGGCCATCGCCTACGACCATACAGGCAACGCGGAAAAGGCCCGTTTTCACTACGATCAGGCGGTTGAGTTCAACCACTTTAATGGCGCCGCCCGCACCTGGCGCGGCGAATATCATCTGAAGTCCGGACGTTACCAGGAGGCGCTTGAGGACTTCCGGCAAAGCATTCCCAAAAGCCTCGCCCACTACAGAAACAACAAGGGCCTGGCCACCGCCTACGCCGGTCTGGGTGACGCCGAAAACAGCTTTGCCGCAACCGTCCGCTGCCTGGAACTGGACCCCGCCCAGACCCAACTGGACATCACCCGGATTGCCGGGCCGTTCTTCACGGTGCCCGGGAACGCCCAGGCCGGGCTGGACTATTTTTTAAAGCTTGAAGCGTTGATTCCGGATGCCTGGTGGCTGCATGCCAATATCGCCACCCTGGCCCGGCGCGTGGGCGACACCGCCCTGGCCCGGCAGGCCACGGCACGCTCCGAAACCCTGAAAGCCGAACAGCCATAACAAAACCCGCCACCCCCCCTGTCACCCGAGGGAAAGGTGACAGAGGGGGTGGCGGGTTCTTTTGTTTCCGGGTCTATTCCCGATTAAGCGTTACTACGGCGTCGGCGAATGCGGACAGGGGCCGGCCGGATCACAGATCATGATGAGCGTGAGCATGCCGCCGGGGCCTTCGCCCTGGTTCTGCAACTCGATCTCATGATGGGTGTGGAACGGCACGTACATTTCACCCATCTGGTTCATGTTGACCGCCGCGTCGCCCGGGGGCAGATCGGCCGACTGCCCCAGATACGGGCTGCCACTGTACAACTCACCCCACATCAACCGGGTGTTGGGGGCGTTATCCAGGGGCAGGACGTCCACCGGCGACGGCGCCGCCGGATCCAGGCCATAGATGTCGAAACCAAAGTCCTCGTTGGGCGCATCCCAGGTGAAGATGCTGTCCTGGCTGTCGCCCGGGTGGATCACCTGGGTGTATTCCTCGATCACCAGATCCCCATTGATGCCGTCACTGGACAGGGGCCGCCCGTTGCGGCCGACGACGAAGGCATGATTGCCGTGGCTGTGCAGCGGATGCAGGTCCTGATCGAAGGTCACCAGACGCATCAGGATACGCTCGCCCGGATACATGGCGATAAGCGCGCCCATCGGCTGGCTGGTCAGGTAGCCGACGTTATTGCCCGCCAGGGTGTCCGGGAAGGAGCGCCCATTGATGAACCAGTACTCCGGCAAATAGGCGAGGTGCTGATAGGGCAAGCCTCGCTGTACCCGTGCATGCTGGCTCGGGTCCACCGCACTGTAAAGCTGGATCACCTCGTATTGGTACTCGCTGCCGGTGGTGTTGTAGGCCCTGTAGGGCATCGCCGGGTCTCCGGTCTGCCAAGTGGTCGGACGGACCACCAGGGCGCCGATCAGCCCCATGTCCACATGCTTGTGGGGCATGGTGCCGCTGTAGTAGCTGAAGGTGCCCGGATGGGTGGCCGTGAACTTGTAGCTGACGGTCTCGCCGGGAAGGGCGTCGGAAGACATGGAGCGAAGCGAACCACGCTCCCCGTCGGTCTGGAAGGCGGGAAGCACCGGGTTCCAGGTGGCGCCACCGTCTCGGGAAATCTGCACGTTTTCCTGACCGGTAAACAGCATCGAAACCGGGTCTGCGGCGTTCGGTCCCGCCCCGTCCGTGTCCGGAAGGTTGTTGGTCAGGTTAACGGTCACCACCTCGCCCTCATTGACGGTGAGCACCGGGCCGGGATAACGGAAATCTCCGCCGGCCGTCGTAAACCCCCACATGTAGAGCTGAGCCCCGTCCGGCGCACTGATCGTGCCGGATTCCGCGCTCAGGTCAAACACTGCCGCATGCGCAGGAGCAGCAAGCCCCAGGAACGGAAGGGCGGTGAGCCCCACCACTGCCAACAGTTTTTTTATTACGCCTCGCATTGGTCGATCTCCCAGGAAATGGGCTTGTTCGTTCTCGTCTTAAAAGTCGTCACCATTCGTTTCATCTGACCTTTACACCCCTGCGCTAATGCGGATCTCGGTAATGAGTCCACCACGGTTTTCGGCCCCCGTGCCGGCGACACGGTCCGTCAGGGAAAGGTTCGACTGGGTCTGCAACTCGCGCCCGTAGAGGAAGTAGGTCCCCGGCGCGAGCCCGGTGGTGTCGATAATCACGTCGTACTCCTCTCCACCGCTCATGGACAGGGAGGTGGTGAGGTACGAAAGGTCCTTGCCCGGCACGCCGGGGGAAGGCTCGGGACCCCGGAGGATCTTGGCGTCCTTGCCCACCACGTGCATCGGCACCCCCGGAATGGTGATGGTGTGGGCTTCATAGGTCAGGTTGTTGAGCCGGAGCAGAACGCGCTCACCCGCGGTCGCCTCCACCAGCGATGAATACGGCTGGGCGACATAATCCTCCTTGTACATGCCGGCATTGTTCAGCATCGGGTTGCCAACCGTGTACTCACCGCCAGGCAACAAGGTGTCCGGGTAGGCCCGGCCGTTGAGGGTGAAGTAGTTTGCCTTGTAGTGGCTCCACTTGTTGCTGCCTTCCTGCACCGTTTCCAGGTTGTAGTGTTTATCGGCGTCCAGGTCGTGCATGTGGAGCACGTAGAACTTGTCGTAACTGGTGTCCGGAGCGGCGCCGCCGTCATTGTAGGCATACTGGTTCACCGCATCGTTCTGAATCGGGTCGACAATGATGGTGCCCACCATACCGAGGGCGATATGTTCGGTCGGTTCCATGTGGCAGTGGTAACCATAGGTCCCCGGATCGTTCAACTTGTAGTAATAGGTGAAGCTATTGGCAGGCGGCACCGCCACCGACAGTTCGGGCACACCGTCAAAGGCCGCCACCGCATGGCGATAGCCATGGAAGTGAACCGTGTGCGGATCAGCCAGGTCCGGACGCACCACCAGTCCCAGGTTGGTCAGCGTGAGGAACAGCTCCTGACCTTCCTTGATGTGAATGTCCGGAGCGGGCAGCGTCGCCTGGAATTTTTTGTCGACGATTTGATCCTCCGGCACACCGGTCAGATTGACAAAGCCGAAGATGAAGTGGTTGGTGCCGTCCGGCATCTGCACGTAGCCGTCCGTGGAGCCCACCCGGAAGCAGACCTTGCTCGGGTCCACCCCTTCGAGCGATCCGAACGGACTGGACTTGCGGTTGTAAACGCCGTCCTCATTCCAGTCGATGTCCTCGGGACCCGGGGTCGCGCTATAGAGCGGATCCAGCGGGTCGGACCAGTGGTACGGCATGTTGTCGATATCGTTCGGGCACTGGATTCCGGCACCCAGCGGCGTCGATGGCGTCACCGCCCATGATGCCGAGGCCCAGAGCAGACCGAGAGCGGTAACCCCCAGACCCAGAGCAAGCTTGTTAAGGCCTTGCCGCGCCCGGGACAGATATGGAACTTGATTGATAACCATCCTTACAGCCTCCCCGGAGGTTTCATTCCTCCGGAATACGGTCTCCTAATAAAATCATCCATTCGGGCGGGCGGGAGACGGTTTCCCGCCCCCCGCCCTTCATCATTCCCGAATCAGTTCGCCACCGTGACGCAGATGGCGTACACGGTTACCGTGCCTGTGGTACCCCCAAGCAGGGTGTAGGTACTGACCTGTGCGCTCCAACCGGTGGGGTTCAATCCACCAAGAGGACCACTCTGGCCAGGCAGCAAGGTAATGTTCGGGGCAAAGCCGGTGTAGGCGGTGAAGCCGCCACCAACCGGTTTTTTACCTCCGGTGCACGACACGCTCTGGGTGTACGCAGCCTGTCCGGCCGCGACCGCCGAGTTGGTGCTCTGCACCACCTCATATCCGGACATGCCGGTGGCACCCGTCGCGCCGGTGGCACCCGTCGCGCCGGTCGGACCCGTCGCGCCGTCGATACCCGCCGCGCCAGTCGGACCGATCGGACCCGTCGGACCCGTCGCACCATCGGTACCCGCCGCGCCGGTCGGACCGATCGGACCCGTCGGACCCGTCGCGCCGTCGGTACCCGCCGCGCCGGTCGGACCGATCGGACCCGTCGGACCCGTCGCACCATCGGTACCCGCCGCGCCGGTCGGACCGATCGGACCCGTCGGACCCGTCGCGCCGTCGGTACCCGCCGCGCCGGTCGGACCGATCGGACCCGTCGGACCCGTCGCACCATCGGTACCCGCCGCGCCGG
>JBHHVE010000019.1:0-54245 GCA_046754085.1 Leptospirillia bacterium
ACGACATCATCCGCCACCACGATCTCCACCTTTACCTTGGAGATAAAATCGACGAAATATTCAGCGCCACGGTACATCTCCTTGTGGCCCTTCTGGCGGCCGAAGCCCTTGACCTCGGTGACGGTCATGCCTTGCACGCCGACCTCATTCAGGGCCTCCTTCACTTCATCGAGCTTGAACGGCTTGATGATCGCCTCGACCTTCTTCATGACTTATCTCAACTCCATCAAAACACCAGACACGGTGATTTTAAAAAAAACGACAACGGGGGAACCGCCCATTTTACTCCGCGGGGAGAGGCATTTTCACCCGGTGGCCGAAACCGGGCACCGCCATTCGGGTGCCCGGTTCGGCCACGGTAGGTCTTGCCGCCCCTCCTTCCCCCCCCACTCGGCACTCATGAAAGTCCCGGAAGGAAGGGGCCGCAAGGAGGTTACAGGTTGTATCCGCGCTCGTCGTGGAGCGTGATGTCCAGGCCTTCGGTCTCCTGCTCGTCGGTGACCCGGAGCCCCACCACCATATCGATCACCTTGAGGATGATGAAGCTGGCGATGCCGGTGTAGACCACCGTGGCGCCGACGCCGAGGAACTGCACGCCGACCTGAGCCGCGATACCGCCCTCTTCGACACCGAAGCCCGCGCCGCCGAACTGCTCGGCACAGAGCACGCCGGTGAGCACCGCGCCGATGATACCGGCCACCGCATGCACACCGAACACGTCCAGGGAGTCATCGTAGCCCAGGGCCCGCTTCAGCTTGGTGGCGGCCAGGTAGGCACCGAAGCCCGCGACCACGCCCAGCACCAGCGCCCCCATGGGGCCCACGCTGCCGCAGGCCGGGGTGATGGCCACCAGGCCCGCAACCGCGCCGGAAACAATACCGAGCACGCTCGGCTTGCCGTGGAACATCCACTCCGCCAGCATCCACGCCAGCGCCGCGGCGGCGGTTGCGACCTGGGTCACCACCATGGCCATGGCGGCGGTACTGTCGGCGGCCAATTCACTGCCGGCGTTGAAGCCGAACCAGCCCACCCACAGCATGGACGCGCCGATCACGGTCAGGGTCAGGTTGTGCGGCGGCATCGGCATGTCCGGGTAGCCCTTACGCTTGCCCAGCACCATGGCTGCGACCAATCCGGCAATACCGGCGTTGATGTGCACCACCGTGCCGCCCGCAAAGTCGAGAATACCCTTGCTGCCAAGCCAGCCACCGCCCCACACCCAGTGACAGATCGGAGCGTAGACCAGAACCACCCAGACGGCCATGAACAACAGCATCGCCGAGAACTTCATGCGCTCAGCAAAGGCTCCGACGATGAGCGCCGGTGTGATGATGGCAAAGGTCATCTGAAAGACCATAAACAGGGATTCGGGAATGCTGCCGGACATGGAGTCCACGGACATCCCGGACAGGAACATCTTCGACAGGCCGCCGAAGTAGGCGCCGTCGCCGGTAAACGCGAGGCTGTAGCCGCACACCACCCAGATCACCGTCATCAGGGCGGTAATGGCAAAGCACTGCATCAGCACGGAGAGCACGTTCTTGGCACGCACCATGCCGGCGTAAAACAGCGACAGGCCGGGAATGGTCATAAACAGCACCAGCACGGTCGCGGTCAGCATCCATGCGGTATCGCCCGCGCTTAACGCGTCTTCCTGAGCCAACGCCAGAGTCGGCAGGCCGAATACAAAGGCAGCCAGCCCGAACAGCACCTTTTTAAATTTATCGATCGTCTTCATCGTAATCGCCTTTTTAAAAAATTCGTGGGGGTTACAGCGCGTCCGCGCCCTTTTCACCGGTGCGGATGCGAACCGCGTCAGCCACATCGTGGATGAAGATTTTGCCGTCACCGATATTGCCGGTACGGGCAGAGTTAACGATGGCCTCGACGGCACCGTCGACCACATCGTCCCCTACCGTGATTTCCACCTTCACCTTGGAGATGAAATCCACAAAGTACTCGGCTCCGCGGTACATCTCCTTATGACCCTTTTGCCGTCCGTAGCCCTTGACTTCGGTAACGGTCATGCCCTGAACACCAGCTTCATTCAGGGCCTCCTTCACCTCATCGAGCTTGAACGGCTTGATGATCGCTTCGATCTTTTTCATCGCTCGTTACACTCCAAAAAAAACAAAAATGCCACCCGGAGTTTTCCGGGCGTTGCCCGCCCCCTTTGGGTGAAGCCACACCCCCCTTAGCGCAAAGGGTGTGCCAAAGCGTTCGAAAACGTGTTAACACGAGACAAAATCCCCATGTAACTCATTGTTTTTAATTGGGATAACAATTTTGTCGCGACAAAATCCGGGGACCCCGAAGTCACCGGACGCGGCAAGGATTGACACAAAAATGTATTACTACGGTTATGTTTGATACATTTTTGTATTAATTAATACGGGTGGCCCGGTGGTGGGTGGGGCCATCCCTAGAAGGTGCGGCCCCGCCGCAAACGGTCAGACGCCCGGCATTGCCTTCAGATACCGACCGGTGTGGCTGGCCGCCACCTTCGCCACCTGCTTCGGGGTACCCTCTGCCACCACGGTGCCACCACCGTCGCCGCCCTCCGGCCCCAGGTCGATGATCCAGTCGGCGCAGCGCACCACGTCCAGGTTGTGCTCGATCACCACGATGGTGTTTTTGCCCTCCACCAGACGATCGAGCACGTTGAGCAGTTTCTGCACGTCGGCGAAGTGCAGGCCGGTGGTTGGCTCGTCCAGCAGGTAGAGGGTGCGGCCGGTCTCCCGCTTGGACAGTTCCCGGGACAGCTTCACCCGCTGGGCCTCACCGCCGGACAGGGTGGTGGCGGCCTGCCCCAGCCGCACGTACTCCAGCCCCACGTCCATCAGGGTGAGCAGCTTCTTTCTGATGGCGGGCACCGGCTTGAAAAAGGCGAACGCCTCTTCCACCTCCATCTCCAGCACCTCGGCAATGTTCTTTTCCTTGTAGGTGATCTCCAGGGTCTCCCGGTTGTAGCGGTGGCCCTTGCACACCTCACAGGTGACGAACACGTCCGGCAAAAAATGCATCTCGATCTTGATTACCCCGTCCCCCTGGCACGCCTCGCAGCGCCCGCCCTTCACGTTGAAGGAGTAGCGCCCCGGCTTGTAGCCCCGGGCGCGGGATTCGGGCACCTGGGCAAACAGTTCGCGGATCAGGGTGAACAGCCCGGTGTAGGTGGCCGGGTTCGAGCGCGGCGTACGCCCGATGGGCGACTGATCGATGTGGATCACCTTGTCGATGGCATTAAGCCCCCGCACCCCGGTACAGGCACCGGGCTTGTCGCCGGAGCCGTGAAAGTGGCGCATCAGGTGCTTGTGCAGGATCTCCAGAATAAGGGTGCTCTTGCCGGAACCGGAAACCCCGGTGATGGCGGTGAACATCCCCACCGGGATTTTGACATCCACCGCCTTGAGGTTGTTCTCCCGCGCTCCCAGTATCTCCAGGTGGCCCCGGGGCTTTCGGTCCCGATAAGGCAATTCGATCCTGCGCTTGCCCGAAAGGTACTGGCCGGTGATGGAAGCCTCCACCCGGGTGATCTCCTCCGGCGTGCCCGCCGCCACCAGTTCCCCCCCCATGTGACCCGCCCCCGGACCAATGTCGAGCACATGGTCGGCGGCCAGGATGGTCTCCTCGTCGTGCTCCACCACCACCACGGTGTTGCCCAGGTCGCGCAAGGTGGTGAGGGTGTTTAACAGGCGGGTGTTGTCGCGCTGGTGCAGGCCGATGGACGGCTCATCCAGCACGTACATCACCCCCATCAGGCGGGAGCCGATCTGGGTGGCGAGGCGGATGCGCTGGCCTTCTCCGCCGGACAGGGTGGTGGCGGAGCGATCCAGGGCCAGATAGCCCAGCCCCACGTCCCGCAGGAAACCGATGCGCTCGACGATCTCTTTCAAGATACGCTCGCCGATGAACCGCTCACGCTCGGTCAGGGGCATGTCGGCAAAAAAATCGCAGGCATCGGCGATGGACATGCGGGTCATTTCGACGATGGAACGGCCGTGAATGGTCACCGCCCGGCTGATGGCCTTGAGCCGCTGGCCGCCACAGTCGGTACACGGGCGGCTGGCCATGAAACTGCCTATCTCCTCGCGCATCTGGCCCGAGGCGGTCTCCACGTAGCGCCGGGAGAGATTTGAGATGACCCCTTCAAACGGCTTGGTGAAGGAATATTTACTGCCCCCTTCCTTCTCCAGCCGGAAAGTGATTTCCTCGCTGCCGGAGCCGTACAGGATGATCTCCCGGTGCGCTTTCCCGAGCTTTTTCCAGGGCTTGTCCAAGGGGATTTTGTAGTGTCTGGCCAGGCTCGCCAGCACCTGCTCGAAATAGGCCGACCAGGTCTTGCGCCAGGGCGCCACGGCGCCTTCCGCCAGGCTTTTTTCCGGATCCGGCACCACCATCTCCGGGTCCACCTCCATGTGGGTGCCGAGACCGTCGCAGGACGGGCAGGCGCCGTGGGGACTGTTGAACGAGAAGGTGCGCGGCGCAAGCTCCGGCAGGCTGATGCCGCAACGGTTACAGGCGTGGTGCTCGGAGAAGATCACATCCTCCCCGCCCAGGGTATGGACCGCCAGCAGGCCGTCCGTCATCTTGAGGGCAGTCTCCACCGAGTCGGTGAGGCGGCGCTGGATGCCCGGTTTGACGATGAGCCGGTCCACCACCACGTCGATGTCGTGCTTGAACTGCTTGTCGAGGACGATCTCCTCTTCCAGCTCCCGCACCTCGCCGTCCACCCGCACCCGTAAAAAGCCCTGTTTCTTGAGGGCCGCGAACTCTTTTTTGTATTCCCCCTTGCGGTCGCGCACGATGGGTGCCAGCACCAGGATGCGGCTGCCCTCCGGCAGTGCCAGGGTGCTATCCACCATCTGTTGCACGGTCTGGGCGTGAATCGGGTCGCCGCACGCCGGGCAATGGGGCACGCCGATGCGGGCGAACAACAGCCGCAGGTAGTCGTAAATCTCGGTCACCGTGGCCACCGTCGAGCGGGGGTTTTTCGATGTGCTCTTCTGCTCGATGGAAATGGCCGGAGACAGGCCGGAAATCGAATCCACGTCCGGTTTGCCCATCTGCTCCAGAAACTGGCGGGCGTAGGCCGAAAGGGATTCCACGTAGCGGCGCTGGCCCTCGGCGTAGAGGGTGTCGAACGCCAGCGAGCTCTTGCCGGAACCGGACAGGCCGGTCACCACCACCAGACGGTCACGGGGAATGGTGACGTCAATCCCCTTCAGGTTGTGCTCGCGAGCCCCGCGTATGACGATGTTATCCGGCTTCACCGATGGTTTGCTTTCGGAGGTAGGGGTGAAACGATTAATTTTACACCCGTGGCCGAAAACGGGTAAACGGCGGGGGCTCTACAGCCTCAGGGGGGTGAGATAGTCCGTAGGATCCATGTACTCGGCACGGTCAAAGTAGTTCAGCCCCCCCTGCTTGATCTCCCCTTCGCTGTGGTTGAACAGCAGATCCGTAGCACGAATCGCCTCCTCCAGAACCTCCCGATCCAACGGCTTTTCCTTCTGGCCGCACAGCACCGCCGACAACACCCGAACCGAGGCCAGCATCATGATGACCGCGAACAGGGTGCTGCGCATACCGTCCGTTGCCCACGCCAAACGGTTGTTAAACACCCGTGACGCAATATAGCGGCGTAATGGCAGGGAAAACGTCTCCCATGAACCGGCCACAAACTGGAGATCGTCCTCCTTGAAACGCTCCACCGCCGCCGCCTCATCCCCACCATAGCGGCTCATCAGAAGCTCCATAACCCCACGAATGGCGCCGTTGGAAAAGACCCCAAACCCCAGGATGGCCCGCATATGCTGGATGACAAGCCTCCGGTCCAGGGGGATTTTTTCCCTCAGCATGGATAACGCATCCGGATGATTGCCGACCACAAGCAATGCCTTCATGAACGGGGAGTTGGCCTCCTTGCCTCCCTGCCGGACCCGGCCTTGCTCCAGCATGGAGGCAATCGTAAGCAATGAAAGCTCCGGCGTCAGGTCGTCCCGGGATAAAATCTCCACACAGCGGGCTTCCCATTGGTGGTACGCACCCAGCGGCAACCGCATCTCGGGGGTGAGTTTTGGGGGAGGCATCCCCACAATCACCTGGGTCGGCAGCATCTCACTGCCCAGGGGAGGGTCGCTCACAACCTCAAACGGGCCGCTGTCCTCAAACAACATGGCCACGGCGCCGTGGCAACTGCACGCCAGAGATACAAAGGTGCCCGCTTCGGTGCGGGTACTCTTTCGAGGGTATGTACGGCATATCCCCGGCAACATCTCGACACCCTGTTGCGAATGGATTCTGCAACCGCCGCGCTCCTGGTCCAGCAGCACGCAAAAACCGCCCTCTCCCTCCTGAAAAAAGACATGCCGGTCTGTGGGATTGTCCCTTTTGAATATCTGCTCCGGCTCGTTCATCCCGGGGGGATAGGTCAGACGACCGTCTTCCAGCGCCGCAACAATCCGGTCCCGCTCCGCCGCCTCCACCCGAATTCCCCAATACCCGGGACGGCAACACATGCCCGATTGACGGCAGGTGAAAGTGGAATGGAATCCCAGGGCATAGATGGCATCCGCACTCTGTTCGCCTTTCCTGCTGGCGGATTTTGTCATCGGCTCTCCCGCATTGGTATTCCGTCCCTCCGGCATGGTTATTCTGGTGATTATACCCCGCCGCGTGGCCCCCCTCGAAAACCGCCCAAAACCTCCGGCGGATTCACCCCGACAGTTTCCGGGCGGCATCCAGTGAGGCGGAGGGGGGCCGCCAACCGCTTTCGGGGCGGTTTTCCGATGAGGAAACTCCTTAAAAATGAAAAGAATATTGAAAATTCCCGGCCGATCTGCCGAAATGGTAAGTTCCGAGCGGCAGCATTGTTCGCGGCCCGGTCACCGACCCAGATAACCAAATGGATCGGGAAATGACACGGGCGCACGCCGCCCGCAAGTTTTAGAGAACGCGTTTTTTAGGAGAAACCATGAAGAAGCTTTTGCTTTTCCTCGGAGTGTTTGCGGTTGTCGGTTTGCTTGCCACCTCCCCGGCCCAGGCACAATGGGGCGGCAGTGAAGATGGCGGCGCAGGTGGTGCCGGCGGTATGGGCGAGATGATGAACGCCCTCGGCCTGGACGACACCCAGTGGGCCAAGTTCAATGAACTGCGTCGTAACTACCGCAAGGACACCATTCAGCTTCAGGCCAAAATCGACATCGCCGAGGTCGAACTCGAAGAGTTGGCGGACACCAGCGAGCTCAACCTGAAGAAGATCAGCGCCAAGATCAACGAAATCTCCAAGCTGGAAGCCACCATGCGTATCTATCGGTATCAGACCCTGGCCAACATGCGCAGCTTCATCAGCAGCGAGCAGTTCGACACCTTCCGTTGGATGGCCATGAAAATGGGCTTCAACTTCAGTGAGGACGGTGGCAACGGCCACCACTGACGGTCCTCCGTCGATTCCGTCATTCAGGGCGGAGGGCCATCTGGCCCTCCGCCCTTTTTGATTCCGGATGGCCCGCTCCGGGCTCTTGACCTCCCCTTACCACCCCTCTACCATCGACGGGGCGGCATTTTCGCCGTCCCTTTGTGCGGAATTCAGCCTTGACCCTGGCCCAACAGGAAGCCCCCCTTGCCTCCTATGCATGCCATCCCGGCCACTCCCGGGGGCGGCGGACGGACGAGCCACCGCCGGGGGGGCGCACTGAATTTCAGCGGGACCGGGACCGCATCATCCACTCCAACGCCTTCCGCCGCCTGGAATACAAGACCCAGGTGTTCGTCAACCACGAAGGTGACCGCTACCGCACCCGCCTGACCCACTCCCTGGAGGTGGCTCAGATTGCCCGCGGCATCTGCCGTATGCTGGCCCTCAATGTGGATCTGACCGAGGCCATCAGCCTGGCCCATGACCTGGGTCACACCCCCTTCGGCCACTCCGGCCAGAGCGCCCTGGCAGACTGCATGAAAGGCTTTGGCGGCTTTGAACACAACCGCCAGTCCCTGCGCATCGTGGATTGGCTGGAAGACCGTTACATGGCGTTTCGCGGCCTGAACCTCACCTTCGAGACCCGCGAGGGCATCGCCAAACACCGCACCACCTACGACGCCCCCGAATCCGCCGACGTGTATATCTTCACCGCCGATGCGGGGCCGTCCCTCGAAGCCCAGGTGGCCAACCTGTCGGACGAGATCGCCTACAACAACCACGACCTGGACGACGCCGTCAACGCGGGTATCATCGACATTGACGACATCCGCGAAGTCAGCCTGTTCCGCCGCCAGCACGACAGGGTGATGGACCAGTGGCCCGACGCCCCGAAAAACAAACAACTCTACGAAACCAACCGCCGCCTGATCAATTTTCTGATCACCGACCTTGTGGAGCACACCCGCGCCCGCCTCGAAGACGCCGGGGTCGCCTCCCTGGACGATGTGCGCGCCCATCCATCCGATCTGGTGGATTTCTCTCCGGAGACCCGCAGGGAATCGTCCGAATTAAAAAAATTTCTGTTCAACCGAGTCTACCGCTTCTGGCGGGTGCAGCGCATGGGGGCCAAGGCGGAGCGCATGATCCGCGAAATGTTCGGGGCGTTTTTTGGTGATCCCTCCCTGCTGCCGCCCCAGTATCAGGAGATGATCGCCGACCGAAACGACCCCGCCTCAGTGGCGCGGGTGGTGGCCGACTACGTGTCCGGCATGACCGACCGTTACGCCATCGACGAATACAAAAAGCTGTTCGACCCGTTCGAGCGGGTCTAGGCGGCGGGCAAGGATGTTTCGATGACGCCACGGGCCGTCAACCTGACCCGCACGGCGGCAATATTCGCCGCCGTGGTGGCCCTGTGCGCCATCATCGGACCGGCCTACGCCCGGCACAAGGAGTGGCTTCACGCCGGCCCGGTGATCATGACGGTCATGTTCGTATTCTGGGCCTACGCCATCGGCTATCTGGCTCTCGGCATTCTCTACATGGTGCGAAAACGCGCCTACGACCGGCACATCTTTCCCGAAGGACTAAGGCTGGAAGGGGCGGCGGCGGTGAAGCTCGGTGGCAAGTACCTTATCCTGTCCTCGATCAGTGCCTTCGGCGCCACCCTGCTGTTGGCGGTCATCCTGCGCGGCCTGCGCCACGCCCACCTGCTTTCCTGAGGCTACCCCCCCTGCCCGGAGGGCGTGCTAGACTTCGCCCCATGGGTATCCCGTTTTCCAAGATGAGCGGCTCCGGCAACACCTTTCTGGTAATCGACAACCGCAAGCAGGTGGTCGAGTCAGCTCTGAAGGAGTTTGACCTGAGCCTGGACACCCTGATTATCCGCGCCTGCTCGCCGGTATTCGGGGTGGGAGCGGACGGCATGATCCTGATTGAGGACTCGTCCGAGTACAATTTTGCCTGGCGTTTCTACAATGCCGACGGCTCCCACGCCAACATGTGCGGCAACGGCGCCCGCTGCGCCGCCCGTTACGCGCGCATGATCGGGCTGACCGGCGACGAGTCCGATTTTGAGACCGGCGCCGGGGTGGTGCACTCCAAGGTCAACGGCGAAGACGTGCTGGTCACCCTCACCCCGCCCAGCGCCATCACGCCGGATATCGACCTGGAGCTTGCCGGTACGCACTACACCAGCTACTTCATCGACACCGGAGTGCCGCATCTGGTGATTCCGGTAAAGTCGATCTCCGAGGTGGACGTGGACCGGCTCGGCAGCGAGGCGCGCCACGACCCGCGCTTTGCGCCGGAAGGCACCAACGTCAATTTCACCTCCCTGACGAAGCGCGGCACGCTGCGGGTGCGCACGTTTGAGCGCGGGGTGGAAGGAGAAACCATGGCCTGCGGCACCGGCGTCACTGCCGCCGCCCTGGTGTACGCCTACCTGGGCAGGGTCACGTCGCCGGTGACGGTGGTGCCGATCTCGGGAGAATCGCTCACGGTCCACTTTACCCGCGAAGGGGACGCATTTCGCGCCGTCATCATCGAGGGCCCCACCCGGGTGGTGGTCAGCGGAGAGTTGCACCCGGATGCCCTGCGCTAGTTTCGTTTGAGCCACCCCAGACCCAGCCAGCCACTCCCGGAAAGTCCATCCAGGTTCACCATCTGGATGCTTGTCACCGTGCTGCTCACCGGCGTCCTGTATGTAGGGATGGGGCTGTCACCCTCCTCCTACGGTTATGTCCTGAAAGGCCTCGGCGCACAGGAGGACGGGGTGATGATGGGCACCCCGCGGGAGATCCGGGCCGACGAGTTCAGCATCTGGACATCCCTGATCAAGGCCTCGGTCAACAACCATTTCGCGCGGTACAACGCGACCTCCGTTTACGGAGAAGACTTGCGGACGTTCTTCTCCATGCCGTTGAACGACTGGGGGATGGTATTCAAACCCACTTTCTGGGGATTTCCTCTGGCACCCCCATGGCTGGCGTTTTCGTTCCACTACTTCGCCATCATCGCCCTGTTCATCGTGGGCTACCAGCGACTGTTCCGGATGCTGGGCGGCAGCGACGTCACATCTTTTCTGGCTGCCCTGGTGTTATTCTTCACCGGCTATGTTCAGTATTGGTGGACGGTGGTGGGGCCACTTATCGCGTTGTTCCCGTGGATACTGCTGGTGCTCGACCTGAAGTTGCGCTGGGGCTGGCGGCTGCTCTTGTTCTACTGGACCGCCACCTGCTGGTTGCTGATGTTCTTCTACCCGCCCCTGTTCGTGCAGCTTGCGTTCGTGGCCGCCCTTGTCATTTTCGGCTTCCGGCGGGAGTGGCTGGCGCCCCGCCGGCTGGCGGGGCTGGTGACCGCTTCCGCCGCGGCCTGCGGCACGGCGGTATTTTACCTGCGGGACTACCTTGGGGCGGCGTGGCACACCCACTATCCGGGGCTGCGAAGTGTTGGAGGTGGGGGCGAGGGTCTGTACCGGATAACCAGCCATTTTCTGCCCACCTCCCAAATCTTCACGGCGAAACACCAGTCGCTGCAGGCGACCAACATCTGTAGCATCGCGACCGTTGGCAGCTTTTACCTGCTGTTCCTGCTCTGTTTTCTCAACTGGAAGGGGGTGCGAAAAGCGCTCACCGAAAGCGGGCGTCCGGGCCTCATTCTGCTGGGGGCGGGGGTGCTCATGACCAACGCCTGGCTGTTTCTGCCCATCCCCTCGTGGATGGGGGCACTGTTGCTGTGGGACCGGGTGCCGCCCTACCGGATGGTGTATGCCAGCGGGCTGCTGCTGCTCATGATGGGCTACGTGCTCGCGGTGCGGGCGGGGCTGCGCCTGACCTGGCCTCGCTTTGGGGCATTTACGGCGCTGACCCTGGCCGGATGGGGTGTCTACAAAGTCTCACGCGCCACCCACTTCGGGCCTGTCGAGTTGATGGTGGCCACCTGGCACGACTGGCTGGTGGTGCTGCCGTTGGCGGCGCTGGTGTACGCCGCCCGCCGGTTTGAGTGGTCAGACAACCGGACCCATATCGGGGTGCTGGCGGGTGCGGCGCTTCTGGGGGGCCTCACCTTTGGCACCTTCAATCCCCTGCAGGACAGCCACGTCATTTTCTCGGAACGCCCCGTGACGCCATTCACCCGTTATCTGGACCAGTTGCAGAACGAAGGGGGCGGGGTGCTGATTGCCGGTATGGCCCGTAGCAACGGCATCACCCCCATCTTCGGGGCCACCCTCAATGGACTCGGCTACCGTGCGGTCAACCACACCCTGACCACTCCCCGGCTCGATATCTGGCGGGTGGCATACCCCCACTTGCCGGAAAAGGATCTGGACGAAATCTTCAACCGCTTCGCCCACATCGTTCCGCGGGACGACGTTTCCGAGGTCGCCGCCCTGGCGCAAGACTACGTGGTTGTTCCGGCTGACAGTCTCGCCGGCATGGACTGGGGGCGGTTCAGCCCGCCCCACTGACCCCGCGGCCCACAAAAACGCCGCAACCCCTTTCCGTCAAAACCACTCGTAAGCCAGGTTGCTGGTCACCCGCACATCCTCGGAACCGTCGGTGGTGCCAAACAGGGCGCCCACCCGCCAGCCCACCTTGGGGCTTAATTTCATTTTCACCACCGGCCCGATTACCTGACTGTTGGCCGCATAAGCGAAGTCCCGCGCCTCGCCAAAACCGCCGTGGGCCTGAATCGCGGGCTGAACACGGGACGACATACGCCACTTCCATTCCACCGCATAGCCCACCTCGGTACCGCCGGTGGCGGTGGCGCCCAGGGTGCGCTCGAAAATGCCGTTCAGGGTCAGTGTGGTCTTGCCAAAGTCCTTGGCAAACAGCGGCTTGAACTCGATTTTGTCCGGCGGGTTCTCGTTCATCTGGTACTCCAGATAAAAGCCCACGTCCCAGTCCCGCTCACCCTGCTCGAACATCTGGTGGATCCACTCCACCTTGTATTTGGAAAAATGCACGTCGGCCCCCGACTGATCCTCCCACACCCCGTAGAAGGCAATCTGATCACGCGCGGCATAGGCGTAAACGAACTCCAGTTCGTGGCTCACCACGGTCACGCCAGCCGGGGTTTCGCGCCAGTCGGTGTAGTACTCAAGCTCCTTTTCGCCTTCAGCCACGATGGGGCTGTAGACGAATTTTTTGGCCTGGGCGGGAACGGCAAATAACGCCAAAGCCAGCAAAGTAATTACAAATACACGCATTTTCAGCCCCCCTCAATCGATTGTTCCGGGGTATCCACACCCCGGGCAGTACCATTACCCACCAGCGGACACCGCCTGCGGACGGCGAAACATATCGGCGGCAAACCACGCGCCGATCATCAGAAGATAACCGGCATAAGCCAACACTTCCATCAGGGTCGGGTTGGCGTTGTAGCCGAACAGAATACCGAACAAGGCGCCCAGGCCGCTGTCTTCCGCCAGCAGGTGGCGGGTGTCCCACACCGCGTATTCAAGAGCGGGAAGCCACTCCACACTCACCAGAAGCCCGACGGCCGAGGTCAGCATACCCGCCGCCAACAGCACCAGCAACCCCATGGTGATATTGAAGAACACCTTCAACGGCACCCGCCGCCCACTGGCGAATACCCCCCAGGCGATGGCCGCCGACGCGGACAACCCCAACAGGGCCCCGGTCAATGTGGCGGACAGGGTGGCGCCTGCGCCGGACAGCATCACCCCCCATAAAAACAGCACCGCTTCCGCCCCCTCCCGGAATACGGTCACGAACACCAGCAACATCACCCCAAGCCCGGACACGCCCGCCTGCTCCACCTGTTCTGCAAGCTGCTGTCCGATGCCCTTCTGGCGTCCCCGCACCCATACCACCACATAGGTGATGGTGACCGCAGCCACCCCCAGCACCACGCCATTCAGGATCTCCTGTCCGGCGCCCTCGAACAGTTCGGTCACACCGTCGGCCAATAACGCGAAGCCGATGCTGCCGACAACCGCAAGCCCCACCCCGTAGGCCACATGACGATTGCGGCCGCGCTGCCCCAGGCGGGCGAGCACCGCCAGCACAATACCCACGATAAGGGCCGCTTCCAGCCCCTCCCTCAGCATGATGATAAAAGCGGCGGACACGGCTACTTCACCACCACTTTGCCCTGGGCGGTTTCCGGGTGAAACTCACCAAAAAAGGCATACTCACCCGGCTTCAGCGGCGGCAGAAAAATCGTGATCTTGCGGCCGGGGCGGATGATTTTCTCCCGGTTCAGATCGCTGCTCTCGAACTCCTCCACGTCGTCACCGTCGTTGAAAATGATCAGCTTGGTCTTCTGCCCGGCGGGCACCTCCACCACATCCGGGTGGAAACGGTGGTCGGAGATATGGATTTCGATGGGGTCCGCCGCCCGCGCCGTTCCGGACAGGACCAGCCCCGAAGCCAGCACCAGGGCCATCATCATGCCGAATGCGGCGCTGCGGGGGGAGAGCGGGGTGGCCGTTGCCGTGGGAACCATCTTGCACCTTTCAAACCGGGGGTGGACACAGTTCACCGCCCGAAAACCAATTGATAATGATTCTCATTTTCATGGAATTTGTGTGCACTGTCAAGTGCAATGGTCAATTATTTACATCTATTTACATCAGGTTCGGGCGGAACATCCCGCGGGGAATCCGGACGCAGTGCGGAAATCAGTCGACGGGCGCTTCCAGATACTCCGCAAGCCCCGCTTCCAATGCCTTGCGGGTGGCGTCCAGGGCATCCGCGTCCTTGCTTTTGAGGGTCAGGATCAGCCTCACCGGCTGTCCCGGCTCCTGAGGGTAGCTGCCGATGGCCACGCGGGGGTGATCCTCCTGCACCCGTGCGAGAAACGGCGCAATCTCCGGTTCCCCCGCGTTCAGCCGCAAGGCGCAGGTGACGAACGGCGTGCTTTTGAAATGCCCGCTGACCGCGTTAAATTTGGTTTTGAGCAGGTGCGGGCTGCCGGGGAACACCCACACGTTGTTCACCCGTATCACCGGAAAGCGCATGCCTGGGCCACCAATCAGGGCCGCACCCTCCGGCAGGTCGGCCATGGCCAGGGCGGCCTCGGTCATATCCTCGCCATAGAAATTGCGGATCACCGCTTCCGATTCCGGATTGCGGAACAGCGAAACACCCAGTCCGGCAGCCACCCCCTGCATGGTGACGTCATCATGGGTGGGGCCCACGCCGCCGGTGGTGATCAGGTGGGTATAACGGGGCGCGCAGGCGGCCACCTCGGCGGCGATTTCGTCAATCACATCCGGCAGCACCACCACCCGGCGTACCGCCACCCCCAGTTCACACAGGCGGCGGCACAGGAACACCGAGTTAATGTCCTCCACCCCGGCGGCCAGCACCTCATCGCCGATTACCAGAATGGCGGCGGTGGCGTCCTCCACCGGTGGATGCTCAGTCCGGGTCATCCCTCCCGGCCATCCGGGTCAACATCGATTCGGCCGGACTGGCCATAGGTGATGCCGCGCCGCGCAAGCTCATCGGCACGCTCGTTTTCCGGGTGCTCGTTGTGTCCCCTGACCCAGTGCCAGGACACCCGGTGTTCGGCCACCGCAGCATCCAACAGCTGCCACAGGTCGCGGTTTTTCACCGGTTTTCCGGCGGCGGTCTTCCAGCCTTTTTTCTTCCAGCCGTGAATCCAGGAGGTGATGCCGTCCTTCACGTATTTGGAGTCGGTGGTGACCTCCACCTGCCGACCGGCCCCCGCCGCCTGCAAGGCGCGGATGGCCCCCAGCAACTCCATGCGGTTGTTGGTGGTGTAGGGACTGTAACCGTACAGCTCATGCTCCTCATCCCCAACCCGTAGCACCGCCCCCCAGCCGCCGGGACCGGGGTTGCCGGAACAGGCCCCGTCGGTGAACGCTTCCACCATGCCGTCATTTTCGATCACCGACTCAACCTCCCGTGTGTCCCCGCCATCCCCACCAAAAAGTTTAACCTGTTCCGCCGCCGGGGCCGGGGCACGGCGTTCGGCATGACGGCGCTCCCCCCGGCGGCGCTCGTTGCCGGTTTCAGCAGTTGGGGGCTGCCGCCCCAGGTCCGGCCGGCGCACCGCGCGGGCCTCGTCCAGCCGCCTCAAGGGTGTGCCGTGGGGGGCGCTGGCGACCAACTCCGGCGTCTCCCCGCATTCCCGCGCAACCTGGATCAGGGCATCGGCAAAGCGGTCGATCTCCTCCTTCGGCTCCGTCTCCGGGGTTTCGATCATGAGCGCCTCGGGCACATTGATGGGAAAGCCCACCGTGGGCGGATGGATGTCGAAGTCCATCAGCCTTTTGCATACGTCCCAGGCGTGCAAACCTTTTGTACGCAACCTGCCCAGGGTCATGACGAACTCGTGCATGCAGGTTCGGTCGTGGGCAAAGGGGAAAGTGCCGGAGAGTCTTGATTTCAAGTAGTTGGCGGACAGGATCGCGGCACGGGAGACTCGCTCAAGACCGTCCGCCCCCAGGGCCAGAATGTAGGCGTGAGCGCGCACCAGCACACCGATGTTGCCATGATGGGCATGCAGGCGGCCGATGGATTCGGGCAACCCGTGGTTCAGTGCAAAGCGCCCATCCCGATCCCGCTCCACCACCGGCACCGGGAGGAACGGCGCCAGCCGCTCGTTCACCGCCACCGGCCCCGCTCCCGGTCCACCGCCGCCGTGGGGAGTGGAGAAGGTCTTGTGCAGGTTCAGGTGCAGGGCGTCCACCCCCATGTCGCCGGGACGGGCGATGCCAAGCAGAGCGTTCAGGTTGGCGCCGTCCATGTAGACCAGCCCGCCGGCGGCGTGCACGGTGTCGACAATGGCGATGATGTCCCGCTCGAACAGCCCCAGGGTGTTGGGGTTGGTAAGCATGATTCCGGCACAGTCGTCGTTCACCAGCTCCGCCAGATGGCCGATGTCCACCAGGCCATCTGCATTTGAGTGCACCACCTTCACCTGATAGCCGGCCAGGGTGGCGGAGGCCGGGTTGGTGCCGTGGGCTGAATCGGGCACGATGATGGTGTTCGGGCGCCGCCCCTGGGCGCGGTGCCAGGCGCGGAACATTAGCAACGCGCAAAACTCCCCCTGCGCTCCCGCCGACGGCTGCAAGGTGACGCGGGAAAGGCCGGTGATGGCGGCCAGTTGCCGCTCCAGCTGCCACATGAGGGCAAGGCTGCCCTGGGTTGCCTCGGCCGGACTGTCCGGATGGAGTGCGGTGAATCCGGGCAGGGACGCCACCCGTTCCCCCAGCGCCGGATTGTATTTCATGGTGCAGGACCCCAGCGGGTAAAATCCCCGGCTCAGGGCGTAGTTGTCACGGGACAGCCCGGTGTAGTGCCGCTCCAGGGTCAGGATGTCCACCTCCGGCAGCGCCGGGGGGGTTGCCCGCAACAACCCCACCGGAATGTCGGACAGAGCCTCGTCCGGGGTGTCCGCCACGCCACCCGCGGCACGCCCCGGCACCTGTCGGTCGTAGATGGTGAAGGCCCGGCTCATGCACCGGCCCCCACGCGTTCCGCCATGAGCAGGCCGATCACGGTTTTACCGTCGGTAATGTCGCCCGCTTCCACCCTGGCCAGTGCTTCATCCAGCGGCATGCGCACCACACTCAGTATTTCGTCGTCCTCCAGTTCCTGCTCTCCCACGGTGAGGCCGGTGGCCAGGTACAGATGCACCAGCTCGTCGGAAAAACCGGGGGTGGTGCAGTAGACCGTCAGGGGCGTCACCGTGTCCGCGGTGATGCCGGTCTCCTCTTTCAATTCCCGTACGGCGCATGCGATGCCCGACTCACCCTCTTCCAGAAGTCCCGCCGGAAGCTCGTACAGATGCCCGCGCACCGCATGGCGATACTGGTGCACCAACGTCACGCTGCCGTCCGCGTGCAGCGGCACCACCGCCGCCGCGCCCGGATGGTGGACGATCTCCAGATTGGCCACGTGCCCCCCCGGCAGCCGCACGGTTTTTTCGAACAGGTGCACGATGCGCCCCTGATAAATCGAGCGTGCCGACTCCTCCCGAATGCCGTTGCCCGCGCTCATGCCGGTAACCCGGAAAGACAGGAAACCAGCGCGGATATTTGCGCCTCGCTGCGCCGCTCTGTAGCGCAAAACAGCATGTCACCGTCCCAGCGGTCGTCGTATGCGCCCAGGTCGGCGCCCCCTAAAAAATGGTGGGCCAGCAGGTGCCGGTTGACCATTTCGGGAGCCACCGGCGGGGTGACGGCAAACTCGTGGAAAAATGGCCCGTCGAACGCCGGACGCCATCCGGGCAGCGCGCACAAGGCATCTTTTAACTGGCGGGCGCGCAGGTGGCACAGGCGCGCCGTATTGGCCAGACCGGCAGGCCCCAGGGCGGATAAATAAATGGTGTTGGCCAGGGCCAGAAGCGCCTGATTGGAGCAGATGTTGGAGGTGGCGCGCTCCCTGCGGATGTGCTGTTCACGGGTCTGGAAGGTCAGGCAAAAACCCTCCTTGCCGCTGTCCTCTCCACCCTCCCCGGCAAGCTCACGGGTGCGCCCCACCAGCCGCCCCGGCATCTGCCGCACGAACATCATGCGGGTGGCGAAGAAGCCGACAGCGGGGCCACCAAAGCCCATCGCCACCCCCATCGGCTGCCCCTCCCCGACGCAGATGTCGGCCCCCGCATCGCCGGGGGATTGCAGTACACCAAGGGCAATGGGGTTGGCGGCAACCACCACCAGCGGCGGTTTCTCCCCGCCCGCATCCTTGTTCGCCGCCACCAGCGCGGCCACGTCCTCGATGCAACCGGTGAACGCGGGCTGGGACAACAGTACCGCAGCGGTGTCATCGGAGATCAGGTCCGCCAGTGCCGCAGCATCGGTCACGCCGCCACTCAAAGGCACCGGCACCAGTTCCGCACCGATGCCGGACAAATAAGTGTTGACCACCTCCCGGTAGCGGGGGTTCACGCCGTCCGAGATCAGGACCCTCGATCCACCCCGCACCCGCAGCCCCATGAGTGCCGCTTCCGCCAGCGCGGAGGCGCCGTCGTACATGGAGGCGGAAGCCACTTCAAAACCGGTGAGCCGCTGGATATGGCTCTGGTATTCGTAGATGGTGGTGAGCATGCCCTGGGACAACTCGGCCTGATAGGGGGTGTAGCCGGTGAGAAACTCCGAACGGCCGATCAGTTGCGGCACCACCGACGGAACGTAATGGTCGTAGCAACCGACCCCTCGAAACGATATCAAGCCGTGATTGTCTTCGGAGAGGGCGAGCAGCCGCTCCCACACCTCGGATTCGGACAGGCCGTCCGGCAGCTCCGGGCGGGCGCTGGCGCGCAGGGAGGCGGGCACGTCGGCGAGCAGCGCGTCAAACCGCGCCACGCCGATGGCGGCCAGCATGTCGGCCTCCTCGGTCGGGGTATGGGGAACAAAGTCCAACTTATGTCACCTTCGTCTTCAAGCTGCCTGCCCGATAGAACGGCGGCGGCGTCACCCGCACCGGAAGCCGCCGTCCACGCACCTCCACCGTCAGGCCGGTGCCGGCGCCCGCGTGTTTTGCGTCGACAAAGGCCAGCGCCACGCCCTGATTCAGAGACAGACTCATGTTGCCGCTGGTCACCTCACCCACCAGACTGTCTCCGTCCATCACCGGGCACCCCTGCCGCGGAATGCCGCTGCCCTCGACCACAAGCCCGGTCAGCTTCCGGCGCGCCGCGGTGCGCTCCGCCAGGAGCGTTGCATGGCCGAGAAAATCCGGGCGTTTCCAGTCCACCAGCCACGACAGCCCGGCCGCCACCGGTGAAACATCCACCCCCAGTTCGTGCCCGTACAGGGGGTAGCCCATCTCCAGCCGCAGGGTGTCGCGGGCGCCCAGACCACACGCTACGGCCCGGGCCGTCACATGGTCCCACAGTGCTGCCGCCTGTTCCACCGGCAGCAGAATCTCCACCCCCAGCTCGCCGGTATAACCGGTGCGGGTAAGGCTCAAGGGCGCGCCCTGAAAATGGCCGCCCGCCGCCGTCATGTAGGCGGGGAACCCGCCATCCAGAAAGTCCCGGACAAGTGGGGCGGCGGCGGGTCCCTGAATGGCGATCTGGGCGGTGGCCTCACTCTCGTCCACCACCTGGGCGGAAAGCGCCCGGACGTGGTGGAACAGGTAGGCCACCACCGTCTCGCGGCTGCCCGCATTGGCGCAGATGTGGTACTCCGTGCCGGAAACGCAGGTGATGATCACATCATCGACGATGCCGCCCTGCGCGTTCAGAAAAACCGTGTACCGGCAGGTGCCGGGCCGCATATCCCGGATCGGGGACGGGCTGACCACTTCCAGCAGGCGGACCGCATCCGATCCCTGCACCCGCAAGCGGGCCATGTGACACAGGTCGAACACGCCGACGGCCTCGCGCACCGCCCGGTGTTCCTCGCGCACGCCGGAAAAAGACAGCGGCAGGCTCCACCCGGAGAAAGTGGCCCACCGTGCGCCCATCCGCTGATGGGCGGCCGCCAGCGGCGTTTCGAACAAGGGAGGCTTACGCCTCCTCGTAACGGGCCACTACAAAGGTCACGTCGAGCAGGTTGGGATCGGCAAAGCGGCGGCGCACGTGCAGGCGCTTTACCTGAATGGCCTGGGGCGCCTTCTCCACCGCGGTCAGCAAACTGACCATGGACGGCAGACGGATGTCGGACAGTTTGACCTCGACCGAGTGTTCCCGCACCCCGGCAGCGATGTCGGTGGTGGTTGGCCGCATGTACTTGATGTTGCCCTTCACGTTGGAACGCTGTGCCAGCCCCTCCAGAAACGACAACAAAGAAAAATCCTTATCGGCGGCCACCGACTTGACGTCGCCGACGCGGGCTTCCTGACGGCGGTAGTCGGCCAGCACCTGCGCCAGCTCGCCGGTGGTCTTGAGTTTTCTCTCCACCAGCAGGCGGGTCTGATCCGCCTTGGCGTACATGGGTTCCACCGCGAGCGCCCACAACAGCATGGCGATGGCGCCCATGCCCCCGCCCACCACGATCAGGCGCTCCCGCAGGTTCATCCGTGAAAACCCTTCGCTGAGTACCCGCATCTTTAAATTCCCTCATCCAGGGTGGCGTGCACCCGGAACTTGACCCGGTTTTCCTTGGCGCTTTGCTTGGCGTCCGACACCCGTACCTCGCCGACGCCGGGAATGGTGGCGATCTGCGCCTTGACCTGATCGATGGCGTCAAAGCTGTTGACCTCGGCCTCCATTCTCAGGCGGGTGCCCTCCAGGGTGAATTCCATCACGTCGATGCTGATGATCTGTGGAATCGCCTCACTCACGGCGGCCAGATAGCCGAGCACCGTGGTGCCGCCGCCGCCGACCATGAGAGATCGGGCCTGCAACACCTTCAGCTTGTTTTGTGCCTGATGCAACGGATCCACCACCCGGGTATCGTCCGGAAATACCTCTTTATACTGACTGGCGAGCGCCCCCTTGACCTGGGCCAGTTCGGTGGCGGCGCCCTGATAGCGGATAAAGCCCGCGCCCCATGCGATCAGGAGCACAACCAAAACGCCGATGCCGATGTGCATCACGCGCTCGACCATCTCCTGCTCTTCCCCCAGTTGCAGGGCAAAGCGGCCGGCGCGCAGGTTCATATGCCGTTTGCCGTCGAGGGCGGCCAGGGCAAGGCCGGTGGCGACGGCGTTGACCGACAGGTCAGCGGCGCCCGCGCGGCCGAATTCCACCATGCCGGGCAGTTCGAAAAGACTCATCGTTTCCGTGTTCAGCGCCGTTCCGATGGCGGCACCGGCCTCCGCCGCCAGTTCACCGTCCGGGCCGTTGCCATCCCCAAGCGGCACCACCGCAAGCGGTGGTGCGTCGGCATCCAGGTAGAGAGACTGGGCGGCGCGGCGCAGGGCCATCAAGGTGTCCCGTGGGGGTTCTGCAACCGCGCCCGGATCCCAACCGCTGGTCAGGGTGCGGCTGCCGGCCCAGCCACCGTCCTTGATCGCCACCAGCAAAATTCTCGGACTTCTGACGTCCACGAACAGGAACGACCCGTCCCGACCGCTTAACACCCGCCGGGCGAAGTGGAACAGCGCCACCGCCTCGGGTAACAGAAACTGGGTGACTTCCTCGCCGCCGCCCTCGTCGATCAGCGCTTCAACCCGGCTCTCCGGGGCCACCGCCACCAACAAGCGTGAGCCGTTTGCGTCGGAAGCCAGCGGCTCCAGGCTAACCACCGAATCGTCCGGGTCAAACGACACCAGCCCCTCCACCTCGAACGGCGCCACCTGGGTGGCCTTCTTCAGATCCGGGAACGGCACCGTGATCTCCCGCAAGGCGCACTCGCTCACGGTCAGGGCCACGTCGCCCGCGGCACCGTCTTCGGCCTTCTTCCCCAGAGCGGTCAGTTGTTGACCCTTGAGCCCCGCGCGCAAGCGCGCGGCGCGGCGCACCGGGACGCCATCGGCGCCCGAATAGGTGTGCATGCCGGTTACGGTTCTCACCGTGTCAGCCTCCCGCCATAATCTGGTTGATGGTTTTGCCGTTCACGTAAAGCATCGGCCTTGCCAAGGTTCCCTTGACGGTAACGGTCATTTCATCTCCGCTGGATTTTAACAGGCTGGTAATGAAGCCCCGATAGGGAAAGTTCGGCTCGATGGCGCCGATCAGCCGCAGATCGATCCGGCTGGTCTGCGGGGTGCGCCCCACCAGCACCGTACCCTGACCCCGTCCGCTCACCAGACTGCCCTGAATGGACAGGTCCGCAATGTCCACCCGACCACGTTGCCAGGTGAGCCTGCCGGTGACTTCCCCGAAGGGAAGTTCCAGGGTGCCCATGGGCGCCTTCGGGAGTGAAACGGAAAGTTCGCTGAGGGTGATGTTCGCGCTGCCGTTACCACGGGCGGCATCCTCGCCGCGCCAGGCGGTCTGTCCGGATAGGGAGGCCTTGCCGGTAAATCCGACGCCCTCCGCCCACGGTGCCAACGGCACCCCCGGCGGCGGCAACGGCATATCGGCGAGGGACAGCCCGTCCACCGTGCCCTTCCAGCGGAACCCCGGCTCATTGGTATTCATATCCGTCGCTTCGAGCAGGCCCTCGACCCGGCCGCCATACACCCCGAAACCGTGATCCACCTGGATATTTCCGTCGCTTAACCCGCCCAGGGCGGCATTCAACCGCAGGTCCCGCACACCCAGTCCGGTGCCGCCGGGACTCTCGATGTTCATCCCCGAAAAATACAGAGACGCGGGCGGTCTCCAGTGCGGGCCGACCCCGTCCACCTGCCAACCGGTGTGGCTTTTCACCAGGGCCGCCACGCGCCCGGTGACATCGGCCACCGGAAAGGTCACGGCCATGCCCACCAGAAACACCATCACGGCGTACAGGCTGTAGAGCAGCACCCCCGCCACGCGTATCCGCTTACCGCCGCTTTTTGCCACCGCCATGGGTCAGGCCTCCGCCATCGGAATGCGTACCACTGTGGTGAACGGCAAAAACCGGTCTTCCACCTGGGAATCCTCGTCCAGATTACGGGGGAACAGCAAGGTCACCTCCACGGCGAGAGGCACTCCCGCCCCATCCCCGCCCCAGCCATCCACCCAATCCTTGTCACTGTTCATGTAACGCAGGCGAAACCCGGAAAGCCCGGACCCGAGCGGAAAGGTCCGGGTGTTTCCCACCCCGGACCCTAACGGGTTGAAGGTTTCGGCCTGCATCAGCGAATCTCCTTCCAGCCGGTAGGTCAGGAGGTTCATCTCCGAGCCGGGACCGTCCTCCAGCAGCAGACCCGACAGGCTGGTGAACTCAATCTCGTCGGCGTCCTCGCCGGCCTCCGACACGCCGTCAGTGCCGGAGAAGCGAACGTCGGAGTCCTCGGGAAAGAAAAAGGTGCTCGCCAGTTCATTCGACATCTTCGCCAACACCAGTCTGGCGGTACGGTACTGCTCGGATGCCTCATCCACATGACCGGTGAGGCGGCTGGTCTGGTCAAAGGAGCTATAGAGCATGGTCATCAGCACTGCCAGGATGCCGATCGCCACCAGCACCTCGAGCAGGGTGAACCCCGCCGCGCCCCGGGCGCTCGAACCTCTGTGATTTCGGGAGTGGATCAACTGCTTTGCGCCTCCACGAAGCGGGTAATCTCAAGCCGGTCCGACGTGCCCCACAAAATGGTGACGCGCACCTCGTGCACCCGATCGATCATAAACGTGGAGGTGCTGCGCTGCCACGACACCCCGGGATAGTCGACACCGAAGTCGCCCTCGTAAATACCCAGAGCGGGTTCGTCCTGCATTTCCGCCTCAAACAACACCTGCTGGGCCAGCAGGGTGGCCCGGGTGACTTCGCGGGCGTGAGCCTGCATGGCCACATCCCGATTACGCAGACCGAGCAGAGCAACCAGGGCGGTGGCCAGAATACCCAGCGCCACCATCACCTCCAGCAGGGTGAACCCGCGGCTGCCGCGACCTGCGGATGCCAGCCGTCCGGTGAATATCGTGGTGAATGCAGGGCTCATCCGAAGCTGGTCTCCAAATCGCCCGCAGTCACCTTGACCTTGCCGTTGATCGGGTTCAACTCCAGGGTCAGAACGTCGTCGCCATCCTCCGTCTCCAGGTGAATGGTGGTGAAGTCCACCCGGCCAAGGGGGTGAAAATAGGCGTAGGTGGTGCCGTCGGAGCGCTTGCCGTCGCGGGGCGTGGTGACATCCCGGAGGCTCACGTTCCGGGGCATGGCGTGGGGTTTCAAAAAGGTCCGTGCGACGGACTGAAACTTGTCCCCGACCTTGACCTCGCCCCAGTAGCGGCCGCCGTCCAGATCGAATACCAGGCGGTGGGCGCGGCGGGTAAAGGTGGCTTCGCCATACAGGCCCTGCACCTGACCGATCAGGGTGCGCGCCTCGCCCTTGATATCACCGCCGCTGATGTTGCGAAATTTGGGGAACGCCACCGCCATCATGATCCCGATCACAAACAGCACCAGGGTCACTTCGATCAGGGTAAAGCCGCCCGCGCGCCCGGACCGGCGCCGGACCTCCCCGCTAGCTCCGGGCGCCGGTACCCGATCGAATATGAAGGTGCCGCTCAAGACATGAACCCTTACAGGTCGGAGGCGTGGATGTCGGCGTTGGGGCCCTCGCCGCCCTCCTCACCGTCGGCGCCCTGGCTGGACAGGTCATAGGGACCGTTGCTGCCGGGCGAAATGTAGATAAACTCAAAGCCCCACGGGTCCACCGGTATCTTGCGCAGATAACCGCCCTCTTTCCAGCTTCTCGGAATGACACCGATGTTCGGCTTGTTGATCAGGGCGTCCAGCCCCTGTTCCGTGGAGGGGTACACGCCGTTGTCGAGCTTGTAGAGGTTGAGCGCCTCCTCAATGTTCTTGATCTGCACCGTGGCGGCGACGATGCGGGCATCGTCGGTGCGGCCCACCAGCTTGGGCATGACGATCACCGCCAGGATGGCCAGGATGGCAATCACCACCATGATCTCGATCATGGTAAATCCACCCTGCCCCAGTGCGGGAAGGGGCCGTTCCCTAAGGACCGGGGATGATGTTGTCGCATTCGTGCTCATGACAGGTTCCTTGTTATTCCTCTAAAACATCCTGGCAGAAAATTGGGGCCACTTACGCCACCACCCCGGAGAGTTCCACAATGGGCAGCAGAATCGCCATGACAATCGCAAACACGGCAGCACCCATGATCAGAATCATGACCGGCGAGAGAATCGCGGTCAGGCTGGCCACCGATGTCTCCACCTCGGAATCGTACGCCTCCGCCACCTTGAGCAGCATGGCCTCCAACTCGCCGGTGGTCTCGCCCACGCCGATCATGTGGATCACCATGGGCGGAAAGGTGCCGCTGGCCTGCAAGGGGGCGGCGATTGACTCCCCTTCGCGAATATTTTCCCCGGCGGCCTCGATGGCGTCGGACAGCACCCGGTTCTGCACCACCCGCTGGGTAATGGACAGCGCCTCAAGCAGGGGGATGCCACCCGCAAGCAGGGTGGACAGGGTACGGGTGAAACGGCTGATCGCCACCATCCGAACCATCTTTCCCAACACCGGCATGGCCAATGACATACGATCGAAACGCAGCCGTCCGATCGGGGTGGCCACCCAGCGTTTGAACAGAACCCACGCAAACACCCCCACGCCAATCAGCACCCACCAGTAGCTGGAAATCACATCACTGAAGGTGATCAGCATCACCGTCGGCGTCGGCAGGGTCTGGTTCATTCCCTCGAACACCTGGGTCACCCGGGGCACCACGAAGCTCATCAGCAACACCAGGATCAAGGCGCCGACAATGACCATCAGCACGGGATAGGTCATGGTGGCGCGGATGGTGCCGTTGAGAGCCACCTGCCGCTCGGCGAAATCGGCCAGACGCACCAGCATCGGCGACAGGGTTCCGGAGGCCTCCCCGGCGTCAACCATGCTGACGTAAAGTTCGGAAAACACCTTGGGGTGTCCGCGCAGGGCATCGGACAGCGAGTTACCCTCCTTGACCGACTCGCGCACATCGGAAGCGACGTTTTTAAGGCGTGGATTCTCCACCTGATCGACCAGGGCTGCAAGGCATTCCAGCATGGGGAGTCCCGCCCCCACCAAGGTGGCGAGCTGACGGGTGAATATCGCCATCTCCATCGGGCGCACCCGGCTGAACATGGTCATGCCGCGCCCTTCCGAGCGCGCTCGTTTCTCCTTGCTTTCGGCAATTTCCGTGGGGTAAACGCCGCCTTCTTTCAGGCGCATCCGCGCCATCCGGTGGGTGTCCGCGTCCACCACACCGGCCACGGTCTTGCCTCGGGCGTCCAGACCTTTGTACTCAAACACCGGCATGGGACGTTATGCCACTCCCGATGCGGATGCCAGGAAGGAATCCGGAGACACCGTCAAGTCCCCTCTTCCTGAACCACCCGCAGCACTTCCTCAGTGGTGGTGAGACCGTTCCGCACCTTGAGTGCGCCATCCTCGCGCAGGGAGCGCATGCCGTGTTTTTCGGCATATGCACGCAGGGTGGAGGCGTCCGGATGGGTCAGAACCAGGCCGCGCAGTCCATCGTCCATCACCATCATTTCAAACAGTCCCAGCCGTCCACGATAGCCGGTACCGCCGCACTCTTCGCAGCCGGTACCGTGATAAAACGTGTAGTCGCCCGCCGCCAGCCCCAGCTTGGCGACCTCCGCCGGCGACGGCGAATACCCGGTGCGGCACGATGCGCAAATGTTCCGCACCAGCCGCTGGGCCAGAATCGCCGACACCGAACTGGACACCAGGAACGGCTCCACCCCCATGTCCACCAGCCGGGTAATGGCCGAGGCCGAATCGTTGGTGTGCAGGGTGGAAAACACCAGGTGGCCGGTAAGCGCCGCCTGGATGGCGATTTCGGCGGTTTCGCCATCACGGATCTCGCCCACCAGAATCACATCCGGATCCTGCCGCAGAATGCTGCGCAGACCGGAAGCAAAGGTCAGGTCGATTTTGGCGTTGACCTGCATCTGACCGATGCCCTTGAGCTGGTACTCGATCGGGTCTTCAATGGTCAGAATGTTGCGGTCGGGGTTGTTGATCTGGCTGATGGCGCCGTACAGGGTGGTGGTTTTGCCGGCGCCGGTGGGGCCGGTGACCAGCACCACGCCGTGGGGCATGGAAACCATATGGTTCATCTGGGCCAACTGGTCCGGGTCGAACCCCAGGGTCGCAAGGTCCAGGTTCATCGCGCCCTTCTCCAGCAGCCTCAGCACCAGCCGCTCACCGTGTACGGTGGGGATGGCGGAAACGCGGATATCGATATCGCGCCCGGCGATGCGCAGGCCGATGCGGCCGTCCTGGGGCAGGCGGCGCTCGGCGATGTTCATGTGGGCCATCAACTTGATGCGGCTGGTAATGGCCGCCTGCAGACGGTTCGGCGGCGTCAGCACGCTGTAGAGCACGCCGTCGATGCGGTAACGCACCGTGAACTCCCGTTCGTACGGCTCGAAGTGAATGTCGGAGGCACGCTCCTTGACCGCCTGGAACAACACCGAGTTGACCAGCCGGATGATGGGCGCCTCATCGTCCGCATCCAGGAGATCCACCGGCTCGTCCAGCAGTCCTCCCACCAGCCCCTGCTCCGCGTCCATGTCCTCGATGACGTCTTCGGCGGTGCGGGTGGCGCGGTCAAAGGCGGTATTCAGTCCGTGCAAAATCAGGTTGGCCGGGGCCACCGCCAGGCGCACCGGCCCCAGAAGCGCCACCAGGTCGTCGAGCGGCTCTCCCAAAAGCGGGTCGGCCACCGCCACGGTGGTGGCGTCCGTCCCCTCTTCCAAAGGCAGCACCAGGTTGCTTTTGGCGAAGGAGATGGGCAACCGCTCCAGCCAGTGGCCGGACAACTCATTCGGAAGCTGGTCCACGTAGGGCAGTTCCCACTGGGTCGCCAGCGCCCGCGCCAGGCGGTCCTCGGTGAGGTCTCCGGCACGCACCAGAATTCCCCCCAGGCGCCCGCCTTTCTGCTCCTGCACCTCCAGGGCGCGGTCCAGCGTGGCATCGGTAATCCAGCCCTCATCGAGCAGGATTTCCCCGATTTTTCTTGGCGCGAAACTCATCGCCTACTCCGGGGCGTTGATGGCCTGCTCAAGAAACTGGAGGCGGCTCGCCTTGCGTCCAATCCGCTGGTCCTCAATGAAGCCCATCATCTCGCGGCTCTTTTGCTGCTGCAGGGCGAACAGATCCGCCGGCCCCTTGATCACATGGGGCGTCAGGAACATGAGCAGGTTGGTCTTGGTGGTGTCCTTGATGCGTTTTTTGAACAGCCAGCCAAGGAGCGGGATATCCCCCAGCAGCGGCACCTTCTTGACCGTATCCGTCACCGAGTCGGAGATCAGGCCGCCGATCACCACGGTCTGCTTGTCCTGCACGATGACCGTGGTGGTGGCGCTCTTCTTGGAGGTGATCACACCCTGGGACTGCACCAGCGAAGTGTCCACGTCGGTACGGATGTTGGAAATTTCCTGGAATACATCCAGTTTGACCAGCTCACTTTCCAGAATTTGAGGGGTAAGCCGCAGGGTGATACCGATGTCCTTGCGCTCCACCTGGGTCTGGAAGTTGCCGCCGGTGGTCTGGCTCTGGCTGGTCAGGATGGGGACGTTGTCACCCACGATGATCTCCGCCTTCTGGTTGTCGGAGGTAAGAATCTGCGGAGTCGACAACACATTGATATTGGCGTCCGAGGCCACCGCCTGCACCAGCGCCCCCACGCTGAAGAAGTCGGTGCCGCCGATGGTGAACTGCTGCACCGCTCCGAACGACAGGCCGGACAGGCCGGAGACCGCCGAGGCCAACTCGGTTTCCGTGAGCAGCCCGCCGGCGCCCACGCCGGTCAGGGAGCCGCCGAATCCGGTGTAGCGGCCGGACTCCAGATCCTCCATGCCGAAGACGTCCACGCCGAACTGGCTGCCGGCGCCGATGGTCACCTCCAGCAGCACCGCCTCCACGTACACCTGACGGCGCTTGATGTCGAGCTTTTCGAGCACCGTCCGGATCATGTTGTAGTCCCGCGGGCTGGCGGTGATGATCATGGCGTTGGTGGGGGGATCGGCGAGAATCTGCACCACCCCCTCGAACTCCCGGCCGGACCGGATCGCACCCCGGGGCCGCGCCGCCGACTGGGTCGAGCGGCTGACGATACCGGTCAGCACCTTGGCCATCTCTTCGGCGTCGGCGTTTTGCAGGTAGTACACGTGAATGTCCCGCACCGGCGGCATGTCGGAAAGCGGCAACACCTGCACCACGTTGTCCGATGGCACCAGACCAAAGCCCTTGAGCTCCAGCACCTGTTCGAACACCGAATAGACTGCGCTCACCGGAATCTTCTTGGGAGCGTAGATGGTGACCTTGCCCTTGACCCGGTCGTCGATGGCAAAGTTCTGCCGGGTCAATTCGCTCACGAACTTGATGAACGTGGGCAGATCGACCTGATTGAAGTCCATGGTCACCATCTGCTCACCAATTTCGTCAGGCACGGGTGGCGCCTGGGCGGCGGCCGGTGAAATGGTGGTGAGCATCAGGCCGAAAAGGACTGCCGCAAACGGGAATAAGCGCTTCATCGGATCTCGTACTCGAAGGTTTTACGGTCCTTGCCACGGACCAGGTCGAGGCTGATGTGAGACTGGTTCTTCAAGTCAGAAAACAGTCCCATGAATTTGGTGGGATCGTTGATCTCCACTTCGTTAATGCGGTGCAACACGTCACCGTTCTTGAGCCCGATCTTGGAGAACAGACTGCCCGGAACGATGTTGAAAATACGGAATCCATCGGTCTGTCCCGCACGGAAGTTGGGCAACAGCCGCGCCTGGGTCAGAAGCCGCGGCATGTCGGCCAACGCCTCCTCCACCTCCTGGCGGTCGATGGCGAAACTAAACTCCTCCGCAGCCGGAGACGCCGGGGAGATGGATGCAATGGGGGCGCCGGGCCCGGTCTTCTTGTTCTCCTCGAACAGCCGGATCACCTGCTCCGCCCCACCCCGGGTGAGGCGCACCGAGTCGCGCCCGACCTCCGCCACCACACCTTCATCGAGCACCTTGTCGCCGATGCGGAACAGGCTCTCAGTTCGCTTGGCCACATCCATAATAAAGGCAAACGACTGGGCTGGCGTCGCCCCCACCACGGTACCGGTCAGGCGTACGTTCAGGTTCAGTGGCTGGACCACATTCAACGGCTCCACGCTTTCGGTCACCACCGGTGCGGCCACCGGCGCCGCGGCGGGCGTCGAATTGAAAATATTGCGGGCGTTGATACGGCGGTAATCGGTGGGGGCCTTGCGAGTCGGTGTCACGGCGACCGTTTCCGGCGCCACCGCTTTGGTGATCACCGGTAACGGCAGGCGCGTAAGCAGCCACTGATTGACCGCATCCGCCGCCAGCAGGGCACCCGCGCCAATCAGGCCGAGACGCACCACGGCCATCCATACCTGAGGCCGGACCCATGTGGCGACACTCATCCGCGGCCTCCCCAAAACTGTCCGGAAAGCCGCTTATTTTTCAGTAGTTTATACACAACCGGTCGGATTATATCCTCTCCCCGAAAACTGTCAAGACTGTGGCACTGTCCGCCAAAGAAGTGAGACCGTCAACGCCACCGCCGCCACGCACGCGGTTTCCGTGCGCAGGGTGTGGGGCCCGAGGCTCACGGAGTTAAATCCGGCGTCTTTCAATTGCGCCGCTTCCCCCGGCGTAATGCCGCCCTCCGGCCCGACGAACAGGGTAACCCGATCGACCGGCGGGACAACCACCTGACGAAACAAAGCCACCCGTTCCTCCTCCCATAGCATAACCCTTAATCCGGAACCACCCGGACGATCCGGGTCGGCACGGGTATCTCCATGCACAAGGTATGCCGTCAGTGGTATCGGCGCGCTCACCTCGGGCACCCGATAGCGGCCGCTCTGCTGTGCCGCCTCCAGGGCAATGGCCGACAGCCGTTCGCCGCGGGCAACCGCTTCCCTGGGCCGTGGCACCGCGCGCTCGGTAAACACGGGGATGATACGCGACACCCCGGCCTCCACCGTGTGACGCACCACCTCCTCCAGTTTTTTTCCCTTCGGCATGCCCACCACCAGGGTGATGTGTGCAGGCTCGGGCGGGCATGGCCGCTCAGCGGTCACATCTATCCCGACCCGGTCCTTGTCGACGGCGGTGACCTGACCGTCGAGCACCCGCTCCACGTCTTGCTGAACCAGGGTGAGCGACTCACCCACACGCAGCCGCAGGCTACCGGCCAGATGCCTTGCCAGCGGACCGGTGACCATCACCCGGCTTCCCTGCCGCATGGCCGCATCAATAAAGTAATTGGGCAATCATCGGCTCCATTGGGCGCGGGTCTTGCAGTTTACATCCTCTTGGTGGCCGCAAGGGGCCCGCAAAGAAGAGAGACTTTACAGTATTGTCAAATAGTTACAAATATCTCTCGGGTGCCTGTCCCCCAACCCGAATCGAGAGTATTTTACAGTTTTTTGGCAGGAGTTTGCGGCGACTGGCCGTTCCGGCCCTGTTCCCCCTCATTCTGGGGGGGTGTATCAGCACCTCGCCCCCGGATACCTCCACCGGCTATGCCTTAAGCGCCGGCACCTCCACCATCACCGCCGCCACCGCCGCCACCGCGCCGCTGTTGATCAGTGGTGAGGATGACACCATTTACGCCCTGTGGGCCGACGGCAATGTGGTCTACCGCAAGACCTCCACCGATGGCGGCCACAACTTCGGACCCACTGAAACCGTGCTCGATGTCAACGCCCTGGGCAACATCACCGCCGGTCGCAACCAGCCCGCGCCGGTTTCCGGGGTGGTGGAGCCGGACGGCAGCACCCACCTCCTGGTCCAGGTCTCGGTCCCATCGTCCAATTCTTCGGCACCGCTACGCTCCGATATCTACTACACCGACGTGGAAAACTTTGGCACCCAAACCCAGCAGGCCCTGGTCACCGGCGGTCAGGACAATGTCGATAACGGCCTGGTTGCCTCCCGCACCTATGACCTGCGCACCCAACAGTGGGCACCGGTGCCCGAGGCCACGTTCGTCACCCCTCTGTCCTGCACCGAACAGGCCGAGGACCAGGACGGCGACCTGCTGGTGGATGCCAACGACAACTGCCCCCTGGTCGCCAACATCGATCAGACGGACACCGATGGGGACGGCGTCGGCGATGCCTGCGACAACTGTCCGGTCACCTACAATCCGGGCCAGCAGGACACCGATGAATTTGGCGTGGCGGACGGTATCGGCAACGCCTGTGACGTCTGTATCGACTTTATCAACAACCCCGGCTGCGATTACGACGGCGACACCGTGCTCGACAACCTGGACAACTGCCCGATCGACGCCAACACGGCCCAGGAAGATGCCGACAGCGACAGCATTGGTGATGCCTGTGACCCGGTGGCTGATCCAAGCCCCATCGGCCGCTGGCATCACGGCCTGACATCACTGACCCGCCAGATCATGAGCGGCAGTTCCCTGGTCAGCGAAACCCGGATTTACCAGACCGGCGGCGAAAACGCCAGCGGTGTACGCGACCGGGTCATGTATTTCAGGCCCGATCTGCGCGCCTGGTTCGCCGACGCCGCCCTGCCGGCGCCACGCGCCGGTCACGGATCGGTGAGCGCCGGCAACTACCTGTTCGTGTTCGGTGGCCGCGACACGGGCGGCGCGGTCAATACCATTTTGCGCATGGATACAACGGCCGGGGTCGATTACACCCTGGACGACCCGATCTTCATTCTGGCCTGTTCCAACCCCACCACATCGCCCTGGAGTACGCTTCCCACCACCCTGACGGTGCCCCGCACCCAGGTTACCGGCGTCGCCGTGACCCGTGCCGACAGCACCCTGGAATATCACCTGATCGGCGGCACCTTCGCCACCGCCCCCACCACCGCCGTGGAAAGTTATTCCGTGGACGGGGCGAGCGGAACAGTGACGGACATTCCCGACCTGCCGGACCTGCCGATCCCCATTTCCGGTCACCAGGCGGTGGCAATCGGCGAAACCATCTACGTCATGGGCGGTACCACCAACGGCACCGACCCCATCGCCACCATGCTCACCATCCACCTGGACGACCCCACCCCCGCATGGGCCGTCCTTAGCGCCTCCCCCATGCCGCGAAACCGGCAGGACCATACCGCGGTCGTGCTGAACGGCAAGATCGTTGTCATGGGCGGCATGGGCGACCGGGACACGACCACCCAGGTGACCGACCCGGTCCGTCTGGTGGATGTGTTTGACCCGCTCACCGGCACCTGGACGACGGAGCCGGAGTCCAACTACCCGGAGGCCAGCCGCGGCGCCGCGGCTTCGGTGGTCAACATGCCGTCGCAACCGCGCAACCTCTCCCGCCAGGGAAACACCGCCACCCAACCGACGATTGCCTTGGCGCCGCAGATGTACGATCCCATCGATCAGTCGCCACTTCCCCGAAACCTGTATGCGATGTGGCGCAACGAGCGAACCGAGGATGTGGAGTTCGGCCAGTACCAGACGCGCACCACCTCCGACGTCTACCTGGCCCGCTCCGGAGATGGCGGCGCGCATTTCTTCGGCACCCCCAAACGCCTGTCCGCAATCGGCGCCCTGGCTGCCCGCAACAATAACTTCTCCGACTCCCCACAGATCACCATTGGAACCTCCGGCGGGATTCATATGGCCTGGATCGAGACCGGTGAACCCGGCGACTTCGGCGGAGATGCCCAGGACCTGATCTACCTGCAATGCCAGCCCGACGATAGTGAGGCCGACGGCGTGTTCTGCAACAGCGACCTGATTGCATTCCCGTCCGTGCAGTTGTCCGAGTCGGGCGTCGCCCCTTCCGGCCAGATGAAGAGCCCCTCCCTGGCGGTGGATGCCGGAAACAACGTCTATCTGACGTGGATCGACGTCGGCGGATCCGTGCCGATCGCCACCCGTTCCGCGTTGCGGGTATCGAGCCTCAACGTGTTCTTCACCCGGAGCAGCCCGAACACCGCGTTCAGTTCACCGGTAAGCATCGACACCCACCTGGACCAGCGGGACGACCTGTTCGCTTTCGGCATCCCGACCTCCCCGGAAGAGGCCATCGCCGACCTCGTCATTCGTGTCGACCGGCCCACTGTGATCGCACGGGCGGAAAACGATGTGAGCGTCATATGGACCAACGATGGGGAAGTCCGCATACGCCGCAGCCGGGACGGCGGGCGTACCTTCCTGTTTGAAACCGGTATCGCGGGCGGGCTTCAATCCGGTATCAGCCGCACCAATCCGGACATGGTGCTCGACCGCACCAGCGGCGCTCTGGTGACCCTGTGGCAAAACCTGACCACCGTTATTTCCGGGCAGAGTAGCGACGCCACCGACGGCACCCAGGATACCGGCACCGTGGGTCAGGTCGAGGTGGGCAGCCGGGTGGCGACGCGGGTGATCACCCCCAGTCCGTGAAGCTTTGTTCGCCTTGATAAGAAGCATTTTTTTCAGGTACCATTGAAAAATGCCCTTTAAGCGCATCACATCCCGGGCGGCGCGTGGCATCGGCTTCGGTGCCGTGGGCATCCTTTACCTGCTGCTCACCGTCAATGCACTGACCTGCTCCCTGAGTCACGCCGCGCCCCCGGAGGGCGGTGCGTCCTGCGCCCACACCGCCACCACAGCGGCCTCCGAACATGGCGCCGGTCATCACAGCCAGACCTCCAAACACACATCCCACCACGGCACCGCCCAGTCCCTCTGCAAGTGTCTGGACAACCTTACCGCTTCGGGGGTTCCGACGGCGGTCTTCAGCGGCACATACCTCGTCAGCGTCCAACGGGTCACCCCCGCCGAAACCGCCGCGCCACATACCGGCTGGCGGCAGACCCGGCTCGCCCGCGGCCCCCCCTTCATCACCGCCTGACCCGCCGGTCGGGCACACCCCACATCCTCCCCTTTGTCCCCCGGCCCCACGGCCAGGAGGGGCGGTACGCCCCTGTCCGGAGTTCCTTGTGAAGCCGCCGGACACGCGGTGCCGGGGTGGACTATTTTCAAACCAAGTGTTTTTTGGAGTGGTGATGAAACATCTTTTTTCGATTCTATTGACGGGTGCGCTGCTTGTGTTCGCCGCCCTGCCCGCCCACGCCTACGTGGGCCTGTGTTGTGTGAAATGCGGCGGCAACATGCCCATGAACATCCCCGGCGGCGGCATTCCGGAGACCCACGAGTTCCGCATCAAGCTCACCCCCACGGTGATGCGCATGGACGGTCTGCAATCCGGCACCTCGAGCCTGGACCCTTCCACCCTGCTGGGCATGCCCGGCATGGGCAAGTACATGGCGGTACCCTCCACCATGGACATGAAGATGCTCAACCTGTCGGCGGGCTACAGCTTCTCCGACCGTTTCTTCGGCGGGGTCATGTTCATGTACACCGACAAGCAGATGGACATGACATTTAATAGCACGATGGCCGGCGTCACCGGCCAGCCGGGCTTCACCATGGAATCATCCGGCTTTGCCGACACCATGATCATGACCAAATACCGGCTGTTCGCCGACGACCCGCTGGGCCCCACTCGGCAGGCGTCGCTGCTGATGGGGCTGTCGCTCCCCACCGGCCCCATTGACGAGCAGAACAGTACCCATCCGCTGGGAATGCGCCAGACCGAGTTGTTGCCCTACGGCATGCAACTCGGCTCCGGCACCTTCGACCCCACCGTGGGGCTGCTCTATCAGGCAGCTACCAGCCCCTGGTGGTGGGGTGCCAACCTGACTGGCACCTTCCGCCTGCACGACAACAAACGGGACTACCGGCTCGGCAACCGCTACGCCCTGGACCTGTACGCCATGCGCCAGATTCGCCACGACCTGTTGTGGCAGGCGCAAGCCAATTACGCGTGGCAGGGCGATATCGGTGGCGTCATGGACGAGTTTGCCAGCGGCGCTTCCGGCCACAGCACCAAGAACGACCCCACCAGCATCGCCATGACCCCCCTGTGGCGCACTGATGCCTATGGTGGTTCCAAGGCGTTCCTCACCGGCGGCATCCAGTGGCAGCCGGTCCCGCTGCAGATCATGGATCTGACCGTGCAGGCGCCCATTTACCAGAACCTGAACGGTCCGCAACTGGCCGACGACTGGCGGGTGATGCTCACCTGGTACATGGAGATGCCTACCAAAAAGAGCGTGCGCCACCCGGATCACGTGCCGACGCCAGCCCCCAGCCAACTCGGCTTCTAGGCGGAGGAAGATGCCATCATGAAAAGAATAAACAACCCCCGTACCCGTGCAACGGGCGCGGCCATTGCGATCACCATGCTTCTGTCCCTGCTGGCCGGATGCGCCGGGGCGCCCACGCCACTGCCCCAGGGCGAATCGGAATCCGCCGTCCTCTACCGCAACGCGTGCGGGGCATGCCACAGCGTGCCCCACCCGGCGCGGCACACCGCCGAACAGTGGGAACACCTCCTGACACTGATGGAGGTGCGCATGGCCGAACGCGGCATGGCATTCCCCGAACCGGACGCGCGTTCACGCATCCTCGGCTACCTCAAGGCCCACGCCCGATGAGGCGGCGTCACGGCATGGGGATCGTCCGCCGGTTCGCCGTCATGGGTCTGCCCACCCTGATGGCACTGGCCTTCCTTGCGGCCCTGCCCGTCCCGGCACATGCCGGGACGGGCGAAGCCGCCGGGGAACGGCAGTCGGCCCTTGCCGCCATGGGGGTGCAAGCGCCAAAAACACGCCTGCCCGCTCCGGACTTTACCCTGCGCACCCTGGAGGGCGGCGCGGTGCGTCTGTCCGATTACACGGGCAAGGTGGTGCTGCTCAACTTCTGGGCCACCTGGTGCACCCCCTGCGCCCGGGAAATGCCGGACATGGAAGCGCTGTGGAAAGGGCACCGGGCGGCGGGATTCGAGCTGTTGGCGATCAACGTGGAGCGGGGCCGCGGCAAAACCGCGCGACGTTTCGTAAAGCACCACGGCCTCACCCTGCCGGTGGCGCTGGATACGGACGGCGAGGTGCGCCGACTCTACGAGGTGGGACGGCTGTTGCCGTTTTCATACCTGATCGGCAGGGACGGCCGTTTCATCGGCAAGGTGGTGGGCGAACGCGACTGGGCGGGCGCTGAAGCGGACGCCCTCATCCGGGACCTGCTGGCCGCTCCGCCGTAAGGACGGCGCACCTCCCCAAGGCTGAAAGCCCACAGCCCCGCGCCCGATCACCCGCACACACCGGGCGGTCCGTCAGTCTCTCCCTTATCCCCGTGCGGGGCTCACGACCTTGAAGGCGTCGCGGCCAGCGTACTTCGCCTTCTCGCCCAGTGCCTCTTCAATACGCAGAAGCTGGTTGTACTTGGCCACCCGGTCGGTGCGGCAGGCGGAACCGGTCTTAATTTGTCCGGCTCCCGTCGCCACCGCGAGGTCAGCGAGGGTGGTGTCCTCGGTCTCTCCGGAGCGGTGCGAGATCACCGCCGTCCAGCCCGCGTCCTGGGCCATGCGGATGGCGTTCAGGGTTTCGGTCAGTGTGCCGATCTGATTGAACTTGATCAGGATGCTGTTGGCGGAACCTTCCTTGATTCCCCGGGCCAGCCGCTCGGTGTTGGTCACGAACAGGTCGTCCCCCACCAGCTGGACCCGATCACCAATTCGGTCGTTCAGGGCCTTCCAGCCGTCCCAGTCGTCCTCGTTCATGCCGTCCTCGATGGAGACGATCGGGTAGCGGTCCACCCAGTCGGCCCAGTAGTCCACCATCTGGGCTGAGTCCCGCCGACCTTCGCCGGAGCGGGAGAAGTTGTAGTGGCCGCTCTCGTAGAGTTCGCTGCTGGCCGGGTCGAGGGCGATGGCGATGTCGTCACCGGGACGGTATCCGGCGCGCTCAATGGCCTCCATGACCAGCTTGAGGGCCTCCTCGTTGTTCGGCAGATTGGGGGCAAAGCCGCCCTCGTCACCGACGCCGGTGGACAGCCCGCGCTCCTTGAGCACACTTTTAAGGGCATGGAAGACCTCCACCCCGGCACGCAGCCCCTCGCGGAAGCTGGGCAGCCCCAGGGGCACCACCATGAACTCCTGCAGGTCCACCGAAGAATCCGCATGGGAGCCGCCGTTCAGAATGTTCATCATTGGTGTCGGCAGAATGCAGGCCCCGTCCCCCCCCAGATACGCCCACAACGGCAGCCCCCTGGAAACCGCCACCGCCTTGGCGGTGGCGAGCGAAACACCAAGGATGGCGTTGGCCCCCAGGCGCCCCTTGTTGGGGGTGCCGTCCAGCTCGATCATGCGCTGATCCACACCCTCCTGATCGGTGGCATCCATGTCCCTGACCGCTTTTTCGATCTCGTCGTTAACCGCCGCCACGGCCTTGGTGACGCCCTTGCCGACGTAGCGTTCGCCACCGTCTCTTAACTCCACCGCCTCGTGTACGCCGGTGGATGCGCCGGACGGGACAATGGCGCGACCCACGGCGCCGCAATTCAATGTGACCTCAACCTCTACGGTGGGGTTGCCACGGGAATCCAGAACCTCCCGGCCATGAACCTTTGCAATTTCCCTCATGGGTGTTTCTCCTGCACGTTCAACAAAAAAATGATGTTCAAAAACGGTTATTCAATCCGCATGCGGGCGGCGCGCCGGTATGCGGCGTCGGCATCTTCGGTCATATCCAGCCGGTCGTAAATTTCCCCCAGCCGCTGGTGGGTTTCGGGATCGGTGCCATCCACCTCCAGGGCCTTACGGTAAGCGGCGAGGGCTTCCTCATTTTTGTGGCGGCTCTGGTAGACACGGCCCAGGTTGTAGTAGGCCCGGTGCACGCCGGGGTCGGTCGAGATGGCGAGTTGCGCCGCCTGCTCGGCGGGATCCAGTTCACCGAGCCCGTAGTGGGCGGCGGAAATGGTGGCCAGAAGTTCCGAGCGGAACACGGACTGGGATTCCGGTATCTCCGCCAGCAAGCTGTCCGCCTGCTCCAGCACCGCCGCAAAACGGCCCTGTCGGACCAGCACCTGGAGCAGGTTGTACCGGGCATCCATATGGGTCGGGTCCCGCTCCAGCGCCTGGGTGCATGCCTCTACGGCTTGATCATCCCGCTGCTGGGCTATGTACATCACGCACAGGTTGTTGTACGGCAACGGTGATTCCGGAGCCTGGGCGGCCGCCGCCTTGAAGTGGTCCTCCGCCTGGGTGAACACCCCAAGGCGGAAATAGTTGCTGCCCTGATTGTTGTGGGCGCCGGGGTAGTGGTCGTTGAGTTCCAACACCTGCCGGTAGGCGACAATGGAGGCATCCACGTAGCCCAACTCGCTTTCCACCACCCCCAGGTTGAAGTAGTAATCCGGGTCGCCCGAGTCGATGGCAAGCGCATGGCCATAAGCCTCCGCGGCCTCCTCCAGACGACCGATGGCGCGCAGGGCGACCCCCCGGTTGTTGTGCATCGCCGCCCGATCCGGATCGCGTTCAATGGCCCGATCAAACCAGTCGATCGCCTCCTCCGCTTGATTTTGGTCCAGATAGGCGTTGCCCACATTGTAGTAAATCATCGCATTGTCCGGGTCGATGGCAATGGCCTGATTGTATTGCACCACCGCCTGCGCGGCTTTGCCCTGCTTGTGATACGCCACGCCCAGGTTGACGTGGCCGAGGGCATAGTTGGGGTGCAGTGCAAGCAACTCCTCGAACAGGGTAATGGCTTCTTCGTGATGCCCCGCCTGGGTGAGGGCGACGCCCAGATTGTTGCGCACCTCGGGCCGTTCCGGTGCCAGTTCCACCGCCTTTCGGAGCGGCTCCAACGCTGCTTCCGGGCGTCCGGTCAGGCGCATGACCTCGCCCAGTTTCATGTAGAGGGAAGCCGCGTCCGGCGCTCGGATGATCGCCTTGCGGTAGGCGTCCTCCGCCTCGGGCAACATGCCGTGCCGGAGATAGTAGTCTCCAAAGTCCCGGTAGATTTCGGGAGAGGCCCGGGGTGCCGGCTCCGCAACGACCGGGACGACTGACTCATCCAACGGCTCCGTGACCAGTTCGGGGGTGGCCTGTTCCACAAGAACGGGTTCAGCAGTGGCTCCGGTAGCGGCCTCCCCGGTAGCGGCCTCCCCGGTAGCGGCCTCCCCGGTAGCGGCCTCTTCGGTGGCGGCCTCCCCGGTAGCGGCCTCTTCGGTGGCGGCCTCTTCGGTAGCGGCCTCCCCGGTGGTGGCCTCCCCGGTGGCGGCTGCCCCGGTGGCGGCTACCCCGGTGGCGGCTGCCCCGGTGGTGGCTGCCTCGGTGGCGGCTGCCTCGGTGGTGGCTGCCTCGGTGGCGGCTGCCTCGGTGGTGGCTGCCTCGGTGGTGGCTGCCTCGGTGGCGGCTGCCCCGGTGGTGGCTGCCCCGGTGGTGGCTGCCTCGGTGGTGGCTGCCTCGGTGGTGGCTGCCTTGGTCCCATCCGCCCCGGTAACAACGGCCTCGGTGATGGGCTGGGCCTGAACCGGACCCGTCAGAAACAGGACCAGCAGAGCCACAAGTCCGGGTGAATAACGGGTGCGGATCATGGGGTCGTCGACTCCCGGAATTCGCCCGTGGAATCTTCAGTGACGTCCACCCCCGTTTCCACATAGGTGCGGGCCACCGCGTCCCAGGCAAAGGCCACATAGCCCCGGGCCTGGCCGTTTGCAACATCCACCACGATATAAACCTGATCCGGATAGACCGGAATGCGTGCTTTCACCATCCCCGACCCGGCATCGCCGGGCAGGTCACCACGGGCCAGCCGTGCCCGCACGTCGTCCTCGGGCAGGCCTTCGCCACGGGCAAATGCAGTAATCGAAAGGTTCATGACCGGGGCGGCCTGACGCTGGTCCTCGTCGGAAAAGTAGGCCCCCACGTCGGCGTGGGAATGCACCACGGCCTTGAACGACATTCCCTCCTCCCGCAACCTGTGGGTGAGCCGGAACAAGTCCTGCGGATCGATCAGATACGCGGTGCGGGCATCGCGCGGGTAGCGCACCGGATCCTGCCCGTGCATCTGGTTCTGGATATTGCCGCACGGCTCAAAGAGAACGGCGCGGTCCTCCCCCGCCGGCCCCACCAGCACGCCACACCCCTCATCCGGGTAGGTTCCTTCGCAATGGGAAAAAGCCTGGGCCAGTACGGCGCTTGAAACGGTCAACGGCATTCAGGCCCTAACAGATCAGTTCATCGGGCAGGGTAAAAGTGACTTCCTCATCGGGGCCTTCAAGCACCCGTATCCTATCCCGGCCCCGTTCCATCAGAAACCGGACCACCTCGTCCAGCAGCACATCCGGTGCGCTGGCCCCGGCGGTGACACCCACGGTGCCCACCCCGGCAAGCCATTCGTCGCGGATGTCGGCGGCGCGCTCAATCAGGTAAGCCGGGCGGTTGTTGGCTTGCGCCACCTCCCGCAGACGGTTTGAATTGGACGAGTTGGGGGCGCCGATCACCAACACCACATCGGCATCCTGGGCCAGTCGTTTGACCGCCTCCTGCCGGTTGGTGGTGGCATAACAGATGTCCTCGCGGGCGGGTCCCACGATATGGGGAAAGCGCGCCTTCAGGGCCGCCACCACGTGAGCGGTATCGTCCACGCTCAGGGTGGTCTGGGTGACGAAGGCCAGTCGTTCCGGGTCGCGTACGGTCAGCGCCGCCACATCCTCCGGGGTGGATACCAGCAGCACCACACCGTGGTTCTGCCCCATGGTGCCCAGCACCTCCGGGTGCCCGGCGTGGCCGATCAGAATCACCTCACGCCCTTCGGTATGGTGACGCCGCACCTCCATATGAACCTTGGTGACCAGCGGGCAGGTGGCGTCGATCACCGACAGGTTCCGCCGGGCCGCTTCCGCCACCACCTGACGGGATACACCGTGAGCGGAAAAAATTACCGTGGCGCCGTTCGGCACCTCGGTCAACTCCTCCACAAAGACCGCACCCTTTTCCCTGAGACCATCCACCACGTAGCGGTTATGGACGATCTCGTGGCGAACGTACACCGGTGGGGGATACAACTCAAGGGCGCGCTCAACGATCTCGATGGCGCGTTCCACCCCGGCGCAGAAGCCGCGCGGGTTGGCCAGAAGCACCGCCGATCCGGTAGAGGGTTGCATGGGTACAGATTGCACGTAGTGCCTAAATAATTAACTTCGAAAAGCCAGACGATTTTAACAGATACGGAGGTGGTTCCGCGCGGATTACAAACGGGCCAGGTCTTCCAGGGTCAGGCCGCCGCCGGATGCCTTACCGCCATAGCCTTCCAGCAACCGCGCCACATACTTGCCGATCAGGTCGGCCTCCAGGTTCACCTGCCCCCCCACTCCCAGCGCCAGCAGGGTGGTGTGGGACGCGGTGTGGGGGATGATCATGACTGAAAACCCGCTGTCATCGACGCTGTTGACCGTCAGACTCACCCCTTCGATGGCAATCGACCCCTTGGGCACGCACAAGGCCAGCACCTTCTCCGGTGCGTTGAATCGAAGCTCGGTGGAGTCACCCGAGGCGGTAACGGCGCGTACCGTACCGACCGCATCCACATGGCCGGTGACCAGATGCCCCCCGAGGCGTCCCCCCAACGCCATGGAGCGCTCCAGGTTGACCTTGTCGCCGGGCTTCAGGTTGCCCACGGTGGTCACCCGACAGGTCTCCGGAGACACGTCAGCGGTGAAACCATCGGCGCTCAGGGTGGTGGCGGTCAGGCAGGCGCCGTTGACCATGATCGAGCCACCCACCTCAGTGCCTTCCAGCACCGTGTTGCACGAGATGCTCAGGGCCACGCCACCACGGATACGGCGGGTGCCGGTGACGGTACCCATTTCCTCTACGATGCCGGTGAACATATCGGGTCAGTCTCCCATTTCCTCCAGGACGCCGAACGGGGTGATGGCCTCCCGTGCCGCCGCCCCGTCCCGCAGCATGCGCCAGGGGCGTTTTGTCACATCCACAATGGTGGAGCGCCGCCCTTCCGGCAGCACCCCGGCATCGATCACCATATCCAGGTCCGGCAGCAGTTCGGCCACCCGCTCCGGGTCGCCCGTGGCCCCCGCGCCGGAGGGGTTGGCGCTGGTGGCGGTGAGTGCGCCACCCGCCTGACGGATCAGCTCCATACCCGTCCCCCCCTGGATCAGGCGCACTCCCACGGTGCCGGTAGCGGCGGTGATGCCGGGGGCCAGTGCCGCAGCCGCCGGAAGTATCAGGGTCAGGCCTCGGGGCCACGCCTGAAGCAACGCCTCGATGCCGTCGGGCAGGCCGTCCGTCAGGCGCTCAAGCGCCGCCAGGTCGGCAATCCCCACCAGTATCGGCTTATCCGCGGAGCGGCACTTGAGCGCAAACAAACGCGCCACCGCAGCGGTATTGAACGGGTCGGCGCCCAGGCCGTAAAAATGCTCGGTGGGATAGGCCACCACGCCCCCCGCCCGAATGCAGTCCGAGGCTTCGGCCAGCATTCTGTCCAGACGGTCGGAATCGGACGTCACCGCAACAGCCACCGCCGGGTCAGCCACCCGAGATGCGCTGTTCCAAAGCGGCGGCTTTTTCTTCCACCTGACGCACCATGTCGTCCCGGTAGACATCAAGCCGGGCCAGCATCTCCGGCACCTGACGGCCGATGATCTGGGCGGCGAACACCCCGGCGTTTTTCGCCCCCGCCTTGCCCACCGCCATGCAGGCCACCGGGATGCCCCCAGGCATCTGCACGATGGACAACAGGGCGTCCAGGCCGTTCAGGCTGGTGGCGTCAATCGGCACACCGATCACCGGGATGTTGCACTCGGCGGCGATCACGCCCCCCAGGTGGGCGGCGGCTCCGGCGCCGACGATGATTGCGGAAAAGTTGCGCTTCCGGGCACTCGCCACCCACTTTCTCGCCCGCTCCGGGGTGCGGTGCGCCGAAGCCACGGTGGCCTCCCACGGAATTTCCAGTTCGGTCAAAACCTGGCTTGCCGCTTCCATGATCGGCCAGTCCGAATCCGAACCCATTACGATGCCCACCATCGGGGTGTCTTTCGCCATCGGTCCCATGCTCCCTCAGGTCAATAATAAAGCGTGATGCGCCCGCGTGCGTTCAGCCTTCATCGTGGCGGGCCGCCTTGGCGCCGATGTCACGGCGGAAGTGGGCGCCCTCGAACTGCACCCGGCCTACCGCATTGTAGGCCAGATCAATGGCCGCGCGGATGGAGGGTGCCCGAGCGGTCACCCCCAGCACGCGGCCACCCTGAGTGGTCAGCACGCCGTTCACATCGCGGGTCCCCGCCTGGAAGACGGTGACACCGTCGTAGGCTTCGGCGTCTTCGATGCCGGTAATCTCACAGCCGTTGGTGCTGCTGGCGGGATACCCCGCCGAGGCCATCACCACGCACACGGTGGCATCGTCCGACCAGGTCACTTTCACCTCGTCGAGGGCGCCACGGGCACCGGCCTCGAAAATCTCCAGCAGGTCGGAGTCGAGCCGCATCAGAATCGGCTGGGTCTCCGGATCGCCGAAACGGGCGTTGAACTCAAGCACTTTCAATCCCTGCTCGGTGACCATAATGCCCGCATAGAGAATGCCCCGGTAGGGGTTACCGTCGTTCCGCATGCCGTCGATCACCGGGCGCATCACCTGTTCCATGGCGGCGGCAATTCGTTCCGGAGTCATCACCGGCGCCGGGGAGTACGCCCCCATGCCACCGGTATTGGGCCCCTGATCGCCGTCGAAGATGCGCTTGTGGTCCTGGGCCGAGACCATCGGCACGATGGTATTGCCGTCGGTAAACACCAGAAACGACGCCTCCTCACCGTCCAGGAACTCCTCGATCATGAGCTTGTCCCCGGCCTCACCGAACACCCGTTTTTCCATGATGTCGGCCACCGCGGCATCCGCCTCGTCCAGGGATTGGGCGATGATCACCCCCTTGCCCGCCGCCAGACCATCGGCCTTGACCACGTAGGGGGGCGGACCGATCTCCCGCAGATAGGCGCGGGCGGCATCGGCGTCGGTGAAGGTGCGGGCGGCCCCGGTGGGCACATGGTAACGCTCCATGATCTCTTTGCAGTAGGCCTTCGAACCCTCGATCATGGCGGCCCTGGCGGACGGCCCGAACACGGCAAGGCCCGCATCGGTGAAACGGTCGGCAAGCCCCGCCATCAGGGGCGCCTCCGGCCCCACCACGGTCAGGTCGATGCCCTTTTCGGTGGCGAAGGCCAACAGTCCGTCCACATCCGTTACGGCGATATCCACACACTCCGCCACCTGGGCGATACCCGGATTGCCGGGGGCGGCATACAACGTCTCGAGCCGGGGGCTTTGCGCAAGCTTCCACGCCATGGCGTGCTCACGCCCCCCGCCGCCCACCAGCAGCACCTTCAATTTCTTCATGACACCTCGTACACCTCTGCCGGTAAAGACCCGGAACAACACCTTGCCGGAGCCAGGCCGGGCTCCGGTCTGAAAAAGAGCCGCCAGTTTACGCCGTTCGGCCCCCACTTCGCACCCCTACATGATTCCCTTCCCTCCTTGACTTGCGCGCGCTGCCGCTTTTAGTGTTCGAACTCACGTTTTTCTGGATCATCTTGAATATGTACCGCACCTTCTTCATCGCAACCCTGCTGATGCTGGCCTGCCTTACCCCTTCCGGTACCGTCTTTGCCCAGGGTCCGCCCGACGGCAAGGGCGGGCCGCCCCCCGCCAAAGTGGCGGTGGATGTCGCCAGCCGCGAAACCGTGCGCGACGGGGTCACCCCGATCGGCACCGTGGAAGCGTTCCAGTCCAGCACCGTGGCGGCGCTGGTGGAAGGCCGCGCCAAACGCCTGCTCGCCCGCACCGGCGACGTGGTGACGGAGGGCCAGCCGCTGGCCGAACTGGACGCCACCATCATCAGTTCGCAACTGAGCGAGGCCCGCGCCCAGGCGGAGGCGGCCCGGGTGCGGCTGGCCCAGGCGGAAGCCGACCTCAAACTGGCCGAGGCACTGTTGCCCCAGCAGGCGGTCTCCACCGATCTGGTGGCGACCCGAAACCGCTCGGTGCTCGAAACCCGGCAGGAGCTGGCCCGGCATGAGGCCGAAGTCACCCGCCTCGCCTATCTGGTGGAGCAGTCCACCATCCGTACGCCGTTTGCGGGGGTGGTGGCGGCGGAACTGATCCAGGCCGGCGAGTGGGTGCCCGAGGGCGGCGGCATCGCCCGGGTGGTGGACCTGGCACCGGCGCGGGTGCGGGTCTGGGTGCCGGAGCACATCGTGCAGAAAATCGCCCGGGGGGACGACGCCGGGGTGGACACGGAAGCGGGCAAGGTCACCGGCACGGTGCACGCCATCACCCCCGAGGGCGACCCCAAGAGCCGCACCTTCCCGGTGGAGGTGCGGGTGGAAAACGCCGACGGCCGCCTGTTCGCGGGTATGCTGGCGCGGGTCACCTTCGCCGTCGGACCGCCGGAAGAGGCGATCACCGTGCCCAAGGACGCGGTGGTCACCCGGGGGGAATCCTCCCACGTCTGGAAAGTGGACGACGGCAAGGCGCTCCGGGTGCCGGTCCGCATGGGCCGCGCCGCCGGCAGCCGGGTGGAAATCACCACGATGGGCACACCCCTCGCCCCCGGCGATCAGGTGGTAACCCGCGGTAACGAGCGGGTGCGCGACGGACAAAGCCTGGCCGTGACGAACTAGGCTCAGCCATGCCCACCGAGCACAGCACCAATCCGTTTGCCCGCATGATCCGCCGCCCGGTGGCGGTCTCCGTGGGGGTGATCCTGGTGGTGCTGCTGGGTGCGGTATCCCTGTTCAAGCTGCCGATCCAGCTCACCCCGGAGGTGGTCAAGCCGTCCGCCACCGTCGATACCGACTGGCGCGGCGCCGCCCCCCTGGAGGTGGAGCGGGAGCTGATCGTGCGGCAGGAGGAGGCCCTGCGCGGCATCCCCGGCATGATCGAGATGGAATCCGAGGCCATGGACGGCCAGGCCCGGATCACCCTCACCTTCCGCACCGGCACCGACATGGACGCCGCCCTGATCAAAATCAGCAACCGCCTCGATCAGGTGCGTGAAAGCCCGCCGGACGCCGAGCGGCCGGTGATTTACACGGTCAACGCCAACCGGGGGGCCATCGCCTGGCTGATTCTGAAAACCACGGCGGACGACGCGCCCCCCATCGGCACCTACCGGAATTTTGCCGAAAGCTTCATCAAGAGCCGTTTCGAGCGCATTCCCGGCGTCGGCCAGAGCAACGTGTTCGGCGGCTGGGAGCAGGAACTGCAGGTGATCGTCGACGCCGACCGCATGGCGGCGCGGGACATCACCCTGTCGGAGCTTGCCCGCATCATCGACAACGAAAACCGGGACATCACCGCGGGCGCCATCGACGAGGGCAAGCGCCGCATCACCGTGCGGGTCACGGGGGCGTATGAAAAACCGTCGGACCTGCACCGCATCGTCATCCCCACCGCCTCCGGCGCGCCCCTGTTTCTGGGGGATCTGGCCGAGGTGCGTGTGGGCTATAGAAAGCCCCTCCGCTCGGTGCGGCAAAACGGTGAGCCGGCCATCGCGGTCAACGTCATCAGGGAGGCCGGCTCCAACACCCTGGAAATCATGGCCGAGGTTCAGAAGGCGACGGCCGAACTGAACGCCGGGGTGCTGGCCGACCGCAACCTGATCCTGACCCAGGTGTACGACGAGAGCATCTACATCACCCGCTCCATCGATCAGGTGCAGAAGAGCCTGATCGTGGGCGGCCTGCTGGCGATCGTCGTGCTGGTGCTGTTTCTGCGTTCGTTCTCCTCCACCATCGTGGTGGCCACCGCCATCCCCATCAGCGTGATCGGCACCTTCGGCGTGCTGTTCCTGCTGGACCGCAACCTGAATGTGGTGTCCCTGGCGGGCATGTGCTTCGCCGTCGGCATGGTGGTGGACGCCGCCATCGTGGTGCTGGAGAACATCTACCGCCACCGGGAGATGGGCAAAAGCCGGGTCGACGCCGCCCTCGATGGCATGCGCGAGGTGTGGGGCGCGGTGCTGGCCAGCACCCTGACCACCGTGGCGGTATTTTTGCCGATCCTGTTCCTGGAGGTGGAGGCGGGGCAGATGTTCCGCGATATCGCCATCGCCATCGCCTGCGGCGTGAGCCTTTCCCTGCTGGTATCCGTCACCGTCATCCCGACCTTTGCCAGCCGCATTCTGGGGGGGGGAGAAGCCGGGGGAAAAACCGCTGCAAAAGCTGGCCGACCGGGGCACCATCATCGCCGACTGGATCGCCACCAGGGTGGACTTTCTGTGCGCCAGGAACACCACCCGCCTTGCCACCCTGGGTGTGGTGGCACTGCTGCTCTCCGGGGTGGCCTGGGTGATGCCGGAAGCGGAGTACCTGCCGGAGGGCAACCGCAACCTGGTGCTCGGCATCCTGCTGCCGCCGCCGGGCTACAACATTGAGGAGATCACCCGCATCGGCCATGGTATCGAAGCCGACCTGCGCCCGTTGTGGGAGGCGGAAGGGGAGCCGGAAGACGGCCGCCCCGCGATCTCCAACTTCTTCTATGTGGCCTCCGGCACTCAGGTCTTCATGGGGGCGCGCACCCGGGATCCCGCCCGCATCCGCGAACTGATGCCGGTGATGCAGGAAAGTCTGGGCAAGGTGCCGGGCATGATCGCCCTGGTGTTCCAGTCCTCCATCTTCGCCCGCGGGCTGGGCTCGGGCCGCAGCGTGGACGTGGAGTTCACCGGCCCCGACATGGAGCACCTCATGGCCCTCGGGGGGCGCTCCTTCGGCGCCACCATGGGGGCGCTGCCGGGGGCGCAGGTGCGGCCCAAGCCGTCCCTCGACCTGGGCAACCCGGAACTGGTGGTGGTGCCGGACCGGCTGCGCGCCACCGACGTGGACCTGCCCCTGCCGGATCTGGCCCTGGCGCTCTCCGCCATGGTGGATGGCGCCCGCATCTCACGCTATACCCACGAGGGCGAGGAGATCGACATCACCCTGTACGCCAGCCGGACCGGAAACACGGATCCCTTCATGGTGGCGCCCGCCGGACGCGACCGGGTGCCGCGCCTGCCCCTGCGTACCGAGCGGGGGGACACGGTGACACTGGACGCGGTCACCCGGGTGGTGGAGACCAGCGGCCCCACCCAGATCAACCACGTGGAACGGCAGCGCTCGGTGGTGATCTCCGCGGTGCCGCCGGAGGAGATGAGCCTGGAGGCGGCCATGGCCGCCGTCACCGCACAGGTCATCGAGCCGCTGCGCGCCGAAGGGGCGCTGGCGCCCCCCTACGGGGCGCGCCTGACCGGCACCGCCGACGAACTGGCGGTGACCATGGGGGCGCTCAAGTGGAACGTCCTGCTGGCGGTGGTCATCGTGTTCCTGCTGATGGCGGCCCTGTTCGAGAGCTTTTTGTACGCCCTGGTGATCATGGTGGCGGTGCCCACGGCGGCGGCGGGGGGCATCCTGGGGCTGTCGGCGGTCAATGCCTTCGTCGCCCCCCAGCGGCTCGACATCCTGACCATGCTGGGCTTCGTGATCCTGGTGGGCACGGTGGTCAACAACGCCATCCTCATCGTGCACCAGTCCCTCATCTACATCCGGGAGGAGGCCGCCTCCCACCGGGAGGCCATCCGCCGTGCGGTGCGGGTGCGGGTGCGGCCGATCTTTATGAGCACCCTCACCACCGTGTTCGGCATGGCGCCGCTGGTCACCTGGACCGGCCCCGGCTCGGAACTGTACCGGGGCATCGGCTCGGTGGTGGTGGGAGGCTTGCTGCTCTCCACCTTCTTCACCCTGGTGCTGGTGCCGGTGCTGTTTTCCCTGCTCATGGACCTGCGCTCCCGGATGACCGGCATCGAACCGGAAAAGGCCGCCTGAGACCGCCTCCCGCCGGGGAGCCCGCCGAACCACGTTTCCGCCAGCCGCCTCTCGGGGAGCACCACAGTAAAAACCACAACGAGAAGCTCTTCTCATGCTATTATATTGGGTTCTCTTAACTTTATCGATTATTCCATAGTTTCTGCGTATCACCATGTCCCGTAAGCTCCGCAATATCGCCATCATCGCCCACGTCGATCACGGCAAAACCACCCTGGTGGACGAACTCCTGAAGCAGTCCGGCACCTTCTCCAGCCACCATCAGGTGAGCGAGCGGGTCATGGACTCCAACGATCTGGAGCGGGAGCGGGGCATCACCATCCTGGCCAAAAACACCGCCGTTCGCTACGGCGACACCACCATCAACATCGTGGACACCCCGGGCCACTCCGACTTCGGCGGCGAGGTGGAGCGGGTGCTCAATATGGTGGACGGCGTACTGATTCTGGTGGACGCCAATGAGGGGCCCATGCCCCAGACCAAGTTCGTCACCGCCAAGGCCCTTTCCCTGGGGCTCAAACCGATCGTGGTGGTCAACAAGATCGACCGGCCGGGGGTCGACCCTCACGAAGCGGTGGATTTGACCTTCGACCTGTTCTGCGCCCTCGGCGCCACCGATGAGCAGCTCGACTTCACCGTGGTGTACGCCTCCGCCAAGGAGGGCTACGCCATGATGGATCCGGGTGACGAACCCAAGGACATGGCCTGCCTGTTCGACACCATCATGGAAAAGGTCGCCCCGCCCGAAGGTGACGCCAAAGCCCCCTTGCAGATTCTGGCCACCACCCTGGACTGGGACGATTACATCGGGCGCATCGTGGTGGGACGCATCGCCAACGGCACCATCAAAAACGGTCAGGACGTGGTTGTGATCGGCCGGGACGGAAACAGCCACAAGGCCAAAATCAGCAAGCTGCTGGGCTTTGAGGGGCTGTCCCGCGTGGCGGTGGAAACCGCCGAAGCGGGCGATCTGGTGGCGGTGGCGGGCATTGAGGACATCACCATCGGGGACACCATCGGCGACCCGGAAAACCCCATCGCACTGCCTCCCATCCATGTGGACGAGCCCACCCTGAGCATGGAGATCCGGGTCAACGACTCCCCTTTTGCCGGGCGCGAGGGCAAGTTCGTCACCAGCCGCCAGATCAGGGACCGGCTCTACAAGGAGATCCGCACCAACGTCGCCATGAAGGTCGAAGATACCGACCGGGCGGAGTCGTTCAAGGTTTCGGGCCGGGGCGAGTTGCACATCGGCATCCTGCTGGAGAACATGCGCCGGGAGGGGTTCGAAATGGCTGTTTCCCGCCCCACCGTCATCACCCGCGAGGTGGACGGAAAGATGCAGGAGCCTTACGAGCACGTCACCGTGGACGTGGACGCCGACTACCAAGGTGTGGTGATCGAGAAACTCGGCCGCCGGGGCGCCAAGATGGAGAATCTCTCCCCGTCCCCGGATGGCCGCGTGCGGATTGAATTTTTATGCCCCACCCGCGGCCTGATCGGCTACAGCTCGGAGTTTCTCACCGACACCCGCGGTACCGGTATCATGAACCATCTGTTCCACGATTACGGGCCCTATTTGAAGGAGCTTCCCGGTCGCGCCAACGGCGTGCTGGTGAGTATGGCGAACGGCGACGCGGTGGCCTTCGCCCTGTGGAACCTGGAGGATCGGGGGCGGCTGTTCGTCCAGCCCGGCACCCCCCTCTACGAAGGCATGATCATCGGCATCCACAGCCGTGACAATGACCTGGCGGTCAACCCCGTCAAGGGCAAGAAGCTCACCAACATCCGCGCCGCCGGCAGCGACGACGCCGTGAACCTGACCCCACCCCTGCAACTGACCCTGGAACGGGCCATCGAGTTCATCGAGGACGATGAACTGGTGGAGATCACCCCCGAGTCGATCCGCGTGCGCAAGCGCCTGTTGACTGAACAGGAAAGAAAGCGCGCCAGCCGGAACTGAGCGTTCCCCACAATATTCCGGCCCCACCGGGAGGCGCCCGAATAACCGACCCCATCAGTTGGGATAACATCGACCGGATGCAACTTCGCGCGGGCGCGGTGGTGCTGGCCCGGCCGGCTGCCCTGAGCCTGACTCGTCAAGGTCAGACTCTAGCCTCCGGCTTTGAACCCCTCACCGAGGGATTTCACAATCCGCCCGGCCACTTCGCTCCGCAATTCGTCCGAATACGGCACCGCCGGGGAATGTCCCCACACCGGGCCGGGCCAGGCCGGATCTCCCTCAAAACGCACCACGTGGTGCAGATGAAGCTGGGGCACGATGTGACCCAGGGCTCCCACATTTACCCGGTAGGCGCCAAATTCCGCCGACATCCGCCCGGCCAGGTGGGCGGATTCGGCCGCAAGCTGCATGCGGTCGGCCACATCCAGCCGGTTAATCTCCGTCGCCCCCTCCCGTTCCGGCACCAGAATGCACCACGGATAGCGGGCGTCGTCCATTAACAGAAGCAGGGACAGGGGGAAACGCCCCAGCACATGGCACTCGTCAATCAGCCGTTGGTCCAGTTGAAACATACGCACACCATCCAAAGTTCGCCGCACCGACCGGGACTACGGTAGCGGGTTTCCACCCCGGCCGCACCCCTTCCCCCGGAGCTTGCACGCCGAACACCCGGGCTGATAAATTCCCGCTGTGATCCCGGCTTGCATCCATAGGGCCGTACTGGTCGTCACCGTGCTGAGCGTGACGCTGTTGTTTTTCTCCGTTCCGGCCTCCGCCCAGTCGGATGACCGACCGTTTCTGCCTACCCTGAAAATCGGGGTTATGACCCCCACCGGCGGCTCCGGCCCCTATGACGATAACCTGGCCGCCGCCTTTGCCCTGGCCTGGCAGCCAGACCCGGACCGTACCCTGTTCGGCGAAATCGAGGTGGGCGGCACCATTACCCAGGACCAGTGGCGCGCCCGCTGGGTTGGCCTGTTCGGCACCATGGGGGTGTTTCGCGCTGGCTACGTGCGGGATTACTACAAGGCCATGGCGCGAAACACCCACGAAGACAGCCTTGCGCTCGGGGTTTACCTGGGCGTCGCCGAAGTCACCTGGCGGGTCAGCGCGGGGCCGCCCGGCGGCAACGAAGCGGCGTTTATCGGTATTACCATCCCCCTGTTTCCCCTGGCCTGGTAACCCCGGAAGGATTGCCGCGCCGAGCCCGATCCACGATAATGGGCCCTCCACCTCGAATCGACTGTCCCCATGATCCTCACCGAACACGACGAAAACCGCCTGGTTATCCAACACGGCTCCCCCTGGCTGCTCGGGATGTTTGCGCTGGGCACCACCATCATGCTGTTTTTGCTGGTTCGCACCGTCATGGTGTGGGGCTGGACCAACGAGGTGGCCTATTACTCCATCGTGTTCCTCGGGGTGTCCATGTTCGGTCTCCTGTCCAACCGGCTTACGCGGTTTACCTTTGATCGTGCATCCGGTCGCATCCACTGGCGTCGGCGCGGGGTGGTTCCGGCCTCAGGCGAACTGGTGTTCGACGATGTGGAACAAGCCACTCTGGACACCCGTCAAGACCGGCGCGGCACCGGTTTCCACCGGGTGGTGCTGCTTCTGTCCCGGCAGCCGGGCAGCGGCCTGCCGATCATCAACGGCCGCACCCGCGACCTGTTCCGCTGTATTGACGTGGCCGAGGCCATCAACGCCATACTGGGCAAGGAGAGCATCCCCGCCCACATGGACAAGGACGCCCACGGGGCGGCGGAGCGGTTGTTGACGGGTCGCTACCATATCGATAAAAAGCGGGCTGAAGGATACCTCGCCCACCTGAGCACACCCACGGAATCGGAAACCGGACCCGCCTGCGGCCTGAATCCCTGATCGGAGACCCGGAATACCGGGGTTTATCCGGACACTTCTCCGGCGTCCACCACCCGCCGCACCTGATCAGCCAGGGCGGGAATGCCGCACAGCGCCTTCAGGGTGGCGGAGCCGGAAACCACGGCGCACAAGGCCGGAAAAGCCAATCCCCCCAAGCCAAGGGGTTATACACCCCCCTAAACCCCGTCTTTTTCGGGTGGTTCTCAAAGTGATCCAACCCAGCGTTTAATTGAAACAAAGTTGATTCCTTGAGGAAGAACGGGGATTTTTTTCAAATTTTTCTTAATGTTTCCTCCGAGCCTCCGATAAGTCATTGAAATTTCGTCCCGAATCCCTTCGGCGTGGTGCCGGGGAGATGTAACCGGAACGGATAGTGATAGAAGGCGCTGCACGCCATACGGCCTGGGAACCGGCCGACCGCGTTCGGCTGAGCAGCTCCAGTGGCTCTACATCATATAGAAGGATGGGACAAAATATGGCTACCAAAACCGCTAAAAAACCGGCCAAGAAAGCCGCCGCCAAGAAACCGGCCAAGAAGGCCACCCGCGCCACTACGCGTAAATCGACGACCACCAAGCCCAAGGCTTCGGTCAAGAAGAGCACCGCCCGCAAGACCGTGAAGAAGGCCGCGCCGAAGAAGACCACCGCCAAAAAGGCCGCCCCCAAGAAGAAGGCCGTCGCCAAAAAGGCCGCCCCCAAGAGGAAGGCCGTCGCCAAAAAGGTGGTGAAGAAGGCCGCGCCGAAGAAGACCGCCGCCAAAAAGGCCGCCCCCAAGAGGAAGGCCGTCGCCAAAAAGGTGGTGAAGAAG